>CANIBQ010000017.1 GCA_947465645.1 Acidobacteriota bacterium | reverse complement strand
TCTGGTTCAACACGAAGAAGCGCCAGGAGTTCATCCGCATCACCGACGAAGTCGCGGCGGTCGTCACCAAGAGCGGCGTCGCCGAAGGGATGGTGCTCGTGTCGGCGATGCACATCACGGCCGGCGTCTACGTCAACGACTGGGAGAACGGCTTGATCCATGACTTCCAGGTGTGGCTCGAGACGCTCGCGCCGGCGGGCCTGGACTACAAGCATCACCAGACCGGTGAAGACAACGCCGACGCGCACCTCAAGCGGACGCTGATGGGCCACCAGGTGACGCTGCCGATCACCGCAGGCAAGCTGGATCTGGGTCCGTGGGAACAAGTCTTCTACGCGGAGTTCGACGGTCAGCGCAGGAAGCGGGTGATCGTGAAGGTCATGGGCGAGTGAGCCGGCGCCGATATCCCGACCACCCGATTGTCGGAGTGGGTGCCGTCGTCGTCACTGGCGGCAAGGTCGTCCTCATTCGCCGGGGCGTAGAACCGATGAAGGGGCATTGGAGCCTTCCTGGCGGCGGTGTCGAGGTCGGCGAAACGCTGGAAGCCTGCGTCGCGCGCGAGATGCAGGAGGAGATCGGGATCGACGTGGAGGTTGGCCCCGTGATCGAGGTGTTCGACCGCATCATGAAGGACGCCGAGAACCGCGTGGAGTACCACTACGTGCTGGTGGACTACCTGTGCTGGCCGATCGCCGGGGAGCTGCGCGCCGGGTCGGATGTCGATGCCGTGGCGGTGGTCGATCCATCAGAGCTTGCGCCGTATCAGCTCACGGCAAAGGCCACGGCCGTGATCGAGCGAGCGCTGGAGCTCGACCGCGACGCGCCGCGCGCAGCGCGGCGAACCTGAACGGAACCTGAACACGAACCGGGCACCGGGAAGATGGAACTGTGAACGACAAGATCTCACGCGATGCGGCGTGGACGCTGCTCACCGAGTGGACGCAGGGCGAGAGCCTTCGCAAGCATGCCCTGGCGGTAGAGGCCGCCGTCCGCGGCTACGCGCGCAAGTGTGGCGAGGACGAAGAGGCCTGGAGCGTCGTCGCGCTGCTGCACGACTTCGACTACGAGCGCTATCCGACGCTCGACAACCATCCGTTCCGCGGGTGCGACGAGCTTCGACGACTTGGCTATCCCGAATGGGTGATGCGGGCGATCCTGTCGCACGCCGACTACAGCGGCGTCACGCGTGACAGCCTGCTCGAGAAGACGTTGTTTGCCTGCGACGAGATGGCGGGATTCGTCACCGCCGCGGCGCTGGTGCGCCCGAGCAAGAGCGTGCTCGATCTCGAAGCCCCGTCGGTGATCAAGAAGATGAAGGACAAGGCGTTCGCGCGCGCGGTCTCGCGCGACGATCTCCGAAACGGGGCCGGCCTGCTGGGACTGCCGCTCGAAGAGCACGTCACCAACGTCATCCTCTTCATGCGCGAACGGGCCGACGCGTTAGGCTTGCGCGGAACCTTCACCAGTTGATGGTAAACACCCTTGGCGGCGCCGGCGTAATAGCCATAGGAAACGCTGGTGTCAGCACTTGTCTTCTTCTACGGCACGCTGATGACGCCCTTCAACAGGGCCTGCCGCAGACGCGTGGACCACGATTTGTCGTACACGGGCCGCGGCGCCATCTCCGGCGTCCTGTTCGACCTGGGCATCTATCCCGCCGCCGTGCCCGCCTCAGACAGTCACGTCTGGGGTGAGGTGTACGAGATGTCCCACCCGACGATCGTGCTTCAGGCGCTCGACCAGCTCGAAGGCTTCCGCGCCGCTGAACCGGACAGTAGCCTCTATACGCGGGCGCTCACCCCGGTCACGCTCGAAGACGGGCGGGTCGTCGATGCGTGGGCGTACTTCTACAACGCCCCCCTCGGTCGCGCCGAGCGCATCCCCTCCGGCGACTACCTCGAACATCTCCGAGTCCGGTAACCGACCGGAGGCCTGAAGGCCTCCGGCTACCAGGACGTCGGCTGCCGGGGCGTCGGCGTATCATTTCCGCATGCGAACGATCGTCATGGCGGCGGTGTGCCTGTGGTTCCTTCCGGCAGCGGCGCTCGCGCAGCCGTCCGACATCGATCCGCGGATCACCGCGCTCGTCGCCTCAGTCTCGGAACAGCGGCTGACCGCACTCGTGCAGAAGCTGGCGTCGTACGAGACCCGCAACCTCATGTCGAACCCCGACCCCGCCGGCCGGGGGATTGGGGCCGCGCGCCAGTGGATCTTCGACGAGCTCAAGGGCTCGAGTCCCCGTTTGCAGGTGAGCTTCGATACCTACCGCGTGGCCGCACAGGGCTTGCGCATCCTCAGAGAGGTCGAGCTCCGGAACGTCGTGGCGGTGCTGCCCGGGCGATCGGCGCGCAGGATCTACGTGAGCGGCCACTACGACACGGTTGCCCGGATCGGCACCGCGTTCGACTACAGCAAGGGCGACAACCCCGCGCCAGGTGCGAATGACGACGGAAGCGGAACGGCGCTGACGATGGAGCTGGCGCGCGTCTTCGGGCAGAGCGGCGTGCAGTTCGATGCGACGCTCGTGTTCGTGGCGTTCGCGGGCGAGGAGCAGGGACTGGTCGGTGCTCATCTCCACTCGGAGAAGGCGAAGGCCGAGAAGGCCGTCATCGACGCCGTGTTCAACAACGACATCGTCGGCGGCGCCGCTGGAGGGACGGGGATCGTCGATGGCGAAACGATTCGCGTGTTCTCGGAAGGCCCGGAGGACTCGCCGTCCCGGCAGCTCGCACGGCACATCCGGAAGACGGCCGCACGCTACGTGCCCGGCCACCGCGTCGTACTCGTGTCGCGGTACGATCGGTTCGGCCGTGGCGGCGACCACACCGCATTCAACCAGCGCGGATTCACGGCGGTTCGGTTGACCGAAGCCAACGAGAATTACACGAAGCAGCACACCGTGAACGACACGGTCGACGGCGTGTCGTTTCCGTACCTGGCGCGCAACGCGCGCGTCAACGTCGCGGGCGTGGCCACGCTCGCTCTCGCGCCGGCCTCGCCGGGTGTGACGACCGACCGCGGCGCGCCGATGCTCACGCGCGATCCCTCCGGGTACGACGCCAGGCTGCAGTGGCAGGCATCCGCCGGCGCCGCCGGGTACAGGATTTACATGCGTTCGGGCTGGCCGAATGACTGGGAGACGACGGTCGCCGTTGGTAACGCCACGGAGTACGTGCTGCCGAACGTATCAATCGACGACTTCATCTTCGGCGTGTCGGCGGTCGGCGTGGACGGCAACGAAAGCCTCGTCGCGGCGTACGTCAACCCGCCGCGTGAGAATGTGACGATCAAGACCGTTCGGTAGCGGCCGCAACCCGCCACAGTCGAGCAGGACCGCCCGAACGCGAGCGGTGATCGGTGGCGTGATTCTGGTCGTTGATCGCCATCTGCTCGGGCTCGGCCTCCGCCTCCGCAACCATCCGGTCTCGCGCCAAGCGCGCGACTGGCATCACCGTGTGGCCTCCGACACCAGCGAGGGAATCGCGCGGGGCACGACGCGCGTGTGAAACGCCGCCACGTCGTCCTCGTGGGGGTACCGCTCAGGCCAGGCGAACGGGTACGCCGTCATGGCGCGGAACGGGAGCGGAGCCACGACGTCTGGACTGGCTGAATGCAGGTCCATCTCTTTGCTGTACCCGACCGTGTAGAGAAGAAACGTGCGGCGCATGCCTTGCGGGAGCGGTGGCAGAGCGGATGCGTCAAACGTCAGCACGATCTCATCGCCCGGGCGCGAGATGACGAAGCGGTCGTCGGACGCTTCAAGGAGCTCTCGCACGTCGCCTTCTCGCGTGTAGCGGCCCGGCATCAGCTTCCAGGGGGTCGTTCGCGTGACCTGCGCGTAGTCGAGTTCCTTCGAGAATCCGCGCCACCCCAGGACCGCCTCGCCAAGAGGCACCCAGGCGGGTGGCTCGACGCCGGTTGACGCGGTGCCCACGAGCACCTCGTCCCAATACACGCGCATCGACGTGAGAATGCGCACACGGCGCGGCACGTAGCTGGTGACGTCGAGGACGACGGTCTGGGGACGTCCTACCGGTATCCCTGCGTCGGCATTCACCGTCTTCCACGCACCTGGCGACGTCTCGACCTGCAGCGTCGGCGGCAGCAGGCTCAGGCCACGTTGGCCGGCCGCCACGTTGTGGGTGGAAAACGCGTAGTCGGTCCAGCCGGTCAGCAGAACGGTGGTGCGCTCCGAGGAACCGCGCGGCGGCGCGCCTGCGAGATCGACGACGAGCGCGTGCTCGCGCGCGTAGCCGCGGAGGTCGAGGAGTTCGAAGTCGTCGACGACGCGGCGATCGCGTGCGGATATGCTGGCGGTCACGTCGTGGCCGTGGTCGTCGAGAACGCTGCGGGGAGGCTGGGCGTGTCTCACCGTATACGTCCTGAAGGCGTTCGGTCGTGCCCGCATCCCTTCGTCCGGAAACACCTCCACGTCCGACGGGTGCGCTATGACACCGAGCGCCAGGTGATCGAGGAAGAGCGTCTCCTCCAGCTCATTGGTCACGCGCAGCTCGAAGCGTCCGTCGCGTTCCCGCATCTGGGTGTCGGTGATGCGCACGTACTCATCCGGGTCTGGAGTGTTGCGGTGGTTCGGCGCCGCTTCGAGGTACCCCATCTCGCCGCCACCCAGGAAATCGGTCACGAACTCGAATCGTTCGCCATTCCACGTGTAGAGATACGGGCACGACGACGGCGTCCGATCGAGCTCGGTGACGCTGAGGCGCGACGCCGCTTCGGGGAATTCGGTCTGCAGGACTCCCGATGGCCACAGCACGCGAACGGCGTCCGCGCCGGTCCTCCAGCTCAGGCCGACCGTGATATCCGCAGGGGCGACGGGCGGTGTGGCGGCGGCGGTCTCGATCCGCTGATAGAGGCGGCCTGAACGCACTTCGACTTTCGCACCGACACCAGCGCGATTGGACGCCCGGCCGGTGAGCGCTACCTGCATCGACCTGTTGGCATTGCCGCCGTCGTTGCGCCATACGCGGACGCCTCCGCCTTCCAGCCCCGCCACGAGGTCGGTGTCGCCGTCGAGGTCGAGATCGGCCGCCGCCAGCGTGGCGACCGCCGCTCCGGTGGGGTCCGCGCCGCGTAGGGCGGCAACGGCCGCTGTGTCTTCCTGCCACCCGTTGCCAGCCTGGCGGAACAGGCGCGGTCCATCGGCGGTAGAGGCGAAGACATCGAGCAGGCCGTCGTTGTCGTAGTCGATCACCTGCACGGCTTTCATGCCGCGCGTGCCGGCGGGCGCCTCGACCGTGCGGAAACGTCCACCGCGCTGACTCAGCATCCACGCCGCCGGCTGGTTGCTGCTCCCGAGCAGCACGTCGGTGAAGCCGTCCTTGTTGACGTCGCCGATCGCCATC
Source organism: Acidobacteriota bacterium (assembly GCA_947465645.1). Next base: position 66,911 of record CANIBQ010000017.1, on the reverse strand, counting down.
GCCGTGTAATCGGCCGCGGCGGGAACGCCCGCTGCAGCCCCGACCTCCTCGAATGCGCCCGTGCGCACGTTCCGGAACATCATCAAGGGACGGCCTGGAACCACTGCCAGGATGTCGATGTCACGGCGGTTGTCGAAGTCGGTCGTCGCGATGCCGACGACGCCGGTTGCGCCCAGCGCGGCTGTGGCGGTGACGTCCACGAATGTCGCGTTGCCGTTGTTCCGCAGGAGCCGTAACGTGCGTCCGGCGATCACCACGTCGAGGTCGCCGTCGTGGTCGGCGTCCACGAGCGCCGCGGACCGCGCCGGACCCGGGGAGCGGTCGATGATGCGGGACATCGGGAAGCGGCCATCCGGCGCCTGCGTCAGCAGATGTGTCCCGGCCGCCGACAGCACCACCAGGTCGGCCCGGCCGTCGTTGTTCATGTCGCCGGCCACGATACCGGCGACGCTGGCGATCGGCACCGCCAACGCCGTTGCGGTGACGTCGATGAGCCGAGGGCGATCGTTGCGAAAGATGTGCACTGAGGCACCGCCCGTCACGAGATCGAGATCGCCGTCCGCGTCGAGATCGGCCAGCGCCACCGTCGCCCGCATCGACGGCAACGACGCCGGGGCGGCCAGCCAGGCGGCCGTCGCGTCGACGAAGGCCACCGCCGGAACGCCCGACGCCACGAGCTCCGGCTCGAGCCCGGTCGATGCGACCGCTTCCGCGTAGCGTCCCTGCTGGAGGTATCCCTGCGCATAGGTGACGGCGTAGGGGGCTGTTCGAAGCTGCTCGAATTGCTGGAGCGCGCGGGCGCCCGCCGCACGATCGCCCCCGCGGGTCAGCGCCTGCGCCCGGGTATACGCGGCCGTTGCGTTGTACGGCTCGAGCGCAGCGGCGGCTTCGGCCATGGCGGCGGCGTCCTGGTAGCGCCGATCGTCGAGCATGGCCATGGCCAGGTTGACGCGCGCGCCCGCATCGTCCGGATCGACGCGAAGCACACGCTCGAACTGGCGAATCGCCTCGACGACCTGGCCATCAGCTCGCGCGATCAATCCGAGGAGATAGGCTGGCTCCGGCGCCTCGGGGTCGTCGGCCTGCGCGGCCCGCGCCGCGGTGGCCGCCTCTTTCGTCCGCTGTGCGTAGAACAAGGCGATGGCGAGATTGATGCGCGCGAGCCGGACGGCCGGATCGATGCGAAGCGCCTCCTCGAACGCGGGGATCGCGCGGTCGAACGCGAACTGCTCCAGGAGGCCGACACCCCGGTTGTTGGCGCGGTACGCGGCCTCGCGGGTCTCGGACGCCGGCGTTGCAGGCGGCGTCCGGCCGCACGATACGAGAAGCACGCCGGCGAGCATCCATGCCGATGCGGCCGGGGAGCGACTCACCATGTCCGGGTCACCCCGCGGCCCTCCGTCACCGTCACCATGCGGTTGGATTCAAGTGGACCGATCGTTTCCACGCGGCCGTCGGGCCACGTGATGCGGAGCCCGCTGATCCGCTGCTCGCGTCCGAGGCCGAGGGTGACGGGCAGCTCGCTCTGGGAGCAGTAGCTGGAGCCGGTTTTCACCATGGCCCATGGGCCGCTCTTGCCATTCACCAGCGCCTGGACGCGCGTGCCGATGCCGTCGCGGTTGGACCGCGTGCCTTCGACCAGCACGCGAATCCAGCGCTGACGGTTGCCGCCGTCGTTGCGAAGCAGTCGGGCGGGGCCATTGTTCGCCGTGACGAGCACATCGAGGTCGCCGTCGCGATCGTAGTCCGCGTACGCGGCGCCGCGGGCGACCAGCGGGCGCCTCATATCGGCCCCCATCCGTCCCGTCACCTCTTCAAAGCGTCCCGCCCCGGCATTCCGGAACAGGTGCGGCGGCTGCGCGTACCGCACCGCTGGCTGCACGCGTTCGATGTTGTCCGCCACATGGCCGTTGGCGGCAAAAATGTCCATCAGACCGTCCAGGTCGTAGTCGAAGAAAAAGGCGCCGAAGGTCAGCGTCAGCAGCGACGCCTTGCCGACCGCGCCGATCGGCGCCTCGTCGATGTACAAACCGTTGCCCTCGTTGCGGTAGAGCGCCATCATTTCGTTGGAGAAGTTGCCGATCACTACGCTCTGGCGTCCCGAGCCGTCGTAATCGGCGGCATCGATGCCCATGCCGGCGCGGGCGACGCCCGCCTCGTTGAACGCAATGCCGGCCATCAGCCCGACGTCGGTGAACCGGCCGTTGCGCAGGTTGCGATACAGCCGGTTCGGCTGTGTGTCGTGCGCCACGACCACGTCGAGCCAGCCGTCGTTGTCATGGTCGATCAGTGCGACCCCGAGCGCCTTTCCTGCTCGGTCTTCGATGCCCGCGGCACGCGTCACATTCTCGAAGGTGCCGTTACCGGTATTGCGATACAAGGTGGAGCTGTGGCCGCGGTACGACTCGGGCGTGCAGTAGGACTTGGACGTCCCGTCGAGCGAGCAGAACAGATCCTTCTCCGGCGACCACTCGACGTAATTGGCGACAAACAGGTCCAGCCGGCCGTCGCGGTTGTAGTCGAACCAGGCGGCGCTGGTCGAGAAGGCGGTGTCGCCGACACCCGCACGGTCGGTCACGTCGGTGAACCGGAGGCCGCCGCGATTCCGGAACAGGCGATTCTTGCCAAGCGCGGTGACGTACAGGTCGACCAGGCCGTCATTGTCGTAGTCGGCCGCTGACACTCCCATCCCGTACATCTCGACGCGCAGGCCGGCGGCTGCCGTGACGTCGGTGAAGGTGCCGTTGCCGTTGTTGCGGAACAGCGCCGGATATCCGGGTGCTTCGGGCCGTCCCGGAAACCGCGTCGAGTTCACGATGAAGACGTCCTGCCATCCGTCGCGATCGACGTCCAGGAACGCGGCGCCGGCTCCCATCGTTTCGGGCAGGTACTTCTTGCCGAAGGCGCCGTTGGTGTGGCGAAAGCGGATGCCGGCGGCCGCGGTCGCGTCGGTAAAGGTCACCGGCGCCGTCTGCGCGCTGAGCGAGACGGCGGCCAGCAGGCACGCGCACGCGAACACGGATCGCATCACCGCGCCGCCGCCGTTCGATGCTCGTGAATCGGCTGCCGCTCGTTGTTGTCGTCGGGATTCAGGCGCCGGTAATCGCCCGTGATCGCCTGCGACGCCTCGTCGGCCTTGAAGCGTTCGTACAGGCGGCGCTCCCTGTCGGCCATCGCCGCGTCGCCCACGCCCTGGTAGCTGAGCATCAGGTTGTAGTGCGCCTGGACGTCCTCCGGGTCGATCGCCAGCACCTTGCGGAACTCCACAATCGCGGCGTTGTACCGGCGCATCAGAAAGAGGACACGGCCAATCTGGTTGAGCACGACGCGGTCAGCCGGGTACTGGGCCGCGGCTTCACGCAGGTGCGCGAGCGCCTCGTCGTAGCGGCCCAGCGAGCGCAGCGCCGTGCCGAGGAAGAAGTGCGTCTTCGCCAGACGGGGACTCAGGGCCAGCGCCTTGCGCAGCACCTCTTCGGCGCGTGCCATCTCGCCTTCCTGCACCCGGGCCCGGCCGACGTTGACCCATGCGTCGGCATACGCGGGATCGATCTCGGCCACGCGGAGGAATGCCGCTTCGGCGCCCCGAATGTCGCCCTGCAGGAGAAGACCAATCCCGTAGTCGTTCCACCGTTCGCGCAGGAGGGGCCCCGGAGCGGCCGGCGTGTCGACGACCGCCGTGCCCGCGGGGCGCACCGCCAGCGTCGCCTGGTTGATCGCCATTTCAGTAATCGGCGGATCCGGAATGGTCTTCGTTCGTCCCGACACGCCGGATGTGTCGCCTGTGAATACCCATCCACCATCGTCATGTCCCGCGGCAAGCGCGAACGCCGTTTGTGCGGGATCTCTGACGCCCGCGTACGCCCACTGCGTATTCCACCAGGCGAACTTCCTGTACTTCACACGGGCGGTCACGGTGATGGTGTCGCCGGAGTCGGGGGGGATGTCGAGCCTGTAGTGGACGGTATCGGCCGCGCCAGGCGGAATCAGGCGCACGTAGGCCACCGATCGCGCGGCCCACGCGTTCCGCTTGTTGATCGGGTTGCCATGTTCGTCCAGCAGCAAGCTCCGATACCGATGCGCCGCCGGATCCACCGCGCCCGAGGGCTCCAGGCCGCCGCTGCGCAGCAGGATCCGCCCGTGGTTGTCGCGCGCCTCGACGTCCACCCAGACATCGAACGCGTCCACCGTGCCGCCCGGAAAGAAGTGGCCGACCTTCCGCGTGCGCACGACCACTTCGAGCCTGACCGACTCGCCCCGCGAGACGACCATGGGAGTGGCGCCAAACGGTCCGGTGACGCTCGCGGGGAGCGTCACATCCGGCGCGCGCCGGCCGACCGTGAACGACTCCTCTCCGACGCCGAACGTGGTCGCCACCGCAGGGTCGCCACCCGCTCCCTGAGGAGAAAGTTGTTCCACCGGAGCGTCCGTCCGCACGATGCCGAATATATCGACTGTGACCTGGCCGTCGCGCAGGAAATCGTGCACCGCCTGAAGCTGCTGCTGGTCACCGTTGGCGAAAGGCACGGCTGTATTGGCGGCCGCAAAGCGGTGTGACCGGACTTTGCCGTCCCGCGCGGCGGGGTCATCCGAGGCCACACGCGGCATGTGGCAGTCGGCGCAGTTCTGCGGTTGCGCCGGGTAATAGAAGGATCGGGCACCCTGGCCGGAGACGCCCGACGCCTGCCAGTTGTCGTAGTCGTTGAACCCGCGCAGCCACCGATACGCGTTGACAGGCTGATCCAGGTGGACCTTGTGACAGGACGAGCAGAACTCCGCCGCCTGCTCGCGATGGAACGGCTTCAGAAACGATTCGCGATGCGGCCGCGGCGCCAGCTCGAGCAGCTTGTCATGCAGGGTACGAATCAGCGGATTGTCGCTCGACGCGATGTCGCTGATCGGAAAGTACTCGATCTCGAACCCTCCCTGTCCCATCGTGCCGTGCACCCCATTGATCGCATGGCACGAGATGCAGCCCAAGCCAGCCTGCGCCTCCGTCGTGTCGACCTGCGTCTTGATTGGCTGATCGAAACGGCCGCTGAAGAGAAGCGCGTGATCGTGGCATCCCGCGCACCACTTCGAGGGCCTGACCCCGACGACATCCTGCATGTACTCGATCGACTTCCGGTACCACTGATTGTTGAACGACGCAAAGTGATGCATCGACGAGTTCCACTGCTGGAAGATGTCGCGATGGCACCGTCCGCAGGATTCGCTGGTCAGGAAGTAACCGGCCGGAATCGCGCCGCGGCCGCCGGTCCCGGCGGATGATGGAAAAAACGGGCTGCGCGGCCCACCGCCTTCGTCATCCATGCTGGCGGGCACGATCTCGGGGTTGGTAATCCTGAACTGGCTGGCCCGTCTCTCGTCGCGCGTGGTTCTCTCGATTCCGGCCGCGCAGGCACTGATGAACGCAATGACGCTCGCGGCCAGCACCAGGCGCCTGACAAGCGGCCCACGGTTGCGGGCCGTGCGCAGGATTTCGGCGAGCAGCAACGCCGTCCCGATCAGGGAGACGGCGACGTGGACGTTGACGAGGCTGTAGAACGGCCGTGTGGCGCCGACGGCGAGCACCGCGATCCCGAGCGCCGTGGCAGCGGCGAGCGTCACGCCCGTGGCCGCGCGCAGGCCTGTCGTCCGCCAGGTTGCGCGGAAGTATCGCGCGCCGGCGACCGCGAGTACGGTCCCGAGAAGCGGGTGGATGGCGACCTGTACGTAGTACGCGATCGTCGGATCGGCTCGCACCGCCAGGTAGGCCGCATTCATGAGCAGGAGGACGAGGCCTGCGGCAAGGATCCGCGGAGGCGGCGGTCGCATTCGTCGCCAGACGCTTGACATCGCGAGGCTAGACGCCGCTGCGGTCGATCTTGACCGAGTCGAGATACTCAGCGATCGTGCTCGTCACGCGGTCGGACGGCTCCACGAATTCCATGCCGGTCCGGTAGGTCACGATGTCCTGGTCGACGTCACTGATTCGAGAATGGACGACCCGTCCCTTGACGACCACGGACTTGTCGCCGAGCGTCAGCCGAAGGTCGTGGAGGGAATTGAGGTGGAGGGGGAACCGCGTGTCCACGGTGGCTCCACCGCGGCTGATGTCCTTCACCAGCATCGGCTGGAAGACCATCATTTCACCCTGGAGCTCACCCAGGATCGGGACACGCTCGGTGTCCCGCTTTTCGCTCTGCATCCGGCTCGGAATATAGCACGCCGCGCAGGCTGCGGGTGTCGCGCAGGCTGAAGCCTGCGCGCTACGGGGGGTGTCGCTTCTGGGGGTTGTAGCGCGTGGGCTTCAGCCCACGCGTTCATTCAGTTCATGCGAAGAGCCGGCCGCGAGGTGGCAGGGAGGAACTCCTCTTCCTCGTCGGCAAGCTGGGCGATCTCCATGTCGAAGTCCTGGCCCTCGAACTCGGTCGTATAGGTCAGCACGGGGATCGTCCGGGTCTCCGGGTCCAGCTTCAGCATCGTCAGCAGTTGGAACCCTTCGAGCTGCTCGATTCGCGCGCAGAGGATTACCAGGTTCGGGAGGACCTTCCTGATCTGCGAATAGGCGTGGTCGCTCGATTCCACGAACACCATGTCGTAGCGGCCGGCGTCGAGCACGGATTCCAGCATGCCGAGCACTTCAGTGTTGCCATTGACGACGACAACTTTCTGGACTGGCGTGACAGCGACCTGGGACATGTTGAGCATCTTGGACCCGCCCTTCTGGCCATTCCCTAATTCAGGATTCGTGCCACGCGAAATGAGCCAGATTCCCTGTGGGTTTCCCCATGTTCTCGGCGGTCGGGGGCAGGTGTCCTCATGCGAGGGGCTCTGCCACCTGGCCTGTAACTCTTTTGTTTACCAAACCTTGACCTCTGGCGCTCTCGGTTTAGAGGGCCGGCCGCCAGTCCGGCCAGGTGTCAGGGATGCGCTTGCCGTGGTGCCTCCGATACGGCACTCTGTGCAGAAATGCCGACGCATACCTTTCAAAACTACATAGACGGCCAATGGGTCGCCTCGCGGAGCGGGCGGGTGTTCGAGAACCGCAATCCGGCGAATCGCGACGATTTGATAGGGGTTTTTCAGGAATCGACGCCGGAGGACGCCGAGGATGCGCTGGCGGCGGCGCGCCGGGCCTACGCCACGTGGCGCCTGGTGCCCGCCCCGAAGCGCGCCGAAATCCTGTTCCGGGCCGCGCAGATCATCGCCGAGCGCAAGGAAATGTTCGCCCGGGACATGACGCGCGAAATGGGCAAGGTCCTGGAGGAGACGCGCGGCGATGTCCAGGAAGCGATCGACATGACGTATTTCATGGCGGGGGAGGGACGCCGCCAGTACGGACAGACCGTGCCGTCGGAGCTTCGGGACAAGTTCGCCATGTCGGTGCGCCAGCCGCTCGGCGTCTGTTCGGTGATCACGCCCTGGAACTTCCCGATGGCGATCCCGTCCTGGAAGATCGCGCCGGCGCTCGTGTGTGGAAACACCGTGGTCTTCAAACCTGCGTCGCTCACGCCGCTGTCAGCGATCAATTTCTGCAATGTCCTCGTCGAGGCCGGCCTCCCGAAGGGGGTCGTCAATCTGGTTACGGGCGGACCGGACGTCGGTACGACGCTCTCGACGCATCAGGACGTGTCGGTCGTGTCGTTTACCGGATCGTCGGCCGTCGGCTCGCGCGTCAACCAGAATGCCGCGCCGGATTTCAAGAGGGTCCACCTCGAGATGGGCGGCAAGAACGTCATCATGGTCATGGACGACGCGCAGCTCGATCTCGCCGTGGAAGGGTGCGTCTGGGGCGGGTTCGGCACGACGGGACAGCGATGCACGGCTGCGAGCCGCGTGGTCGTCCACGAAAAGGTGTACGACTCGTTCGTCGAGCAGTTCGTGCGGCGGGCGGGCGCGCTGCGGGTCGGCAACGGCCTGGACGACGGCGCGCAGATGGGTCCGGTCGTGAGCGGAGGACAGCTCGAGACGGTGATGAAGTACGTGGCGATCGGCCGGCAGGAAGGCGCCAGGCTGGTTGCGGGCGGCCGTCGCCTCGAATCGGGGACATACGCGCGCGGCTACTTTCACGAGCCGACGATTTTCGCCGACGTCGATCCCTCGATGCGGATCGCGCAGGAAGAGATCTTCGGGCCGGTGGTCTCGGTCATCCGCTGCCGCTCCCTGGACGAGTCGATCGCCATCGGCAACAACGTGCCCTACGGCCTCTCCGCGTCGGTCTACAGCCGCGACGTGAACACGGCGTTCACCGTCATGCGCGACATGAATACCGGCATCGTCTACGTGAACGCGCCGACGATCGGCGCCGAGGTGCACTTGCCGTTTGGCGGGACAAAGGCCACGGGCAACGGCCACCGGGAGGCCGGCACCGCCGCGCTCGATGTGTTCTCCGAGTGGAAGTCGATCTACGTGGACTTCAGCGGCCGGCTGCAGCGCGCGCAGATCGACACGCAGGACCTCTAAGACTCCGGCAGCCGAGGCGCAAAAAAAAGGGGGGCCCGAAGGCCCCCCAAGTCGTACCGATCTTCAGTGAAATCTAGAAAAGGAACTTGACCAGGAGCTGCGCACGCGCGCCGTCATCGAACAGGTCTTCCTGTCCGAAGCGCGGGTCGCGGGCGTTGGCGCCGTCCGGGGTCGCCAGGATCCGCTCGTTGTAGTCGTATCCGTTCAACAGGTTGACCCTGGAGAGGTCGATGAGCGAGGAGCCGCGGGCCGGCTCGCCGCGATTGACGAAGTTGAAGATGTGCCGCGCCGTCTTCTGGTTGAACATGTTCAGCACGTTCAGCTCGAGGCGCAGGTCCTTCGTGCCGCCCATGTTGAAGTTGTGCGCCGCCAGGAAGTCGGTGCGCGTCAGCACCGGCGTGCGGCCCAGGTCGCCGCGGCCGTTGACGAACAGGTGCGTGCCGTGATCTGAGGTCACGTAGGTCGTCATTGGGGTGCCGCTGCCGCCGTAGAAGAACGCGCCGAGCGACGTGCCGATCGGCAGCGTATACGAGCCGTAGAGCTTCACGACGTGCGGCCGATCGGTCGCGAGGCGGCCAACCAGATCGCCGTTGCCCTTCGAGTCGTAGTACATCTCGTCGATGTCCCAGGCGCGGTTGACGTTGCCGCCCGAGCGGGAAATCGTGCCGCCCTGCTGCTGCGCCGAGGGGCTGGTGATACCGGTCGTCGGCGTGCGGATCTCGTCCGACGAGGCGAGGCCGGAGTAGTTGCCCCACAGTCGGCTGAGCGTGTAGTTCGCGCTGAAGAACCAGTTGTCCTCGAGGCGGCGGTTGAACCCAATCTCGAGCGCGTCGTACTTGCGCTTCGGCGTCGGCGTCGGCTGACCGACAGGGGTGCGGCCGGTCGGGAACTGGATCGCGGCCAGCCCGATTCCCGGGTTGCCGATCAGGTAGCCTTCGTCGCCCTGGGCGTTGAGGAACCCGATGTCCTCGATCGTCTGGCGGAGGTCATTGTGGATGTAGTGCACCGTGAACGTGCTGTTGCTGTTCACCTGGAACTCGGCACCTGCGCTGGCGCTGTCCTGCGACATCGGTACCGCGTCCGGGTCGATGCTCTCCTGGAAGGAGGGCACGCGACGATCACGGCAGCTTCCTGGATTCGCCCATAGGTCGCGGCCCGGCATGTTGCTCAGGTTCAGCGAGTCGATGTTCAGCGTATCGAGCGCGCGGTAGTGGATGCACCACCGCTCGGCGCCGAACGAGCCGCGCACGAGCTCGTACTTCGTCCAGTCGTAGTAGCGGCCCCAGCTGCCGAACAGCTTGATCCGGCCGTCTCCGCGGAGGTCGTACGCCGCGCCGAGGCGCGGGGCGAGCTTCTCGCCGAAACCGAACTCGAACGCGTTCTCGAGGACCTCTGGACGGAAGGTGGGAACGTTTTCGCTTTCGGTGCGGAGCCCGAGGTTCAGCGTCAGGCGGTCGCCCACCGTCCACTGATCCTGCACGTACAGCGACGTGATATCCCCGCCAACCTTACCGGTCTGGGTGCGGTCGTTGACCTCGTAGTAGCCGTAGGTGCCGCGGCCCCGCGTGACGCCGCCGAACGCGTAGCTGCGATCCCAGAAGAGGAACACGTAGCCGCCAGGGTAGTACGCGTTGATCTCGTTCGTGGTCCGCTGCATGCCGACCCCGGCCTTCAGCGAGTGGTAGCCGCCGAGGCTGAACGCCTGGTTGTAGTCAACGTTGCCGAACGTCCGCCGCGTCGTGTCGAATTCCGTAATCAACGCGCGGGGGGTGTTGGTGGTATTGGTCCCGCCCTGCCGCGCAGCCGGGATCAGGGCGCCGAGCGTCGTGGTCGGCGTCTGGTAGGTCCACGACGTCGTCGACGGAATACCCGTATCCGAGAAACGATCGTGGAAGAACCCGCCGCGCAGGCTCAGGAACGCGCTGTTGGTGATCGAGTAGTCGAAGGTGCCGCTGGTGTTGACCTGATTGATCTCGTAGCCGCGGCTCTTCTGCGGCGCGATCGATGCCGACGTGCCGATGAAGGCGTTCGAGGTGATGCCGTTGTACGCGGACAGCGTCCCGGTGGCCTTCGTCGGTGTCCACAAGCCGGACAGATTCGCGGTCCACTTGCGGCCCGCCGCCGTCAGCTTGCCGAACCCCTGCTGCTTCCAGATGTCCCGCTCGACCTCGGTCGAGCCGTCGGAGACGTTGTAGGTATTGCCCGGTTTTCATTGCGCGGTGAATACGACCCGAAGAAGAACAGGCGGTCTCGCACGATCGGACCGCCGACCGAGCCGCCGAACTCGTTATGGCGAGTGGGCGACTTCTCGTCCTGCACGTAGGTCACCGTGCGGTCGTCGATCGGGTTCAGCACCAGGCGCTTCACCGGGTCGGCGCTGAGCGCGCTGCCGTCGAAATACCAATGCCCTTCGCCGCGGAACGTGTTGCCCCCGCTCTTGGTCACGGCGCTGACGACGCCGCCGAGCGCGCCGCCGTATTCGGCAGAGATGCCGCTGGTCTTGACCTGTACTTCCTGCAGGTATTCGAAGACCGTGTTCTGACGCGACTGGCCGCCGATCAGGCTGTTGGTGACGACGCCGTCGACGGTGAACGCGTTCTCCGAGCCGGAGGCGCCGTTCACCTGCATGCCGCCTTCAATCTCGCCCTGGTTCACCGACGGCGCGGTCAGCGCAATCGACTGGAACGAGCGCCCTTTGGGCAGCATGTCGAACTCTTCCGCGCTGACGTTGTGCGCGATGAGCGTGCTGCGCTGGTCGACGAGAGGCGCTTCGCCGGTGACCTGGACGGTCTCGGTCAGCCCGCCAACCCTCATCTGCGCGTCGAGGTCGAAGGCGCGGCCAAGGCTTACGGTGATATCAGTGTTCTCGACCTTCGCGAAGCCCGGGAGCTCGAACGAGACGGTGTAACGGCCCGGATTCAAGTCGAGCGCCACGTACTGCCCGTTGGCGTCGGTCACAAATAGTCGAGCGTCACCACTCTGAATGTTGGTAATGGTGACAGTGACCCCCGGAATCGCGGCGCCCTGTTGATCGGTCACCGTTCCGCTAAGACTGCCGAAGCGTTCCTGGGCCTGCGCGACGCCGGTGACGGCGAGTGCAAAGACCAGAAGGAACGCACTTATGCGTGCGTACATTAGTTGTCTCTCCTTCGAGAACGTGTTTGCTTGCCTACTAGTGGGGAAGTTGTTAGGGAAAACACGTACCAGATAGTCCCTACCAGTAAGTTGTTACCTGTCAGTTACTTGCGTAAACAGGTGGTGTCCGACTGGGACCAATTATCCATGCGAGGCGATGTTGTCAACCAAAATCATGGATCATCGGTGGCTGGTAATACAAGCATAACGGCTCATCACGGCCCTCGGATGTTTGGGCCCATTGGCATCGGCAGTTCGGCCTGAGAAAGACGGTTTTTCGAGCAATCAGGCGTTGCGCCCCCGGCCGCGTGGTGCTTCAATCCACGGGAAGGAGTCCACTTATGCGCCTGCGCATGTTCGTTCTTTGCACGGTCTTTTGTCTCGCCGCGGTGGCCGCCACCGCGCAGAGCACCACCGGCACGATTTCCGGCCGTGTCGTCGATCCCCAGGGTCTTCCCGTCCCCGGAGTCGCGGTCACCGTTACGTCTCCCAACCTGCAGGGCGTCCGCGAAACCGTGACGTCCGGCAACGGCGACTACATCGTCAGCCTGCTGCCGTCCGGCGTCTACGCCGTGACCTTCGAGCTGAGCGGATTCGGCACGCAGACGAGGTCGGTGTCGGTGGCGCCGACGCAGGCGGTCCCGCTTGAAGTGGAGATGGGGCCTGCCGCGGTCACCGAAACCGTGCAGGTCGTCGGACGATCGGCCGACGTGCTCGTCGCGACCGCGCAGGTGGCGACCAACTTCAACCAGGAGTTGATCTCCGAGCTGCCGACCGCGCGCGATATCAATGCCACGTTGATGCTGTCGCCCTCGGTGCACCCGACCGGACCGGGAGGTTCGTATTCCATCTCCGGGTCGCAATCCTATGAGAACCTGTTTCTCGTCAACGGCGTGACCGTCAACGAGAACCTGCGCGGTCAGGCCTACGACCTGTACATCGAAGACGCCATCCAGGAAACGACGGTGGCCACCGCGGGCATCTCGGCGGAGTACGGCCGCTTCGGGGGTGGCGTCGTGAACATCATCACGAAATCGGGCGGCAACCGCTTCAGCGGGTCGTTCCGAGACACCTTGAACAACGACAAGTGGCGGAAGATGACCCCGTTCGAGAAGTCAGCCGCCGGCGGCGTCGGCGGCGGACGGGACCTTCGCATCGACAAGACGGTGCCGACCTACGAGTACACGGCCGGCGGTCCTGTGATGCGCGACAGGCTGTGGTTCTTCACCGCCGGGCGCCTGCAGAAACAGGAGAGCGGCCGCAACACCGCCGTGACCGCTATCCCGTATACGTTCACCGAACAGAGCAAACGCTTCGAGTTCAAGGGCACGTACGCCTTGACGTCGACGCAGCGCTTCCAGAGCTCGTTCACCAAGAGCTTCCGCGATCAGTTGAACAACACCTTCAACCAGAACCTCTCGATGGATCTCGCGAGCCTCGGCGACCGGTCGCTGCCCGAGGACCTGTTCACGTTCAATTACACGGGCGTCATCACCTCGAATGTCTTCCTCGAAGGCCGGTATTCGAACCGGCACCAGAGCTTCATCGGGTCGGGATCCAGGTTCACCGACATCGAGCGCGGCACCTTGCTGATCGACCGCAGCCGCGGCAACACCCGCTACTGGACCGATACCTTCTGCGGCGTCTGCACGTCGGAGCAGCGGGATAACGAGGACATCTTCGTCAAGGGATCGTATTTCCTGTCGACGGCCGGCACCGGCTCGCACAGCATGACGTTCGGCTACGACCTTTTCAACGACAAGCGGACGGCGAACAATCACCAGTCCGGGAGCGACTACCGGATCCTCGGCACGAGCGCCATCATTTCCGGCACGGGTGCCTCGACGACGATCTTTCCGACGTTTCTCGGCGACGGCTCGACGATCATCCAGTGGAACCCGATCCCGCAGGATAGCCAGGGGTCGAACTTCCGTACGCATTCGGCGTTCTACAGCGACGCCTGGCGCGTCAGCGATCGCATCACGGCCAACCTCGGCCTGCGCTACGACAAGAACGACGGTCAGGATCAGGCCGGGCGCACGGTGATTACCGAGGATGCGTGGAGCCCGCGTCTCGGCGTCATCATCGATCCCACCGGCGGCGGCCAGTGGTCGGTGACCGGCAGCGTGGCCAAGTACGTCACCGCCGTGGCGCAGAACATCGCCGACGCCTCATCGGCCGCCGGCAACGCGCAAACGAGGCAGTTCGTCTACCGCGGGCCGAACGTCAACCCGGCCGGTACGGCGGCGCCCGTCACGCCCGACGTGGGGATCCGGACGGTGCTCAACTGGTTCAACGCCAATGGCGGTCCGAACCTGCCGCTCAACGGCGCGCCCGACATTCCCGGCCTCACGCCGGTCATCGGCGACCTGAGCTCTCCGTACGCGTGGGAGTACGCAACCGGCGTGAACCGGCAGTTCGGCCAGCGCGCCGCTTTGCGCATCGACGCGGTATACCGTGACTACAAGTCTCCGTATGCGGACGTCACCGCGCCCGGCGGGCGAGTGCAGGACAGCGAGGGCCGGTCGTACGATCTCGTGACCATCACCAACGACACCGATCTGGCCTTCCATCACTACACGGGCCTGACGACGCAGGGTACGTATCGGTGGAGCGCGATCGATATCGGCGGCAACTACACGCTGTCGCGCAACTGGGGCAACCTCGAAGGTGAAACGGTGGCCAACGGCGCGGTGCGATTCCAGGGCCATCGGTTCCCCGAATACCGGCAGGAGGCGTGGAACTTTCCCGAGGGCGACTTGAGCACCGACCAGCGCCACCGCTCGAGGCTGTGGCTGAATTACCGACCCGGCCTGCTGAACGGGCTGACGCTCAGCGTGCTGCAGTTGATGGAAAGCGGTATTCCCTATGGCGGAGGTGGGCGCGACGCCGCGTCGCAAAACGCGGTCACCAGCGGCGTGGATCCGAGACCGTTTGTGACCAACCCCGGGTACCTCAATCCACCGACCGGTAGCGACATCGTCTACTACTACACCGCGCGGGATGCGTTCCGGACCGCCTCGCAGTTCCGCACGGACTTCGCGGCCAACTACGCGCACCGGATTCCGGGAGCGGGCAGCCTGGAGCTCTTCGCGCAGGTGCAGGTCATCAACGTGTTCGACCAATCGCAGCTTTGTGCGTGCGGCGGCACCGCGTTCGGCACCGGCAGCGGCGGGAACGCGGGTGGCGTGAACATCCAGCGCCTCTCGACGACCGTGCTGACGCCGGTGAGTACGCCTGCGAGGTTTGCCGCCTTCAATCCGTTCACGACGGCTCCCGTCCGTGGAGTGAACTGGGACCTGGGCCCGACCTTCGGCCAGGCGATCAGCCGCTTCGCGTATACGACGCCTCGGTCGATGCGTGTCAGTTTCGGAGTGCGCTTTTAGTAGGCAGTAAGCAGTAAGCGGTAGGCGGTAGGCGGTAGGCGGCGGGAATTAGCCAGCGGCAAGAAGGAAGAGGGCCGGCGCGAGCCGGCCCTTCACGACAACTGCTGCGTACTGCTTGCGGCAGGATCCCGGCGAGATGCGCGCGAAATCGTCCGGCTCAGTGCCCAGCTAGAACGCTTTCCATGTGTACGTAGTGTCCGCCTTCAGGCGGACCGCGTGAGTCCGGCTGAAGCCGGACACTGCGTAATGATAAAAGACGTTCTAGATAATTGCCGGAGCGTTCGCGAGGAAGTTACCGCCGAGGATGCTCGTCGACGGTGTGCCGAGCCACCCCTCGAGCACGCGGGCGTAGACCGCTCGGAAGTCTGTTTCGTGCCGCACGTCGGCGCCGTTGTTCTCGAGCGACGGATTGGACGGGCTCGGATCGAGCGACGGCGCCGTCCCGTACAGCCCGCCGCGCACCCCGCCGCCAAGCGCCATCATCACACCGGCCGCGCCGTGGTCGGTGCCGTCGCTGCCGTTCTCGGACACGCGCCGGCCGAACTCCGAGAACTCCAGGATCAACGTGTCGTTGAGCAGCCCCTGGTTGCGCAGATCGTTGTAGAACGCCGCCAGGCCGTCGCCGACCGTCGCCATCAGCGTTGCGTACGTGCCGCCGCCGGCGTTCCCCTGTCCGGCGTGCGTGTCGAACCCGCCTGTCGACACCCAGTACACCCGTGTGCCGATGCCGCGCACCATCGAGCCCGCGACGGCTCGGAGCGCCAGCGCGAACCCGTTATTGGAATAGGTTACCGTCGGCGCGTAGGTCCTGACCGACGCCACACGGTCAAGCGTGTTGAGCGCGCCCAGGGCCGATCCATTGACGAACGCCAGGTGAGGACGATCTGCCGGGGCGTACGCCGTCATCTCGGTCGAGGCCACCCGCTCCAGGGCTGCCTCGGCGGCGGGGTTGGGGCTGGAGAGACTGTAAATGTTCAGGTCTGGAATCGCTGGCACGCCGACGGTTCGGGCCACAAGCGCGCGCGGCGTTTCGCGCGTCGTGTTCCAGGCGGCGAGCGGATCCACCGGCGAGGGCAGCGTGTCGAGATACCGGCCCAGCCATCCCAGTCCTGTCGGCGCGCTGGGATTGGCGGAGCCCCAGATATCGATGCCCTGGAAATGCGAACGGCTGGAGTTGGTGTAGCCGGTGCGCTGGACGATCGCCAGCCGCCCCTCGTTGAAAATCGTCCGCAGCCCGGTCAGTCGCGGGTGCAGGCCGAGCGGCTTGCCGGCGCTGTCGCTGCCGATCTGCAGGACCTGTCCGGCAGGAACCGCGATTTCCGGACGACGGCTGTAGTAGAACGGGTCCGTGTACGGGATGACGGTGTTCAGCGAATCGTTGCCGCCGCTCAGGTAGACGACGACGAGGTTACGGGACAAGGCCCCCTGCGCCTGCGCAATATCGCTCAGGAAGGCCGGCGCGGCGAAGCCCACGGTAAAGGCGGCGACGCCATCGCGAACGAACTCCCTGCGGGAAATCTTCATCGGGCGTCCCTCTAGATAAACTGGTATTCCGACGAGCCGATCAGGAGCTTCGTCAGGCCTGCCGACTTCGCCAGGAGTTGCGCATCGTTGGCGGGCCACGTCGCGCCCGCCTGCAGATAGGTCATCAGCGCGTTGTTCGGGACGCTGTCGATCGGGGCGGGCGAGAGCCGGCTCAGGAAGAATCCCATCAGCTCCTCCGGCGTCCGCGACGCCGCCGCGGCCGCGCGCGACAGATTGAAACGCTGGTTGGACGCCAGCGTCGCGGCGAAGTTCATGCGCGCGAGCATCGATCCGGTCGAAATCCACTCGCCGCCGAGCGACCAGCCCGCTACATCCGGCGGTTCGAAGAGCGTCTGGCCCATGTTGGCGAGCGGCGTGCGCGCGGCATCGACCGAGAAGCCGTTCCAGCCGACTTCACGAATCGCGCGCGCCACGTACTCGGTCGGCCACGAATACCGGGTCCAGCGATAGGAATTCTCGAGCATCCAGGGTGATCGGAAGATGTAGCGGACGACCGGCTTCATCCGGGTGTCGTTGGCGAGGTACTCGCTGGCAACCGCGTCGACGAAGCGCGGGTCTGGCGACTCCATCTCACTGATGAAGAACCCCCAGAGCTTGCGGGCGAGCCGCCGCGCCGTTTCCGGGTGCGCGGCCAGCGCGGCAACGAAGTCCATCCCGTCCCGCAGGCCGTCGGCAGCCGACCTGGCGGGAATCGTCTTGCCGCCGTCGCGATAGATCGGAAACGTGAAGCTCTTGGCCGACGTATCGTGCTGATTCGGGTTGAAGAAGAACTCGTGGTACGCGTTCGGATCGTTGTTGTTCGCGCCGCCCAGCCGCGGGCTCAGGTTCCAGCCGGTGAACACGCGGGCCGCGGCGTAGACGTCCTGCTCGGTGTAATTGCCGACACCCCACGTGAAGAGCTCCATGATCTCGCGCGCGAAGTTTTCCTGGGGACGCGCACGGAAGTTGGTCCGGCCGTCGAGCCAGACCACCATCGCCGGATCCCGTGCAATCTCGAAGAGCAGCGTCTGGAAGCTGTCGAGCGCGTACTGGCGCAGGAGCTCGATCTGTCCCGGCGGCCCGGGCAGCGCGCCCCGCGTGTGCGTCATCATCTTCGTGCCCAGGATGGGCCCGACACCCCCGGCGAGCTTGGTGTACGCGGTGGCGAAGTGGTTATGCCAGAAGAGCGTCATCTTCTCCTGGAGCGGCCGCTGCGAGTGCACCATGCGGAACAGCCAGCGCTGCCGCGCGTGATCGATGTTCGTGTGGGGCGAGAACGGCCCTGAGGCGGTGACGCCGACGTAGGCGCTCTGCCCGATCTTCGAGTCCACGTCGTCGGGCAGGCGGTCGTAGTCGACGAGGTAGTCCACCACCTCTGACAGGGGGGTGGCCTCGAATCGGGCGAGATCCGCCGGGGTGGCGCCGAACCCCGCCCTTCGCATCAGGTGAGCAACGTGTTCGCTGTCTGCCATAACTTCGGAGCCTGCTGTCGACTGACAGATGGCGTCAGAATCTTACGCCGAAAGCCATCCTCAGGGTCCGCCCGCCGTTCTGTCCCAGGTACGGCTGCGGGAAGTGCGCGCCGCTCGTGGCCTGGCCGAATCGCGGTCCCTTGATGTAGCCGGTCGGGATGCCGTTGGCGTCGAGCGCGCTCGGGTCGACCGAGATCGTGCGATCCCAGGCAATCTGCTTAAGGTTGTTGAGGAGGTTGTAGACCTCCACCTTGAACCACGGCTGCACCGACTTCCACGCCGGGGCGTTGTAGGTGCCGGCGAGGTCCATCACGCCGTAACCCTTCAAGTCGTACCCCCCGCGGTCGCCGAAGAAGACGGTCTGACGGGTCGCGGCGCTGATGTCACTGGCCGGGTAGCCGGGGTTCCTCGCCAACTGCCGCGCCGGCACGGGGATCGATGCAGTCAGGCTGTAGACGCCGCCCGAGTTGACGCGCCAGATCGGCGCGAGGTCGAGCGATCCGAACCGTCCGAGCCCCTGCGAGACCACCGCGTGCACGCGAAGCTTGTGCTGCTGGTAGCTGTCGAGACGTCCCTCCGGCATCAGGCGGTCGAGTGCCGGAGCGAAGATCTCCGGAAAGTTGCCGTAGACCGAGGGAATGCCGGGCTGGTTGGCGGCCTCGCCCGCGAACGTGCCCTGGTTGCGGAGCTGCAGCGTGTAGTGGCCGTTGACGCTGATGCGGTTCCACATCCGGTAGCCGGCCTGGAAGATCGCCGCCTGGTAGTCACGGTAGAGGGCGTCGGTGTTGTCGTAGACGCGGTTCGTCAGCACGCCGACCAGCGGCACGTTGGTCACGCCCGTGGTGGTGTCAACGAAGTCCTCCACGAAGTTCGACGCCGTGCGCCACGCGTAGGTCGCTCGGACGCTCCCGTTGGAGCCAAGCTCGCGCCCGACACCGAGCGTGAACTCGCGCGTCAGGGGGGACTTGATGCCCTCCGCCATCTGCACGTTGGCCGTGGGGAAGCTCGCGAAGATGACGTTCGAGTAATTGGCGCGGTCGTAGCCCGGCGCGAAATTCTCGCCCTGGCCCGCGGGCCCCGAGTAGAGGTAGTCCACCTCGCTCGGGCGTCCGACGTTGGTGTTCACCCCGAACTGCACCTGGCTGTACTTGCCGGAGTAGTGTCCGTAGGTCCCGTAGAGGACGGTCTCGCCATTGCCCTGCAGGTCGTAGGTCGCGGCCAGGCGCGGCATGATCGCGCTGCTGTTGACAGCGTTGACGTCGCCGGTCGCGCTGCTGCGCACCATTTCGACGCGGGTTCCAATATCAAAGGTCAGCCGCGGGCCCGCAATCCATCGGTCCTGGACGAAGAGCGACGAGGTCTTGACGTTGAATTCTGCGCCCCGCGTCGCCTGGAACGTGAAGATCCGCGTCTGGCCTGGCACGAACAGCGGAATCGGCGAGCCGTCCGCATCGCGGACGACACCGCCGCCGCTCGTGAGGTAGTCCGTCATGAAGACGATGCCGGTGGACGACTGCGAGTTGCCGCCGATGCCGGTGCTGACGAAGTATTCGCCTCCGCCCTTGATCTCGTGGCTGCCGAACCGCGGGCTCGCCATGAGGTAGGTCAGCGAGCCCGTGAGCTGCCGGTTGTTCCGCTGCTCAGGGTCGGTCGCGTCGAAATACGGCGCGTTGTAGAAGAGGCCGCCGGGCACGCCAGGCGTGGCGCCGAGCGTCCGGAACGGCGACTTCACGAAGTCGGTGCTGGTGCCTCCGTTGTTGCGGAAGCTCTGCTGCTTCTGCGAGTACTGCAGCGTGGTGAACAGCGTCGGCGAAACGACGCCGTTGTAGTTCATCGCGAACAGCCGGTTCGGGAGCTCCCGGTTGGTGAGCGTGCCCGGATCGAGCACCGCCGCGGCGCCGACCGCCGTCATGTTGGCCTGGCGCGTCGCGTTGTCGATGAAGCTGACTTCGATCCTCTGGCCCGGGTCCACCGTGCCGGTCAGCTTGATTTCGCCGCGCTTGTTCGTATCGGTCCTGGTGTAGCTGGCGCCGTTCTGGGCGAACGTGCTGGGAATGTTCGCCGTCTCGTAGCGGCCGGCGGTGAAGAACCACAGGCGATCGCGGACGACCGCGCCGCCGAACGTGCCTTCATGCGTCTTGCTCAGGACGTCGACGTGGCGGACGGTGCCACGTTTCTCGAGCGGCGTCTCGGCAATCCACTTCGGGTTGCTCAACCCTTCACGGAAGCTGCCGCTGAACGTGTTGGTGCCGCTCTTGGTGACGACGTTGATGACCCCGCCTGAGAACCGGCCGTACTCGGCCGAGATCCCGTGGGTCAGGACCGACGTCTCCTGGACGGCATCCTCGATGAACAGGTTGTTCGAGGTGCCGAAGATGTTGTCGTTGACGTCGACGCCGTTGACCATGAACACGTTGTCGAAGCCGAAGCTGCCGGCAATGGTCAGTTGGGCGACGTTGAACGGGTTCGCGGTGACGCCAGGGGCGAGCTCGGCGATGTCGACCGGCCTGCGTCCGGCGGGCAGCGCGTCGACCTCGCTCTTGCTGTAGGTCTGGCTCAGCTTGGGGCTGCTCAATGTGGATGGCGCTTCGGCGGTGACCGTCACCCTCTCGGTGACGCCAGCGATCGACATGACGGAGTCGACGGTCGCGACGCGGCCGATGCGCACGTCAATCGCTTCGCGCGTCGCGGACTGAAAGCCCGAGAGCTCGAAACTGACGGTGTAGCTGCCCGAAGGCAGACCGTGAAGGTAGTAGACGCCGTTGAGGTCCGAGACCCCCATGCGTTCGCCTTGAAGGTTGGGGGACGTCGCGGTCACCGTGACACCCGGAAGCGGAAGTTCATCGGTGGACCGGACGATGCCGGAGACCGTGCCGACCTGGACGCCCTGAGCCGCGACCCGTGAAACGGGGGCGACGACGACGAACAATGAGATGGCGATCGAGGCGAAGCGCTGGCAATAGGACATGGCGGTCTGTGGCCCAGCAAGAGGGGATCCGCCCGTAAGTGATTGAAATGTGATCGGAATTGGCCTGCTGTTGCCGGCAGTCCGTCCCTGCTTCAGGCCCGGCACGCGAGGCCGAACGAACCTGGCGGCCCGTTTTGCGCCGATATCGAATGGAGGTCAGCCCGTGGTGAGATTCCGACATCGAATCCGGAATTCCGACATGTAACATCGGTCTGTGAGTCATCGGATCGCGGTTATTCCAGGCGACGGGATTGGGCCGGAGGTCGTGGCCGAAGCCGTCCGGGTGCTCTCGCGCGTGGGCGGGCTCGAGCTCGAGACGCTGCCCTGGAGCGCCGACCACTACCTGCGGTCAGGTGTAACGATCCCGCCGGGCGGCTACGCCACGCTTCGATCCTTCGACGCGATCCTCGTCGGCGCGCTCGGCGACCCGCGGGTGCCGGACAACCGCCACGCACGCGACATCCTCCTTGGGACGCGCTTCGAGCTGGATCTTTACGTCAACCGCCGGCCGGTGCGCCTGCTCGACGAGCGCCTGTGTCCCCTCAAGAACCGGTCACGGGCTGACGTCGATTTCATCGTGTTTCGCGAGAACACCGAGGGCCTCTACGTCGGGGTGGGCGGACGCTTCAAGCCGGGCACCGACGACGAGGTGGCGATCCAGGAGGAGGTCAACACACATAAAGGTGTGAACCGGATCCTCCGCCACGCGTTCGAGGCGGCAAGAAGCCGGAGCCGCCGCCGCGTCTGCATGGCCGACAAGAGCAACGCCATGACCCACGGACATGCGCTCTGGCAGCGCGTGTTCGCGGAGGTCCGGAAGGATTATCCGGACGTCGAGGCGAGCCACATGTACATCGACGCGCTGGCGATGTTCCTGGTGCAGGACCCGTCCCAGTTCGACGTCATCGTGACCAACAACCTGTTCGGGGACATCATCACCGACGTGGGGGCGGCGCTGCAGGGGGGCCTTGGCATGGCGGCGTCCGGCAACCTGCATCCCGGCCGCACGTCCATGTTCGAGCCGGTGCACGGTTCTGCGCCGCCGCTGGCGGGCAAGAACGTCGCGAACCCGATCGGCGCCGTTCTGTCGGCAGCGATGATGCTCGACTACCTCGGACGAGCCGACGCGGCCAGGCGGGTTGAGTTGGCGGTGGAGCAGGCGGTGCGGGCGGGTGAGGTCACGCGCGACGTCGGCGGTGCCCTTGGCACGAGGGAAGCCGGCGAGGCGATCCTTCGCCGGCTCGAGTAACTCCCAACGCCCGATGCAAGATCGGGCGCTGGGAGTTGCGTCTACTTTAGAAATCGATCTGGAAGCCCAGCTTGATGAAGCGCGCCGGCATGATCGACTGCGGTTGGAGCCACGGCGTGGCCCCCCCGAACGTGTTGCTCTGCAGGAGCACCCCGCTCGAGTTGAACACGTTGTAGATCTCGAGCATCACGTTGGTGCGCGTCGCGCCGAATCGCAGGAGCTTGCCGACGCGCAGGTCGAGCTCGGTCAGACGGTCGCCGTACACCGTTCCGGGCTCCATCAGATTCACGGTCACGTTGCGCGCGCCGCCGGAGAGATCCCGGCCGAGCGACGTCCGGACCGCCGCCGTCGGCGCGGCGTAGTTGGCCAGGGCCTCGGGTCCGGGCACGTTCTGCAGCCCGCCGCTGATCTGCACGTCCACCCGCGGGATCGTGTAGGACCCGAGGAACTTGACCTGCGTCAGAAATGCACCCGTCTGACTGCAGTTCGCCTGCGGCAGCCACACGTTGGCGTTCGCCACCCCCAGCACCTGAGCGCCAAACAGTTGTTCCGGCAACTGGGTCACGATCTCGCAGTTGTCGGTACTGGTGCGCCCCGAGCTGACCCCGCCGCGCAGCAGGATGCCGTCGCGGGGCCGGGCATTGAGGATGACATCGACGCCGTTCCATCGCTTGGTCTCTTTGCCGAAGCTGTCGGAAAAGGTGATGAAGTTGTCCGCCGGAGTGCCGAACTTCGACGGATTGAGGTCGTAGAGGCCCGACACCACGTACCCGCCGCCGCCGGGCAACCCGGGATTTGCCGGCGCGGTCAGACTGAACTGATCGTAATCCGCTGCCGACACGGCCCGGTTGTCCGTCGTCACGAAGTTGCCGTACCAGCGGCGGAAGTAGACGAGGTCCACCGCGACCCGCGGCAGCACCTCCTGCTGCACGCCCGCCGAGAACTCCCAGTTGTAGCCGCGCTTGCCCCAGCCGGTGAGCGTATCGGGGTCGTAGGTTGAGCCCGCGCGGCTGCTGCCGAAGGCCCGGTTGGCCATGGCGGCGCACTCGCCATTCGCGTCGGGACTGGCGAGATTGCAGTCGGGCACGAAGTCACGGTTGGTATCGGTCCAGGCGCGCGTGGTGCTGGTCACCGTGAGGCTGACCGGGGCCATCGTGGTTCCGAACACGCCGCCATTGCCCATGCCCTGCAGGTACTTGTTGAGGCTCACCTTGAGCGCCGTCTTGCCGTTGCCGAACAGGTCGTAGGCCACCCCGCTCTTCGGCGTCAGATCGTGCCAGCTCACACCGGTTGAGTCCGGGAACTCGACGTTGCGGTTCGGGACCAGCGGCCCGGGACGCAGGTGCTGATCCTTGAACGAGTTGCTGTAGTAGTCGTAGCGCACGCCGTAGCTCAGCGCCAGGCGGCCGATCGTCCAATGGTCCTGCGCGTACAGGCCGGTCTCGCGTCCGTTCCACGTCAGGTCGTAGGGCACCGCGTACAACGTGATCTGATTGGGCACCCCGTTGTTGAAGCGGAAGTCGTACGGCGCCGTGGCGCTGAAGTTCGTGGTCTCATCGACCATCAGGCCGCCGGTAAGGCCCACCTTCACCGCATGGCCGGCAGCCACGTACGACGCGGCGGCACGGTAGAACATCGTCCGGTACCAGGTGGTGCGGACCGGTCCGGGTGGCGCCCGATACACCAGGTTGCCGAGGCCCTGATCGGTCACCGAGATCATCGACGGGTTCGATTCCGGAGGCAGATCCCGGGTGACGAACTCGATCCGCCGGACCATGCCCGCCTCCAGCAGCATCTGATTGGTCAACGGCGCCGTCCAGTCGGCAAACAGGTTGCGCATCTTGGGGAAGTTGCGCGTGATGCTCGCGTCCGGCGTGCGGGTCGCGGTCGTGTCGGCCACGCACAGGCAGTTGGTCGCTTCGTTCCAGTGGAAGCCGAGCTTGTGCTTGGGCGTCGCCTGCCAGGTGATGCGCAACTGCGCGTCCATGGCGTCGACGTCGTTGGACGGCCGGCGGCTCGTGTCTGGCTCGTACGTCCAGAGATTCGGGTTGTTCGCGTTCCGGTTGTAGAAGATTCCCGGCGGGTAGGTGTTCACCGTCTTGTAGCGGTAGGTGGAATAGAACCACAGGCGATCCCGCATGATCGGTCCGCCGAAGCCGGGATTGATGTCGACCAACTGCTTGATCTTGTCTGGGGTCGCCAGGCCGCGGTCCTTCAATTCCTGCGTGTAGTTGTCGCCCTGCATCCCCTCGGTGATGATGCTGCCGAACACGACGCCGGAGAACGAGTTGCCGCCGTCGCGCGGGATCAGGTTGAACCGCGTTCCGCCCGTCGCGATCTCCGCGGACGCGGCGCCGGTGTCCACCGCCACCTCCTCGTAGGCGACGACGTTCGAGTTCTGGCCGAAGTTCTGCCCGCCGCCGAACGCGACGCTGACCGGCACGCCGTTCTGCGTGGTCCGGTGGTCTTCGGCCGTGCTCCCGTGCACGGTCGTGCTCAGGGTGTCGGTGCGGAAGTTTCCGCCCCCCACCTCGAGGCCGCCGACGCCAGGCGTGAGCAGCGTCTCACCCGCCAGGTTCCGTCCCGTCGGAATGGCGTCGATGAGCTCGCGATCCAGCACCTGCTGCCGGTTGACGTTCTGGACGTCCACGACGGGCGTCTCACCGCTGACGGTGATCGTTTCCTCAACGCCGCCCACGCGGAGATCGGCATTGACGGTCGCGGTAAAGGCGCCGGTCAGCTCGATGTCCTCCCGGCGGACGGTGGCGAATCCCGGCAGCGTGAAGGTCACGCTGTAAGAGCCTGGACGGAGGTTCAGAATCCGGTACTGGCCGGCGCCGTCGGTGACGGCCGTTCGAACCTTCTCGATGAGCACCGGGCTGGCCGCTTCAACGGTCACGCCGGGCAGCACGGCCCCCGACGCGTCCTTCACGACACCGGCGATGGATCCCTGAGCAGACGCGGCGGCCGGAATCAGAACGCACGCGACGGCAAGGACAACGAACCTGACAAACGACGACATGGAACCTCCCTGGTTGCACGGGGCCCGACAGAGCCGATGGAGAGTACCAGATTTGTACGCAACGGATCCACCCCCGAACGAGCGCGGGCGAGGGACAATACGTGCTGGGAGTCAATCAGATGAAGGACGTTCGTTTCGTGGGCGGCCGCATTCGCATCGGGCTGATTGTCGCAGCGGCTGCCATGTTCCCGGCTCTCCATGCACAGGAAGCGACGGTGCCATCCGCCGGGGCCGAGTGGCCGATGTACAACCGCGACGTCATGGGATCGCGTCACTCACCGTTGACGCAGATCACGCCCGCCAACGTCTCGCGCCTCCGACAGGCGTGGACCTACACGCTTGGCCGGTCGGCTGACAGCGGAAGCCTTACCGGCGGCACCGAGTTCACCCCGATCGTCGTCCGCGGCGTGATGTACGCCGCGACCGCCACGAGCGTCGTCGCGCTCGCGCCCGAGACCGGGCGCGAGATCTGGAAGTACGACGTGCCGATGGGACCGCCGTCCAAGCGCGGCGTCGGCTACTGGCCCGGCGACGGCGCCTCGCCCGCGAGGATCCTGTTCACGTCCGGCCGCCGCCTGATCGCGCTCGACGCGGCCAATGGCAGGCCGGTGGCCGAATTTGGCGCGTCCGGCGTCGTAGACATGATCCAGGTCTATAACGGCTCGCCCACCATCCATAAGAACGTCATCCTCGTCGGCACCAACACCCCGCCTGGCTCCGTGCGCGGCTTCAACGTCCGGACAGGCGCGAAGATGTGGGAGTTCCGCGCGATTCCGCAGGAGGCCGAAGCGCCCGGATTCGAGACGTGGGAGAACGACGGCTGGAAGGATCAGGCCGGCGCGATCAGTTGGGCCTTCTCCATGACGGTCGATCCGCAGCGCAACACCCTCTACGCAATCTTCGACAGCCCCACCCCCGACTATTACGGCGGCTACCGCCACGGCGACAACCTCTTTGCCAACTCCGTCGTCGCCCTGGACGCCGAGACCGGCGCCTACAAGTGGCATTTCCAGACGACGCATCACGACCTGTGGGACTACGACATCCCATCACCGCCAGGCCTGCTCGATGTGACGATCGAGGGCCGTATCGTGCCGGTGCTGGCCATCGCGCACAAGACTGGATGGATGTATGTCCTCAACCGCGACACCGGCAAGCCGGTGTTCGGCATCGAGGAGCGTCCGGTGCCGGCGAGCGACGTGCCGGGGGAGCGGGCGTCGGCGACGCAGCCGATCCCGGTGAAGCCAGGACCCCTCGCGCGCGTCAGCTATGCGCCTGAAGACATCGTGACCGCGGCCGAGACCAACGCCGAGCATGCGGCGTTCTGCAAGGCGCTCGAACAGCGGAGCGGTGGCTTCACCAACGCCGGACCGTTCACGCCATACCGGTACCGCGCCGAAGGCGCTCCGCCGCGCTCGACGATCCTGTTTCCGGGTTCTGTAGGTGGGGCGAACTGGGGCGGCACCGCATCGGATCCCGGGCTCGGCTACATCTTCGTCAACACGATGGACGAGGCGAGCATTGGCTGGATTGAAAAACGTGGCGTGCGCGACGGGCGCGATCTCTATAACCGAAACAGCAGTGTCGGGTCGACGTCGAGGTTCCAGTGGAGCGAGGGGCGTCCGGACGGCGGCGGCAACCTGGTCGGCTCGGGCGAGAAGGCGTGGCCCTGCCAGAAACCGCCGTGGGGCAGCCTCGTCGCGGTTGACCTGAAGACGGGCGACATCGCGTGGCGGGTGCCGCTCGGGATCACCGAGCAGCTTCCCGCAGCCAAGCAGCGTACCGGCCGCCTGAACATGGGCGGACCGATCACGACGGCCAGCGGACTCATCTTCATCGCGGCGAGCAACGACCGCCGGTTCCGCGCGTTCGATTCGAAGACGGGCAAGGAGCTCTGGGTCACCGCGCTCGCGATGAACGGGCACGCGGTGCCGATCACCTACCAGGGGCGTGACGGCAAGCAGTACGTGGCGATCGCCGCCGGCGGCGCCAGCGCGCTCGACGACCCGGCGCCGGAGGGCTCTGAGGCGCTGGTCGTCTACGCGCTTCCGTGAGTCCCCTCAGTACCGCCGTTTGAGCTGTCGCATCAGGTCGAACTTCGCCGTGTCGGCGACGGCCATCACGGCCATCACGCCTGCCTGAACAGGATCGCTGACGACGAGGTCGGCGGCATCGGGAACGCTGCCGACCATGTTCAGTGAGATCACCTTCAAGCCGTTCTTTCGCACTTCTTCGACGGCGTCGGCGATCTCTCCGCCCATGATCGAGCCGGCCAGCACGAGCAGCTTGACGCGCGGCAGTCTGGCGGTGGCGCGCACCGCGGCCGCCAGTTCGTGTTCGCCGACGAGAGGAATGGTATCCACCGAGATGCGCTCACCGCGGATGTTGTGGCGGTCGGCCTCGGCAACTGCGCCCATCGCGACCATGCCCACCTGCGCGCCGCCGCCCATGACGACGATGCGCTTGCCGTAGATCTTCGCGAACGAGGGGGTTTCCTCGACGACATTCACCCCCTGCACGGCGCCAAGCTCCGCGAGCACCGCTTCAATCGGCCGCTCGGTCGTGAACTCGAGGTAGATCTCCGAGTGCGGTGCTCCCGGCGCTCCCGGGTGGATGTCGACGTAGGTAATGTTGGCGTCGTGATCGGCCAGGACTCCGGTGAGACCGTGCAGCATCCCGGGCCGATCGGAAACTTTGGCCACAACGGCGTATGCGCTCATCGCTGTGGAATTTAGCACGATGCTGCGATCTAGCGCGCCTTGAGAGCGGCCTTCACTCGCTCGGGGGTGAAGGGAATTTCGCGCAGGCGGGCGCCGGTCGCATCGAAGATCGCGTTGCCAATGGCGGCGGCGACTACGGTGATCGCGGTTTCGCCCGCTCCCATCGCCGACGTCTCCGTCTGATTGATCAGCACGGTCTCGACTGTGGGCACCTCGGCGCCGAGGTACAGCGCGCGATACGTGCGCCAATCGACCGACGTGACCCGCTCGGCATTCCAGGTCACTTCCTCGAGCATCGTGCGGCTGATGCCCTGGAGCGTGCCGCCCTCGACCTGGTTCCTGATGCCGTCGGGATTGGAGATCGGTCCTGAGTCCATCGCGACGACGCACCGCTTCACGGCGATGACGCCGGTGTCCTGGTTGACCTCCACCTCGGTGACGTTGGCGCAATAGCCGTTGTCGCCTTCGTACAGGACGCAGGCGACGCCGCGCCCCGCGACCACGCCGGTGCGCCTGGCACCCGCACGGGGTGACGGACGCGTGTCCCACCCGGCGGTCTTCGCCGCCGCCGTGAGCACGGTCCTCAAACGCGGGTCGCGCAGGTGACGGAGCCGGTACTCGACCGGGTCGGCCTCGAGGATCGCCGCCACTTCGTCCATGACGCACTCATGCGCAAACGTATTCTGCAGGCGCGCCGGCGAACGAAGCGGCCCGGTGAAGAACGGCGATTCGATCGTGTGATTGAGCACCCGCTCGCTCCTGACGACGCCGCAGCCTCCGCATTCGGCACCGACACAACCCGTGACGTAGGACGGCACGGTGTTGGATCCGTTGTCGAACCCTCCTTGCGGCGGCGGGGCAGGCGTGCGTGGAGTAAATGCCTGCGGCTCAAAGCCGGCGAGGAAGCCGGTGACGACGTTGCCGGGCGCGTTCCCGCCGGGCCGGCCACCGCGCGTCGGCGACCATCCCTCGTAGTCCCAGGCGACGATCGTGCCGTCCGGATCGAGCGCGATACGCTGATCGATCACGTAGGCGAGTCCGAAGTTCTCCCACGCCATCTCGTCCTGCCGCGAGAGCTGCACGCGGACGGGCGTGCCGACCGCTTGTGACATCAGCGCGGCGTCGTAGGACACCGTGTCCGCGCCGTTGACGCCATAACAGCCGGGACCCATCTTGAAGATGATGCGCACGCCGGCGGGAGGAAGGCCGAGAAGCGTGGCCGTTGTGTGTCGAAGCGGATGCACCGCCTGCGACGCCGACCAGACGATGGCCTTGTCGCCCTGCACATCCGCCACCGCGCACGCGGTGCCGATCGAGGCGTGCATCTGAAACGGATAGAGGTAGGTCGCCTTGACCACGCGAGACGCAGCCGCGAGCGTGCCGTCGACGTCGCCCGAGTTCACCGTGAAGCCATCGCGCGCGGGGCTCTTGCGCATCTGGTCGTGGAACGAACGCTGCGGCGGCAACCCGGTTCCGGCCGACCACGTGGCCTTCAGCTTCGCGGCAGCCTGCACGGCCTGCCACGGCTTGTCGGCGACCACGCCTATGAAGTTGTTCCTGACGACGACCTTGACGAGGCCGGGCATCCCCCGCACCGACGATTCGTCCACGCGGATCAGGTTCGCGCCGATGGCCGGCGGACGCACGACTCGGCCGTGCAGCATGCCGGGCACGCGGACGTTGTGGACGAACTCGTAGCGGCCCGTGGCCAGCGCCGGAATGTCCAGCCGCTTGACCGGTGTACCGAGCACCGTCCACGTACTGGGATGCTTGCGCGTCGCATCCGGGTTGAGGCGCACGTCGAACGTCCTGCCGCCGACGAGGTCGCCGTAGCTCACGCGCTTCGACGGATCGGAAATCGCGCTGACGACGCCGTCCCTGGCGGAGAGTTGGGCGACGGGCACCCCAAGCCGTGTCGATGCCAACTGCACGAGCGCTTCCCGCGCGCTCGCGCCGGCGAGCGCGAGGTTGGTCTTGTTGAAATTCGCCGGATGCGACTGCGCGCCCGACGTCGTCCCCTGGTCGGGGGTGAGCTGGGTATCGCACTGGATCAGCGTGACGCGGTCGATCGGCACGCTCAGTTCCTCGGCGATCAGCTGGGTCTGCGCGGTGAACAGGCCCTGGCCGAACTCGCACTTGCCCGTGTATGCGGTGACGCGGCCGTCGGCGGCGATGGCGATCCATGAGTCGAGGTCCGTGGAGGGGGTGCCGTTGATGCCCTGGGCCGAGGCGAGGCCTGATAGGCCGATATCCGCGGCGACGCCCGCGGCGGTGAAGGTCACGATCAATGCGCCGGAGCGCTTGAGGAAGTCGCGCCGTGAGGAAGCCGTCTGCGAAGGCGTCATGCCGTCCTCCGCGTTCCGTTCGACTGCGCGTAGCGGCGGATCGCCTGGAACATCCGCTGGTTCGCGTTGCAGCGGCAGAGCACCGTCGACATCGCCTGGCGGATTTGCGCGTCCGACGGGTTGGGCGTGCGGTCGAGCAGCGCCTTCGCCGTCATGATGACGCCGTTGATGCAGAAGCCGCACTGCATCGCCTGCTCGTCGATGAAGGCTTTCTGGAGCGGATGTGGATTCTCAGGCGACCCGAGGCCTTCGAGCGTCGTGATCTCCGAGCCGTCGAGGGTGCCGACGGCGGTCACGCACGACCGCACCGCCTGGCCCTTGATGTTGACGGTGCAGGAGCCACACTGCGACAGGCCGCATCCGAGCTTCGGCCCGCGCAGCTCGAGGTCATCGCTGAGCACGTAGAGCAGCGGCGTCGTCGGATCGACGTCGACCCTATGCGAACGGCCGTTGACCTTGAGGGTGAACACGCTCATGTGGGGCGTCCTTTCGCCCCGTATGTTATCGCTGTTTCAATCGCCGATCCCGAGGCGCGCGAGCTGCGGTAGAGCTCTCAGTCGCACTGCCTGGCGCAGGGCGCGCGCGTCGGCCGGCGCAAACAACCAGTCGCGGCGCACGTTGCGCTGCAGGGCCTCGCACGACCAGACGGCGCGCATCAATCCAGCCTGCGCATGCGTGCTGGTGCCGAGCAGCAGGTGGCCAACCTCGTGCGCGAGCGCGCGTCCGAGCACCACGTCCCGGTCGACACCGGCCGCCTCCGAGAGCCAGGCGACGCGGTCGATATAGATCGTCGCCAGCGTGCCCGACCGCGTGGCCGTGTCTACGAGCGAGTAGCCAAGCGGCAGCTCCCCGCGGTATCCGGCATCGGTTGTCAGCCGGACGATGCGCACCGCGATCTCGTTGGCGCCCAGGGGCGCCGCGCACGGGTGCACGGCATTCCGCACCAGGGCAACCTCACACGCATGCCACGCCATCTCGAGGCCTGAGGCGTCGAGAATGCCTGTCGCGGTGGCGACGGCCGACTCCAGATCGGCGACTGGCACGCCCGCGCTGTCATACGTACGAATCACCACGCGCATGTCCGGCTCGATTTCGGCAGCGAAGGCGGAGCTCGCGGCGATTGCTGCCACCATGACTAAACGGGCCACAGAGACACAGAGACACGGAGGCAAGAAAGTACGGATATGGCTCTGTGTCTCTGTGACTCTGTGGCCTGTGGGGAAGAAAGTTGGGAATCGCATGCCGCCACTGTGCGGCCCGCGCGCGGGTGCCTCAATGCATTGGAGGTGACACGAGGTGAAATGGAGGTGACCAGCCGCGTCAGTGTGTGACGAACAATCGCGTTGGCGCTTTTCAAAGGCCCTGCAATGGGGCAATCTAGGGGTCTTCCAGATTCCCGGGGGCTCTCGTATCACCATGAACGGATCGCCCGACACGACCGAGACGCTGCGCTTCGGACCGTTTGAGCTCGACGTCCGCTCGCGTGAGCTGCGGAAGGGCCAGACGCGCGTGCGCCTCCAGGAGCAGCCGTTCGAGATTCTGCGGATGATGCTCGAGCGTCCTGGCCTCGTCGTGACGAGGGAGGAGCTCTGTTCCCGGTTGTGGCCGAACGGGACGTTCGTCGACTTCGAGCACAGTCTGAATGCGGCGGTCAAGCGGCTCCGCGCCGCACTCGGCGACGAGGCCGACAACCCGCGATTCGTCGAGACGCTGCCGCGGCGCGGCTACCGGTTTATCGCGCGGCACGATGCGGCCATGACGGTGGCCGCCAGCGCGCTCGCGCACCGCGTCCGGCTGGCGGTGATGCCGTTCACGGTCGTCGGCGACGAGCCCGGGCAGGAATACTTCGCCGACGGCCTGACCGAGGAGATGATCGCGCAGCTCGGTCAGTTGTGCCGAGGGCGCATCGGCGTCATCGCGCGCTCGTCATCGATGATGTTCAAGCGCAGCACCCAGCGTGCGCACGAGATCGGTCAGACGCTGCGCGCCGACTACCTGCTCGAAGGCAGCGTGCGGCAAGAGGGCGACCGCGTACGCATCACCGCGCGGCTGGTCGAGACGTCGGGCGAGACTCATCTCTGGATCGAGACCTACGAACGCCATCTCGCCGACTGCCTCTCGGTGCAGGCCGACGTGGCCGCCCGCATCGCCCGGTCGCTGACGATGGAGCTGATGCCGGAGCAGAGCCACGGCGCCCACGCGACATCGCATGATGCGAACGCCTACCAGGCGTACCTGAAAGCCCGCTTTCACTGGAACAAGCCGGGCGACGAAGGGGTGGACGAGGCGATCGACTACTACGAACAGTCACTCGCCAGGGACCCCGCGTTTGCCGCGGCGTACGCCGGCATTGCGCGTGCCCGCATCACGCGCGCCGAGTATTATGGCGACCTGCCGCGGCGCGCGCTCGAGATGGCGCGCCATTCCGCCAAGCGCGCGCTCGAACTCGAGCCGAGCCTGTCGGAGGCCCACCTGGCGCTCGCCGAGATCCGGCGAACCCTCGAATGGGACTGGCGTGGCGCCGAGTCGTCCTATTCGCAGGCGATCGTCCTCAATCCCAGCCACGAAGGGGCGCACCGCTCGTTTGGCGCGATGCTCGCGACCTTGTCGCGCAGCGACGAGGCCATCCGCGAAGCCGAGCGTGCCTGCGAGCTCGATCCGCTCTGCCTGGTCGTCAACTCAAGTGCCGCGTGGGTGCGGTTCGTCGCCGGCGACTACGACAAGGCGATCGCGCGGTGCCTGCATACCGTGGAGATGAATCCCCGGTTCTCCGCCGCACGCGCGTGCTGGGCGCCGCATACCTCCAGTCGGGACGCGAGGACGCTGCCATCCAGTCACTCGAGGGCGCCATGGCCCAGGCGGACAAGGACCCGGTGCTGCTGGCGTGGCTGGCGCACGCGAAAGCGACGGTCGGCGATCACGACGCCGCCCGCGGCCTCCTTGCCAGGCTGGCGCGGATGGCGGAGCGGCGATTCGTCCCCTCGTATCATCTGGCCCTCGCACATGTGGGGCTGGAGGACCACGACGCGGCGTTCGCGTCGCTCGAACAGGCCACCGTGGAATGCGACCCGTCACTGCCGAACGTCGCAGTGGACCCGCGGTTCGAGCCGATCCGGCCCGACGCGCGGTATGCCAGGCTCATCGAGCTGCTCGGCCTGTAGCCATGACAATGACGTCGATCGGCCCAGGAGGGTGGTCATGCAGCACGCGCTGTTCGCGATGGTCGTGGGAATGCTGATGGTCTCGTCTGAAATACCCAGGCCGACCGCCCCGTGCACCGATCCCCGGCCGCACGTCGCCGGTTTCGTCTGTTTCGCCTGAGGCGGCGCGGGCCCCGCGTCCAGGGTCATCGGTCGGCTACGGTACACTCGTAGGCTTCAATGCGCATCCTCATCGTGGAAGACGAACAGAAGGTCGCCAACGCGCTCCGCGAAGGCCTCGAAGGCGAGCAGCACAGCGTCGTCGTCGAGCGCACGGGCGAAGGCGCGTTCTTTCGCACGACCACCGAAGCGTTCGACGTCATCCTGCTCGACCTGGGGCTGCCGGGCCGGGACGGCCTGGAGATCCTGCGGGCGCTGCGCGAGCGGGGGATCAAGACCCCGGTGCTCGTGCTCACGGCCAGGGACGCACTGCAGGACCGCGTGATCGGGCTCGATGCGGGCGCGGACGACTACGTGATCAAGCCGTTTGCGTTTGCCGAGCTCGTGGCCCGCATCCGCGCGCTGGTGCGCCGCGGACGGTCGGCGGAGACGCTGCGGCTTGGCATCGGCGATCTCGAGATGAACGTCGTCACCCGCAAGGTGGCGCGCGGCGGCCGGGCGGTCGACCTGACCGTCCGGGAGTTCGAGCTGCTCGAGTTCCTCCTGCGGCACCAGGGGCACGTGGTCTCGCGCGAGACGCTGGCGCGCGACGTGTGGAAGGAAACCGCGCGGACGACGCCGCTCGACAACGTGATCGACGTGCACATCGCGCGGCTGCGCCGCAAGGTGGACGCCGACCAGGGCGCGCGGCTGATCCACACCGTGAGGGGCGTCGGCTTCATGCTGCGCGAGGGCGAGCCGTGAAGCGCTGGTGGCGGTCGCACAGCATACGCGTCAGGCTGACGCTGTGGTACGTCGCCACCATGATCCTCGTCCTCGGCGTGTACGCCGCGGTCATCGTCCTGTTCGTGAGCCGCACCGCTTCAGATTCGCTCGAGGGACAACTGCGCCGCGACTTCCAGTTGGCCGCCGCGACGATCTACCGGGCCCCGGATGGGTCGCTGACCTGGGACGAGCCGGAACAGATCGTTCCAGAACAAGATCCGCTGTGGGTGCAGGTGTGGAGCGCCGACGGCCGTGCACTGCTCTTCCGCAGCGCGGAGGCGCAGCGCCTTCCCGTTCCCCAGAGCCAGGCGCTCGCCGCGCAGCTCACGGCACAGTCGATGACGGTGCCGGGCGAGTTGGACTCCATCCGGATCCTGAGCCGCCTGAGCGGATTCAGCGCAGGCTCCGAGCGCTTCGTGATCCAGGTCGGCCGATCGGAAGGGCCGATCCGGCAGGAGCTGCGGCAGCTCGCCTTCATCCTGATGCTGGGCCTTCCCCTGGCCGTCGCCGTCGCCGGCCTCGGGGGGTACACGCTGGCGCGCGGCGCCCTCCTGCCGGTCGAGCAGATGACGGAGCGGGCGCGGTCGATTACCGCCGAGCGCCTGGGCGATCGCCTGCCGGTGGACAACCCGGACGACGAGATGGGACGGCTGGCGCTCGTCTTCAATGAAACGCTTGGACGGCTGCAGGGGTCCTTCGATCAGATGCGCCGTTTCACCGCGGACGTCTCGCACGAGCTGCGGACCCCGCTCACCTCGATTCGCAGCGTCGGCGAAGTCGGCCTGCGCGAGCATCGCGACGTCGCCGCCTATCGCGGGATCATCGGCAGCATGCTGGAGGAAGCCGACAGGCTCGCAGGCCTGGTCGATCGCCTGTTGACGTTGTCGCGCGCCGAGAGCGGGCAGGCGGAGCTCTCGATCGAGGAGATCGACCTTCGCGCGCTCGCCGCCGACGTCGCAAGCCACCTTGGTGTGCTCGCAGAGGAGAAGGGCCAGTCCATCAGCGTCGACGGGCACGGATCGCCGCGCGCGCTGGCCGACCGACAGGTGCTTCGCCAGGCGCTGATCAGCCTCGTCGACAACGCGATCAAGTTCAGCCCGGCAGGCGGCTGCATTCGCATCCGGGTGTCCGAGACGCCGACCTCTGGACTCGTGGAGGTCGCGGACAGCGGAATGGGGATCGACGCCTCGGACCGGGACCGGATCTTCAACCGTTTCTACCGGGCCGCCGACGGCACGGCGCAGGAGCCGGGGTCCGGGCTGGGCCTGTCGATCGCGAAGTGGGCGGTCGATGCCAACGGCGGCAGCCTCACGCTCGAGCAGTCCTCGCAGGCCGGCAGCACGTTTCGGATTACCGTGCCCGGCGTGCCGGCGGCTGCACGCAGGCGCGTGGCGGGATAAGCTGTGTCGGTTGTCAGTTGTCGGTTGTCAGTTGTCAGAGCGCAACGAGTTGGCCCGGGGCTTTTCTGACAACCGACAACTGACAACTGACAACTGACAACTCTGTCCAGGAGGATTTCATGGCGCTTCAGCTAGGTGATACCGCTCCAGATTTTGAAGTCGAGACGACGGAGGGCAAGCTCCGCTTTCATCAGTGGCTCGGCGATTCGTGGGGGGTGCTCTTCTCGCATCCCAAGGACTTTACGCCGGTGTGCACGACCGAGCTCGGGTACATGGCCAAGCTCAAGCCCGAGTTCGACAAGCGCAACGTCAAAGTGATCGGACTCAGCGTCGACCCCGTCGACAAGCACGCGAGCTGGGCGAACGACATCAAGGAAACGCAGGGGCACGCGCCGAATTTCCCGATGATCGGCGATACCGACTTGGCGGTTTCGAAAGCGTACGGCATGCTGCCGGCTGCGCTGAGCGGCACCAGTGAAGGCCGGACGGCGGCCGACAACCAGACCGTGCGCAACGTGTTCGTGATCGGTCCAGACAAGAAGGTCAAGCTCGTCATCATGTATCCGATGACGACCGGCCGTAACTTCGACGAGGTGCTACGGGTGATCGACTCGCTGCAGCTCACAGCCAAGCACAAGGTCTCCACGCCGGTGAACTGGAAGCAGGGCGAGGACGTGATCATCGCCGGCTCCGTCTCCGACGAGGACGCCAAGAAGGTATACCCGCAGGGCTGGAAGGCGCCGAAGCCGTACATCAGAATCGTTCCCCAGCCGAAGTAGTGTCGACGACCGTCTCTTCAGCCGTTCCTTGGTACCGCACGATCACGCGCGACCAGTGGCGCGTGCTCGCGGCCGCCAAGGCCGGCTGGATGCTCGACGCGATGGACTTCATGCTCTACGCGATGGCCATCGGTCAGTTGAGGACCTACTTCGGATTCAACGACGCCACCGCCGGCATGCTCGGCACCGTCACGCTGGTCATGTCGGGGGTCGGCGGCATCCTCTTCGGCTATCTCGCGGATCGTCTCGGGCGCACGCGCGCGCTCATGGGGACGATCGTGGTCTTTTCGGTGGCGTCGCTCGGCGCCGCCACCTCGCAAAGCGTGATTCAGTTGATGATGTGGCGCGCGCTGCTCGGCATCGGGATGGGCGGCGAGTGGGCGTCGGGCGCGGTGCTGGTCAGTGAAACCTGGCCGGCGGCGCACCGCAACAAGGCCATCAGCATCATGCAGTCGGGGTGGGCGATCGGCTACATCTTCGCCGCCGTCCTGGCGGCGCTGATCCTCGGCGCGCCCGGTGCGACCGCGGAGCAGTGGCGGTGGCTCTTCGTCGTCGGCGTATTCCCCGCAGTCTTCACGCTCTGGATCCGCCGCTACGTGCGCGAGCCGGACGCCTGGCAGCGGCGCAATGCCGAAGCCGCCCGCGTGAATCCCTTCAAGGTGATCTTCGGCACCCGCCTCGCCGGGCGCGCGATCCTCATCATCCTCCTCGGATCGACGGTGCAGTTCGCGTACTGGGGCATCTTCTTCTGGCTGCCGGCATTCCTCGCGCGTCCGATCGACCAGGGCGGGGCCGGCATGGGCGTCGTCGGCTCGCTCGGCTGGATCATCCCCGTGCAGGTCGGCGCGTATCTCGGCTACCTCACGTTCGGTTTCATCGCCGATCGCCTCGGACGGCGGCGCACGTTCGTCCTCTTCATGCTCGGCGCCGCCGTGCTGGTGCCGATCTACGGGCAGATGGCGCGCAGCCCCATCACGCTGATGCTGCTCGGGCCGGTGCTCGGCTACTTCGGGCACGGCTACTTCAGCGTCTTCGGCAGCCTGGTCGCGGAGCAGTTTCCGGCGGCCGTGCGCGCCACGGGACAGGGGACGACCTACAACATCGGCAGGATGGCCGGCGCCATCGCGCCGTACACCATCGGAGCCATCGCCACCCTGCCGGGAATCGGGATCGGGCTGGCGCTCGGCGTGACGTCGGCGTTCTTCCTGCTGGGCGCCTTGCTGATCTTCACGCTCCCCGACAGAAGCGGCCAGCCGCTCGAAGCCTGAGGCCGTTCACCCCGGGTGGAGTGAAGTTCCCACACGGACTGCCGATTATCACGGTAGATGTTATTGCCGCCCGACGAAGCCGCCACTCGTCGCCTCCACCATGAACTGGAGATGACGATTCGCGAGGTGAACCACGAGTTGATCAGTGCCTCCACCGGGGCCATCACCCGTAATGCGTTCACCAGCGTCGCCCGCATGGTCGCCCACCTGCGAGGACGCTATCTGGGGTGCGTGCTGAGACTCGGCGAAGACTCGATCGGCGAGCAGGTGGCGACTGACGCCGCGCTCGAACTGAAAACGCTGCGCGAGGCGTATCACGAGGCCGTCGAAGGGTTCGCGGCGCTCGAGCACGCGCTGCAGCGTGGATACGTGACGCTGGCGGACTGATCGCTGGTTCAGCCGCGCGTCACACCCGCCGAAGCACGCACCAGTGACCCTGGCCCGCGCGACTCGCGGTGCCCGTCCATTCTCCTGGCAGCACCGACAGAAGGTCGTCCGCCGACAAATAGATCGGCGTCTGTTCACCACTGCAGTTGACCCACACCAGCGTGCCGCCGGGTGACAGGACGCGATCGACTTCCGCAGGAAACAGGAACGCGTTGATCAGCACGACGGCCGCGGCGGATGCATCGCCCAATGGCAGCGCCGCGGCGTCGGCCCGCACGCGACGGGAGGGGCCGACGGGCGCTCGTCGCAACATTTCAAGGGAGAGGTCGACGGCCAGAGCCGTGGCGAAGCGCTGCGCAATCAGCGTCGAATAGGCGCCGATGCCGCTGCCGATCTCCACCGCGAGACCGGTGGAGTGACCGCTCGGGTCGAGGCCGCGCACGAGCGCATCCATGACCACGCCCATTCGCTGCGGCGACATTCGCGCGTGCCACTCCTCAGCGAGGTCGTCGAAGGTGCTCGCGACCTGGCCGCGCAGCTCGGGCGTCCATCCGCCTGCGTCGAGGCCGGCCGCCCGCCGCGTCGCGATGCGCATGGGGTGATCGGGACCACCCGAGTTGCTCGACGGAGGGCCTTCGATGGCGACCGGCGGTAGGTGTTGAATCGTAGACGTCAGTCGTCCTGCGCGGGGAAGGCGCTCACGCAGAGCGCCGGATTGGATTCGACGAAGAGCGCGAGGTCGGAATCAGTGCCCCCCACGTAGGCAATCATGCCCAGATTTCTTCGTCGGTCGGGACCTTCTTGCCCGTGATGACCTTGCCGATGCGCGACACGTTCATCAGGTGCTTGTAGTCGAGGTTCTCCGAAATCGAATTGCCTCCCCAGGAGCCGCAGCCGAGCGTGGTCGTGGGGGCGAACCCGTTGGTCAGCGACCCTCCCGCGGTCAGTGAGCTCGCCTGATTCACCACCAGACGGCTGATGGGCAGTTCCACGCCGGCCGATCGGATGTGGGCTTCGTTGTCGGAGTGTAAAGCGGCTGAGTGCCCCGCGCCCTCCATCAGCAGGTTGGCCTTCGCCTTCTGCACCGCATCCTGGAACGTCTTGTAGGGCAGGATCGCGATCACCGGACAGAGTTTTTCCTTTGCCAGCACATCGTCGGTCCCGGCCCCCTTGGCCGGCAGCAGAATCAGCCGGGCGCTTTCCGGAACGTCGATGCCCGCCATGGCGCCGATCGCCCTCGCCGACTTGCCGACGACATCCTTGTTCAGATGACCGCCCGGGAACACGACCTCGCGCAGTTTCTGAATCTGCGCCTCGTCGGCGGTGAACCAGACCTTGCCGGTGGCTTCGAACAGCTGCAACGTCTCGTCGTACGACTCCTCTGGAGCGAGCACGAACTGTTCGTGCGAGCAGATGATGCCGTTGTCGAACGAGGCGCCGGTGACGATCTTGTCGACGGCGTCGCGGAGGTTCACGTCGCGATCGATGATGACGGGAACGTTGCCCGCTCCCACGCCGAATGAGGGCTTGCCGGAGGAATACGCCGACTTCACCATCGCGGCGCCGCCGGTCGCGACCACCACGTCAACCGCCTTCATCAGTTCCTGCGTCTTTTCCACGGAACCGTTGACGATTGTCTGGATCAGGTGGTCCGGCCCGCCGTTCGCCTTGACGATGGTCATGAATGCGTCGGTCAGGAACGCGGTGCACTTCTCGGCCTTCGGGTGGGGCGCGAAGATCACGGCGTTGCCCGCCTTGAGGGCGAACATGCCGTTGCACATCGGGGTGACGATCGGGTTCGTAACCGGCGTGACCGCGCCGACGACGCCCATGGGCTTGGCCACGAACACCATGTTGGTCTCCGCGTCCTCACCGATGATGCCGCGCGACTTCTTGTTCTTCAGGTTGTTCCAGATGGCACGGGCTTTCCCCTTGTTCTTGAGGATCTTGTCCACGTACACGCCGATCCCCGTCTCCTCGACCGCCATCTGGGCCAGCATGTCGGCATTGTCGTAGACGTACTTCGCAATGCCTTTGACGATGGCGTCGACCTGCTCCTGGGAAAACGATTCGAACGTCGCCTGCGCCGCGCGCGCGTTGCTGACAAGCTGTTTGACGTCGAGATCGGCGATGACCGGAGCTTCGGGGATGCAGTGGCTGCTCATGGGTTCCTCGTGAAGTATGGAGACCCTCCATTATAAGGGGCGAACCCTCGCAAGGCCCGCCCCTCGTGCTTCACGCCGACTGCAGCGCTGCGACGACGTCGTTGAGGAATGCGGCGGCGCGGGCGCCGTCGACGACGCGGTGATCGGAGGAGAGCGTCAGCGTCAGCATTGGCCGGACGCTGGGCTTGCCGTCGACGGCCACGACGCGATCGGCAATCGCGCCGACCGCGAGGATTCCGGCCTGCGGCGGCACGATGATCGCCGTGAAGCTGTCAACCGCGAACATCCCCAGGTTGCTGATCGTGAACGTCGCGCCCCCGATGTCGGCCGGCTGGAGCTTGTTGGCGGCGGCACGGTCGGCAAGCTCGCGGCGCCGTGCCGCCAGCTCACCAGACGAGGCCTTGTCGGCGTTCTGGATCACCGCGGTGACCACCGCGTTCTCGACCGCCATGGCCAGCGCGACGTTGATATCCGCATTCGTGCGGATGCCGCCGCCGTCCCAACTGGCGTTCATGCGCGGATGCTTCTTGAGCGCGGCAGCGACAGCGGCCACGATCAGGTCGGTGTGGGTGAGCTTGACCTTGTGTGACTGCTCGACCGATGGCAGTTGCTTCGCGCGAGCGGCATTCAGCGCCGTGGCGTCGACCTCACGCGACACGAAGAAGTGCGGCACCGTCGTCCAGCTCTGCGTCGTCCGCTCGGCCATGATGCGGCCAATCGAGCTGAGCGCCTCGCCGCCGGACGCCGCGGCCGGCTTCTGTCCGCCGCCCTGCGCGGCCTTCAGGATGTCCTCGGCGAGAATTTCGCCGCCCGGGCCTGTCCCGGTGACCTGCTTGATATCGACGCCATGCTCGCCGGCGAGCTTGCGCGCCTTCGGTGAAATCCGCGCCGATCCAGAAGAAGGCGCGGCGACCGGCTTCGGTGCGGCGGTCGGCGCCGCAGCCGTCGGCTGCGCGCCCGTACGGCCGGTCTGGGTCGGTGCCGACGCGACTGGCGGCGTTTCGCCTGGCTTGAGGAGCCAGGCGATCGTCTGGCCAACCGGCACGACGTCGCCGACTTTCGCCGTGACGCCGCCGAGTATGCCGTCCTGTGCGGCCTCTATCTCGACCACAGCCTTGTCGGTCTCGACCTCGAGGAGCATCTCGCCTTTCTTGACCTGCTCCCCTTCTTTCTTGAGCCACGAGACCAGCTTGCCCGTTTCCTGCGCCATCTCGAGCGCAGGCATGACGACGCTCACCGCCATCAGGCGCCAACCTTCTGCGGCTTCTTCGCCGCCGGCTTCGGCATCTCACCGACTTCAGCGCGGGCCGCGGCGGCGATCATCTCCTTCACGTGCTCGTTCGGCGGCACCTCGGTCTCGCGAACGGTCGGCAGCGTGCCGCTCACGGTCACGAACGGTGCGCCGGCGATCAGCAGTTGCTCGGCGGGGAAGCGGGTGATGACTTCGTGCCCGGTCGGCGTGACCACGATCTCTTCCTCGATGCGCGCCGCGCTCCAGCCGTCGGTGGACGGCCAGAATGTTTCGAGGGCGAAGACCATGCCCGGCTTGATTTCGTGCGGGTGATCGAGCGAGACCAGCCGGCTGATCATCGGCTTTTCCCAGATCGCCAGGCCGATGCCGTGGCCCATCTGCAGCGCGAATGCCGCTTCCTCGTCTGGGAAGCCAAACTCCTTCGCCTTCGGCCACACCGCCGCGATCTCGGCCGTCGTCCGGCCCGGCTGAATCAGCTCGATCGACGCGTCGAGGTAATCGCGGCAGCGCTTGTACGCCTCGACCAGAGCACTCGGGGCGGAGCTGATCGCGAAGGTGCGGTAGTAGCAGGTGCGATAACCCATGTACGAGTGGAGGATGTCGTAGTACACCGGGTCGCCGGGCCGCATCGCCCGGTCGGAGAAAATGTGCGGGTGCGGGCTGCAGCGCTCGCCGGAGATCGCGTTCACGCCCTCGACGTACTCGGAGCCCATCTCGTAGAGCCGCTGCGCGACCAGGGCGACCGCCTCGTTCTCGCGCATCCCGGGCTTCATCGCCTTGTACAGGTCGTAGTAGGCCGCATCGACCATGCCCGCAGCATGGGTCAGGAGGGAGATCTCATCTACCGTCTTGATTTCCCTGGCGTCCGACATCAGTTGCTGGCCGTCGACGACGTTGATGCCCTCCTTCTGGAGGGCGAACATGATCGGCGGCTCGACGACGTCGACGCCGAGCGGCTCCTTGAGGAGCCCCCGGGCCTCGAGCTCGATGCGAATCTTTCTCGCGACATCCTCCGAGCGGCCCATCTCCGGCGTCATGGCGCCGCGCATCAGGGGAATGCCGGGGCGCGAACGCTCGCCCATCCACGGGCAGTTCTGCTGATGGTGGCGCGCGGCGGATCCGAAGTCCCACAGGATCGGCTCGTCGTTCTGGGGCAGCAGCGTGAAGCGGCTGATCTTGTCCTGCGCCCAGGTGCCGATGTTGGTGGAGGTGATGTAGCGGACGTTGTTCATGTCGAAGCAGAGCATCGCTCCGAGCTCCGACTTTGCCAGCAACATCTTGATGCGCGCCAGCCGCTCGGTTCGCAGCCGATCGAAATTGATCCGCTGCTCCCAGTCGACGGCCATCGTGCCGTGCGTTTTAATCGCCATTGGTTCTCCTAAATGGGGTCGGGGGTCATTTTTCGAGGACACTCGCGACTGCGACGAGCGAGTGTCCTCGAAAAATGACCCCCGACCCCTTTACCTATTGCACATCTTGCGTGCGAGATCGAACACGTCGCGTTCGGTGGGCACGGTCACATCTTCGAGTGACGGTGAAAAGGGAATGGGCACGTGCATCGCGCCGACGCGGCGCACAGGGCCGTCAAGGTCGTAGAAGGCGCCTTCCTGGATCACCGACGCGATTTCGCCGGTGACGCCGTAGCGGAAGTAGCCCTCGTCGATGACCATCGCCCGCGACGTCTTCTTCGCGGAGTCGATCAGCGTCTTCTCGTCGAGCGGCCACAGCGTGCGCGGATCCACGACCTCGGCGCTGATGCCGACTTCTTCGAGCATGCTGGCTGCTCCGAGGGCGACCTGCACCATGCTGCTGGTGCCGACGAGCGTAATGTCGGAACCTTCGCGCTTGATGTCGGCGACGCCAAACGGGATCGCGTAGTCCTCGGTCGGCACCGGGCCCTTCACCTTGGTGTAGCTGATCTTGTCCTCGAAGAAGCACACCGGGT
Source organism: Acidobacteriota bacterium (assembly GCA_947465645.1). Next base: position 23,364 of record CANIBQ010000017.1, on the reverse strand, counting down.
TGTCATCGCGGATGGCCGTCTTCATCAGGCCCTTGGCGTCGTACGGGGTGGACGGAATGACCACCTTGAGACCCGGGACGTGGCTCGGCCAGGCATGCAGCGACTGCGAATGCTGCGCCGCCGAGCGGCGCGAGGCGCCCATCGTCAGCCGCAGCACCATCGGCACCTTCCACTTGCCGCCTGACATGTAGTGGATCTTGGCAGCCTGGTTGACGAGCTGATCCATCACCAGCGTGAGGAAGTCGCCGAACATGAGGTCGACCACCGGCCGAAGCCCTGTCATCGCCGCGCCGACGCCCAGGCCGGCGAAACCGGGCTCGGAGATCGGTGTATCGATGATGCGGTCGGTGCCGAACTCCTCGCAGAGCCCTTTGAGAACCTTGAACGTGGTACCGGCTTCGGCCACGTCTTCGCCCATCAGGACGATATTCTTGTCGCGGCGCATCTCTTCGGCGAGCGCCTCGCGGATGGCTTCGCCGAAGCTGATTTCGCGAACGGATGTTGCTGTCTCAGGCATAGATGTCCTGGTCCACCTTGTCTGGATCGGGATAGGGTGAGTTGACCGCGAAGTCGACCGCGGCGTCCATCTCGGACGTCAACTCGTCCTGGATGCGCTTGAGGGTCGATTCGTCGGCGATGTTCTGTTCGAGCAGCCACGTGGTGAAGAGCGCAATCGGATCGCGCGTCGACGTCCAGTGCTGCTCTTCCGTCTTGGGCCGATAGTACGCCCGCGCGATGTCGCCGACGTGGTGGCCGTGGTAACGGTAGGTGTTGAGCAGCAGGAACGCCGGCCCTTCACCTCCCCGCGCCCGCTCGACGTACTTCGACGCGGCGGCATACACCGCCCGTACGTCCTGGCCGTCGACCTCTTCGTTCGCGATCCCGAACGCCGCCGGCCGTCCGAGAATGCTTCCGGCCGTCGTCTCGGAGAAATGCGTGTACTCGTTGTACATGTTGTTTTCGCACGCGAAGATCACCGGCAGCTTCCACAACTGCGCGAGGTTCATCTCCTCGTAGAGCAGGCCCTGGCCGAGCGCACCCTCGCCGAAAAAGCAGACGGCGACGCGGTTGTTGCGGAGGTACTTGGCCGAAAACGCCGCACCGGTGGCGATGCCGGCGCTGCCGCCGACGATCGCGTTGGCGCCGAGATTGCCGGTGGCGGGATCGGCGATGTGCATCGAGCCGCCCTTGCCCTTGCAGTAGCCGGCTTCCTTGCCGAGCAACTCGGCGAACATCAGCTTTGGCGACGCGCCCTTGGCCAGGCAATGGCCGTGTCCACGGTGCGTGCTGGTGATGTAGTCGTCCCTTGTGAGGGCTTCGCAGATGCCGACGGCAATCGCTTCTTCCCCGCTATATAAGTGGGCGAGGCCCGGCATCAGCGCCCGGGTGTAGAGGTCGTTGACGCGTTCTTCGAACAGGCGGATGGCCACCATCTGCCGGTACATGTCAATCAGCATTTCCTTCGGCGGGTTACCGCCGTCGCCTGTTGGCTTCGGCGCGGCAGGCTGACCCGGCGCAATCGTACTCATGCGGATACTCCAGAGAGTTGGGCGAGCAGGTGAAACACGGCGGCAACATCCTTCTCGGCGAGCCCGTCGATCTTATCGCAGGTCATTTCGCGAGTCCTGACATCTGCCCGAGCACCTTGTACAGGATGGCGAAATCCTGCTCGCCGAACCCCTGGGCCCGCGCCGAGGACAGCAACTCGTTGACGACGGACCCGGTCGGCATCGCCACCTGCAGCTCACGCGCCATCTCGAGGGCGAGCGTCATGTCCTTCTGCATCATGTTCGTGTTGAACTGCGCCTGCTCCGGCATGTTGAGGATGCACGGCCCTTTGTATTGAACGAGCGGGGAGGCAATGGCACTGTTGGTCAGAACATCGATGATCGTTTCGCGGGGCACTCCGGCCTTCTCGGCGAGCACGACACTCTCGGCGAATGCCAGCATCTGCACGGCGATACTGACGTTGGTCGCGAGTTTCAGCGACAACGCGAGGCCGTTCTCGCCGATGTAGGTGACCTTCTGGCCGATGTCTTCGAGCAGGGGCTTGACACGGTCAAAGGTGGCACGGGGGCCTCCCACCATCACAGACAACTTGCCTTGTTCGACCAGCGAGACGCTGCCCGACACGGGCGCCTCCAGCATGTCGGCGCCGCACTCCCGCACTTTGGCCGCGAGCGCGCGACTGACCGCCGGCCCCACGGTGCTCATGTCGACGAGAATCTTTCCCTTGCTCAACCCGGCCAACAGCCCGTCCGGCCCCGAACTGGCGCCTTCAAGGGCCGCCGTGTTGGTCACCATGACGAAGGTGATGTCGGCCGCGGTGGCCACCGCGCGGGGCGAACCCGCCGGTGTCAGGCCGTCCCCGACCAGTTCCTGCGCCTTTGTGGGAAACAGGTCGTACCCGGTGACGCTGTGCCCCTTGGCAAGCAACCGCTTCGCAATGCGGCCGCCCATGGCCCCAAGCCCTACAAACCCGAGATTTGCCATTCGTGTCCTGAGTGGTGATGAACCGTTACAACCGACCGACGGATTACCTGAAACAGACCCGCCAGTATACCGTTGAGACCGCCCGTCGCCGGCCGAGGCCGACGTATCCGAGCGACGCTATCTAACTCTTATACCCCATCTGATATATTGCCCGCCGAATGTCCGAGGTTCACGCCCCGCGCGTCTCCCAAACTTTTCTCGCCGCCCTCGGCCTGAGGCTGTCTGATTTCTTCGAGGAGTGGTTTCCCGACGCATTCTCTCTGGCACTGGTCGCCGTGGCGATCGTATTTGTCGCCGCGGTGAGCGTCGGCAGCTCGCCCATTCAGACGGCACAATGGTTTGGCGCCGGCTACTGGGACCTCACCGCCTTCACGCTGCAGATGTCGCTGATCATCATCACCGGGTACGCGGTGGCGGTGGCGCCGCCCGTCTTCAGGTTGATCGAGAAGCTGGCGTCGATGCCGCGGAGCGGCGGGAGCGCGATCGTCTTCGTGGCGCTGTTCTCGATGCTCTCGTCGCTCATCTCGTGGAGCTTTACGTTGATCTTCAGCGCGCTCCTGGCCCGCGAGGTCGCGCGCCGCGTGCCGCGGGTCGACTACCGCGCGCTCGGCGCCGCTGCGTTCCTCGGCATCGGCAGCATCTGGGCGCTCGGGCTGTCCTCTTCGGCGGCCTTGATCATGGCGGCGCCGGCGTCGCTCCCCGATTCGGTCGAGAGGATCAGCGGCATCATCCCCCTCAGCCAGACGATCGGGTTGTGGCAAAGCGGCCTGATGGCGGTGGTGATCGTCCTGATGTCGCTGGCGATTGCCTACTACTCGGCGCCGTCCCCCGAGCATTCGCGTCCGGCGGCCGACCTCGGCGTCGACCTCGAGCCGCGCCCGGTGGAAAAGGTGGGCAGAATCCGGCCGGGGGAGTGGCTCGAGAACAGTCCGCTGCTCACCCTGATGATCTCGGCGCTTGGCGGTGCCTACCTCGTCGCCGAGGTGAGCGCCAACGGGTGGGGCATCCTGCTCGATCTCAATCACTACGTGTTCACGTTCCTGATCGCCGGCCTCCTGCTGCACTGGACCCCGCGCTCGTTCGTCCAGGCCGTGGCCGCCGGCATTCCCGGCGTGGCGGGCGTCATCCTGCAGTACCCGATCTATGCGGGCATCGTGCGGATGATGACCGAGTCGGAACTGGCGACGCGGATGGCGCATTTCTTCGTCGCCATCTCGAACGAGCATACGTTCCCGGTGCTGGTCGGCATCTACTCGGCCGTTCTTGGCATCTTCATTCCCTCCGCGGGCGCGAAGTGGCTCGTCGAGGCGCCGTACCTCCTCCAAGCCGCGAAAGAGCTCGACGTGCACCTCGGATGGATCGTCCAGACCTACAACGCCACCGAAGCGCTCGCCAACATGATCCACCCCTTCTGGATGCTCCCCCTGATCGGCATCCTCGGCCTCAAGCCCCGCGACATCGTCGGCTACTCGATGCTCCAGTTCGTCGTGCACGTGCCGGTGGTGCTGTTCCTGGTCTGGATCCTCAACTACACGTTCTAGCCCGTACACGAAAAAGCCGGGTCCGAAAGGACCCGGCCTACGAAAGACGACGAACCGTCTAGAGTCTGAAGCCCAAAGCCCAGAGCCTAGAAGTTGTACTTGATCCCGAACTGCATGATGCGCGGCGTGCCGCCGTTGGTGGTGATCCGGCCAAACTGTGCACTACTCAGACTCGTGAAGTTCCTCAGGGTCGCCGCCGTAGTGGGAACGCCCCAGTTGAAGTGGTTGGTGATGTTGAACGACTCGAGCCGCAGTTCCAGGTTGCTGGTCTCGCCGAGACGGATGATTCGAGACAGCGCGACGTTGATCGCCCAATATCCAGGCCCTTCGATCGCGCGGTACGGCATGTCGCCGAACGTACCTGGCGCCGGCTGGGCAAAGGCCGCCCTGTTCAGGAAGCTGTTCACCGTCTTCGCGCCGTACACGTCGTCAGACACCTGGTTCGGCCGCTGGTCGATCTGGCCGTTCAGCGCGTTGTCGAGGCCCGTGGTGATGTTGAGCCACTGGCCGGACTGCATGGCGAGAATGCCAGACACCCGCCAGTTCGAGGCCACCACTCTCAGGGCGGTGTTGCTGAATTCGGGCACCAGGTACCCCACCGTCCCGTTCACCAGATGCGTCCGGTCCTGATCGCAATGCCCCTTGTCCATCTCGGGATCGGCGGGGTTCGTATAGCCGTTGGCGATCTGGGCGAAGCTCCCGGGCGTCGTGGTGCCCTCGCACTTCGACACCGTGTAGTTGCCGCTGATGCTCACGCCGCTGTCGGTGGCACGACGGGTCAGCGTCAGTCTCATCCCCTGATACGCCTGCCAGCCGACGGCGTTGTGCTGATCGACGAAGCCATACGCGCTCGCTCGCGCCGGATTCTCGAGGAAGAGCGCGCGACGCTGGTTGAGGTTGGCGTTGGTGCTGCAAACTGTGTAGGAAACTCCGTTGATCACGCAGGGATTCAACCCCCTGAATACACCCGGGTTGAGGGCCACCTGCCCCCAGAGGTGATCTGAGTACCGGCCGAGGTAGTTGGCCGTGACAGACCAGTCCTCCCAGAGCTGCTTCTCGAGCGTGATGTTCCAGGACTGGACGCGCGGCGGCTCGATGTTCGGATCCATCACGCCGAAGGCGCCGAAGGTCGGGAACACCGTGTTCGCGTTCGTGGCAATCGGGTGCGGGTTTCCGCCAGGAACGACGGAGTACGGGTCGTCGAAGCTCGTCGTGGTGACCAGCGACCGGTTGCCCCATGGCGGCGCCGACGCATTGATGTTCATGTAGTCGCCGCTCGGGAAGTCGTAGGTCAAGCCGTACGACGATCGGAACGCCAGCCGGCCATCGCCCCTGACGTCCCACGCAATCCCGGCGCGCGGCGAGAAGTCGAGCCACCGCTTGTTGTAGCCGCTCTTGCCGCCCGGGAAGCCTGCGTCGCCGGGATAGAGGAGCCCCGCGGGCGCATTGAGGAACACCTCGCTCCTGACGCCATTCGCGAAGTTGTCGTGGTTGAAATTCGTGGCGCCGCCATAGAGCATCTGCTGGCCGAGGAACGGCTCCCAGCGCACACCGTAGTTGAGCGTCACCCGATCGCTCATCCTCCAGGCGTCCTGCGCGTACAGCCCTGCGTACACCATGTCCATGATGAGCAGGTTCGGCACGCCGTGCTCGACGCTCCCCACCGCCCCGATCATCAGGTCAGCGAGTCCGCGGCCGGTCGTTTGCCCGTTGAACAGCCAATTGCCTCCCGACCGTGCGTGCGACGTCTGGTTTGACTTCCAGTAGGCGACATTCAGGCCGACTCCAAGCTGATGGCGTCCGCGCACCAGGCTCAGATCGTCAGCCGCCTGGAAGGAATTGGTCCCGAAGACGCCGGTGGTCGATGTGCCCGCCGAGACCATGAATCCTCCGGTGACATTCACCACCATCTCGCCATCGCGATAGGTGTGGAAGTTCTTCACACCCAGATCGAGCGGGTCGAAGTAGGCCGGGTTCCCGCGGTTGATGGATGTGCGGTTGAACGCCAGGCGGAGCGAGTTCACCAAGTTGGACCCGACGACCATCGTGTCGCCCCACGTCGCCGATTGCGCGAGGTTGTCGATGCCTGCCGCCGCCGCGAGCGTCAGGATGTTGTCGGACACCCCGTAGGGCGACGGCGCCTTGTCGAAGGTCGCCATGTACCGGCCGAACATGGAGTGATTTCCGGTGATCTGGTAGTCCAGGCGCGCGACGGACTGGCCGGACTTGCCGTCGGCCGGCTGGGCAAACGAGATCTCACCGCACGGGCTCTCGGCGGCCGGTAGGTACGAGACGAGCTTCAGCGCCGCAGGGCTGAGGCGGGACGGATCGACCTGGTTGCCTACGAAGGGCGCCCGCAACTGCACCGCCGTGCCGCCCTGGCACGCCGCCGAGGCGTAGGTCCTGAAGTCTCCGCGCAGCATCTCTGGGGTGGGCACGAACGAGATGTTGTCCGCCGGGGTTTGATTCGTGATGGTCCCCTGATAGGCGCCAAAGAAGAAGAGCTTGTCTCTCCGCAGCGGGCCACCGGCCGTCCCGCCGAACTGATTGCGGCTCAGACCGTCATTCGCGCGTTCGCCGTTCACGATGCGAGCAAACGGGTCCTTCGCGTTGAAGCGGGCGTCGCGGTTGAACTCGAACAGGACGCCCGAAAAGCGGTTCGTTCCGGACTTGGTGATGGCATTGACCGACGCGCCCGAATGCATCCCGTTCTGAGCCGTGAGACCGGTGGTGGCGACACGGAACTCCTGCAGGGCATCGGGAAACGGCAGCGGCAGGTTCGCGTTGTTCTGCGAGTCGTTGTGCATCGCACCGTCGAGCAGATACGCCACGCCGAAAGGCAGTCCGCCAGCCACGGCGACGTTGACAGCGCCCCCGAAGCTGCGGCTGTTTGGGCTGCCCGTGTTGACGGCGGCGCCAGCGAGCACGAGGAGCGCGGTCACTTGTCTTCCCTGGAGCGGAAGCTCCACGATGCGTTCGGCTGCCACGACTTCGCTGACGCCCGCGCTCTTGACGTCGACCAGCGGCGCCGCGGCTTCAACGGTGACCGTTTCTTCCAGGCCTCCGAGATCCAGCGCGACGTTGATGGTGGGGGTCGCCGCGACCTGGAGCACAATTCCCGTCTGGACGTAGGTCTTGAACCCCTGGAGGGTCACCTCGAGTCGATACGGCCCCGGCGACAGGTTCGAGACCAGATACGCACCCTCGGCGTCGGTGACGACGCTGCGGGCGGCGCCGGTGTCAGCCTGGGTCATGGTGACGGTGACGCCTGGCAGCACCGCGCCGCTGTTGTCGGTCACCTTGCCCGCAAGCTGCGCGGTTGAAATCTGCGCGAACGCCGAAGCCGTCAATAAGAGACCGAGTGAGGCCGTACCGAACACCATCAGGAATCGCGTCATTGCATTCCTCTCCTGGAGCGAGCCACGACTGAATGGCTGAATGTGGCGCTACTATAGAGCCTGCGGCGGTCCTGTCAAGCCAGACGGACAAGGAGCGAGGAACATGCATGCGAGGACGCTTGGCCTACTCGGCATCGGTCTGATCATGAGCTCGGCGCCGACCGGCGCCCACCACTCGTGGAACACCGTCTTCAGCGAGGACAAGCCGCTCGTCCTGAAAGGGACGCTCGCAAAGGTGGAACTCGTCAATCCGCACGGGTGGATCTGGATCGACGTCAAAGGCGCGGACGGCGCGGTCACCAAGTGGGGCATCGAGGGCGGACCGCCGAACGGCCTGGTCCGCAACGGCATCACCAAGGACACCCTCAAAGTTGGCGAGGAGCTCACCGTCCATGGCTACGGCTCGAGAGACGGGTCGAACCTCGTGGCAGGGGTCAAGTACGAGCGGGCCGACGGCAAGGAGTTCTTCCTGGCCAACGAAGGGGCCGAAGCCACAGCCAAGGCGCGTGGAAATCTGAAGTGAAGGCGACGCTCGCCCTGGCCCTCGCGGCCGGCTGCCTGGTGCTCGCGTTCGCGCGGCCCGGAGAAAGCCAGGCGACCTACCGCGCCCCCCGCACCGCCGCCGGCCAGCCGGATCTCAATGGCTTCTGGCAGGCGCTCAACACCGCGCATTGGGATCTCGAAGCCCACCAGGCGGCGGCCGGGCCGGTCGCGCAACTGGGGGCCGCGCATGCCGTGCCCCCGGGGCCGGGGGTCGTCATCGGCGGGCCGATCCCGTATCGACCCGAGGCGCTGGCGCTGAAGAAGAAGTACGCCGCCAACGCCCTGCGCGAAGACGGTGAGATCAAGTGCTACCTGCCCGGCGTGCCGCGCATGATGTACATGCCCTACCCAGTGCAGATCGTCCAGTCTGGCGAATACATCATGATGATGTCGGAATTCGCCACCGCCCAGCGCACCATCAACATGAACAGCACCGGCGCGCCGCCGGCCGATACCTGGATGGGCTGGTCGAACGGCCGGTGGGACGGCGAGATGCTGGTGATCGACAGCCGGGGATTCATGGGCAGCACGATCGGCGCCCTCGACCCGGAGGGTGCGGTCAGCGTCAGGTTCCTCGATCGCGCTGGCAACTATCACACCGACGGCCTGCATGTCGTCGAACGCATCCGCCGAATCGGCGCGGATCACCTGTCGTACGAGGCCACGATCGAGGATCCCAACGTCTACACCCGCCCGTGGACGATCAGCATGCCCCTCTACAGGCGCATCGAGCCCAACATGCAGCTCGGCGAGTTCAAGTGTGAGGAGATCGTGGGAGACCTGCTCTACGGGAAGTACCAGAAGGGACCCGCTCGATGATGACGCGATGTCTTGTTGCCGCATTCCTGGTCTGCTCGGCGCTCGACGCAGCGGCGCAGCAGCGACCATCGGTGACCTCGGCCGGGACGTACAAGGTTCCGCGGACACCGGATGGCCAGCCTGACCTGCAGGGGTTCTGGACGAACCTGACGTACACGCCGTTCGAGCGGCCACGTGAGCTGGCGTCCAAGCCGTTCTATGCCGAGCAGGAAGCGATCAATGCGTTCAACCGGGCGATCGCTGATTCCCAGGATCAGATCGTCCACTACGTGAACGGCGACTTCGGCGCCACGCCCGTGCAGACGGGCGCGCGGCCGAACCTGCGGACCTCGCTGGTGATCGATCCACCGGACGGCCGGGTGCCGCCGCTCCTGCCGGAGGCGCAAAAGCGCGATCAGGCGCGGATGGCCGCGGCAAAGGCGCGCGGGCCACTGCCGCTCACCTGGCGCGACGATCGCGGCACGGCCTGGTGCGTCTTCCACGACCGCGCCGTGCCGGCCGTCGTCGCGCCCTACGGCAGCAACTATCACCTCGTCCAGTCGCGCGACTTCATCGTCCTCACGTACGAGTGGAACACCGAGCGGCGGGTCATCCGGCTCGACGGCCTCCCGCGTGGACCGGAGTCGCTGCCGACGTACGCGGGCGATGCGCGTGGGCGCTGGGAAGGCGACACGCTCGTCGTCGAGACCATGAACTTCACGCCGAAACGAAGCTTCCTCGGTTCGCCGGGCACGCCGCCCGAGACGAAGGGGTCGCCGGCATTCCGGCTCGTCGAGCGGTTCACGCGCACGGCCGACGACACGATCGTCCACACCTACACCGTGACCGATCCGAACACGTGGACGCGGCCGTGGACGGTGGAGCTGCCGATGCACCGCATCAACGGTCCGATGCTCGAGTACGCGTGCAACGAGAACAACCAGGACGGATTCGGCACGCTGAAGAACGCGCGCGCCCAGGAAGAGGGGAAGCTCCCGCCACCCGAGGCGATGAGACGCGGTGACGCGAAGGCGGCGATCGAAGAGCGGTTGGCTGGACAGGAAGCCAAATGAGGTTCCGCGTTCTTGGTTCGCTGTTCGCCTGCGCGCTGGTGGTGGCGCTTTCGCTGCGCGTCGATGCGCAACAGACGCGCACGGCGAGAGATGGTGTCTACGCCGCCGATCAGGCGAAGCGGGGCGAGGCGGTCTACAAGGACACGTGCGTGGCCTGCCACGGCGCGGCGCTGGCTGGCGACCTGGCCCCGCCGCTCGCGGGTGAAGTGTTCATCGGTGTCTGGGGGCCGCTGGCGCTGTCGGAGCTCGTCAACAAGATCGACAACACGATGCCGGCGGATGCGCCCGGCGCGCTCACGCGTCCGCAGGCGGTCGACCTGGTCGCCTACATCCTGCAGGCGAACAAGCTGCCCGCCGGCCGCGCCGCGCTCCAGGAAGCCGCTCTCAAGGAAATCGCCCTCGTTCAGGTGCCTGGCGGACCAGGCTCGCTGCCCGGACCTGACGTGATGCGGGGCGGACCCGACTCTTTGCGGGGCGGGCCTTCACGGCCCGCCGGAACGACCGCTTCTTTTCCCGCCGTCGGCACCGTGAACCAGGTGATGCGGGGCATCCTCTTTCCGAGCTCCAACGTCCTCTTCGACGTGCAGACACAGGATCCCGGCGCGCGAGGCAAGGGCGGGACGCGCGGTGACGCGGCGACGACGACGGCCCGCTACGGTGATGTGTACGAGCCGTGGCAGATGGTTGATGCGGCCGCGATTGCGATCGCCGAGTCGGCGCCGCTCCTGCTGACGCCCGGCCGCCGATGCGAGAACGGCAAGCCCGCACCGGTCGATCGCGCCGACTGGCAGCAGTACGTGCAGGGCCTGGTCGAGACCGGCCGCGCCGCCTACAAGGCGTCGCAGACGAGAGACCAGGCGACAGTCGGCGAGGTCACCAACCAGATCTCCGACGCGTGCGCCAACTGCCACCGCGTCTACCGCGACCGGCCCACCAACGCCGAGCGCTGCACCCCGCCGACACCCTAGCTCCATCACAACACGCCTCTAGTCGTACGTAGTGTCCGGCTTTAGCCGGACCGTCGTCACCCCGAGGCGCGGGACGTGTTGTTCCGCTTGGTCTCCGGTTCGACGGCGCGGAAAACCGCTCGCGACGGCTCGACGACTATCGCGTCGTGAGCGAGGATGCCCCGCCTTCGTCACGGCTTCGGCGCGGCAAGTTCCAACGGAGTGTGGGAGGACTCCGCCAGGAAAGCCGTCGCGGCGTTTTTGTGCTTCGCCCATCGCGCCGCTCACAGTCGGCCACCGCCGGTCTCGGCATTCGGCCATCTGGGCGTTCCCGGAGCCGTTCGCGTACGCAGACCGGCGGCGGGCCGGATGCTCCGCGTAGCGATGCGTTCGAGGGGCCCCGCGTGCCGCCGACATATCCCCGGAAATGCGTTTGACCGGGCTCCGAGCCGCATCGCCGGAGCGGAGCGTCCGGACCGACGCGTCAGAGTGTCCGCCTGAAGGCGGACACTACGTACGAAAAGCCCGGTACAAAAATGAGCCGGGTCCGAAAGGACCCGGCCTACGAGAACAACCAGCCGCCTCGAGTCCAGAGCCAAGAGCCCAGAGCCGGCCGCGGCGCGCGTGCTGTTCAGCGTTCGTATTTCCGGCGCAAGGCCTCGACGAAGCCTTCCTTCTTCAACTGCTCGATGATTCCGGTGTCGACGTAATCTTCCACCCTCGAGCTCCCTCCCGTTGGAGCGTTCGCGATGACATTCTCAGCCGCCTGGCGTGTCGGCTCGATATTGGGCGGGGTCTGCAGCGTGAAATCCTTGTAGCTGATGTCGATGATTTTCGGGTCGGTGACTCCGGTCTCACGAGCCAGGACGTCCTTCGCCAGCTTCTCATCCGCGAGCGCAAGGTAATTGCCTTCCATGGTCGCCTTGACGAATCGCGTGACGACATCGCGACGGGCAGCGAGATCGCTCTGCTTGACGACGATGCCGCTGAACAGCCACGGGATGTGATCGGCGGCGAGATCCACCATCGCCTTCAAACCCTGCTCGTACGCCAGGCTCGTGACCGGCTCATTCACCGTGGTCGCGGCGATCTCGCCTGACTTGACGGCCTCGATGCGGCGCGTCCCTCCGCCGTACTCTTTCAGGACCACATCGTCGCGGCCCAGGCCCAGCTTCGCGAGGGCGATCGTGACGGTCGCATCGCTTTCCGAACCGAAGGTGCTCACGCCGACGACACCATGCGCGAGGTCGGCGGCAGACGTCACGCCAGGTTTCACGAAGAAGGTAAAGCGGATCTCGTTGCTCAGCGAGGCGACGGTGCGCAAGTTGCCGCCGTTCCGATTGACGAGCAAGACGGACGACAGGCCGACGTGCATGGCGTCGAGGCGACCCGCCTGCAGTTCCTGTGCGCCGCGGCTGCCCCCGCGCATGTTGACGATCTCGACCTCGAGCCCCTGGGCCGTGTAGAAGCCGGCCTGTTCGGCCACCCAGATGGCCAGCGCGGTGTTGACCGCTTCGGAAATGCCCACCTTGAACGGGATGGGCTCGGCCGTCGCCCTGCACGCAGCGCCGTTCACCGCGATGAGCAGGGCAAGAACGGCGACGACGAGGGCGCGAGGTCGAGACGGCTGCACGCCACAATCATGCAGCAAGTCGGGGTCGCCCCGCGCACCCTGCAATTCGGCGTCAAGTGCGGCTTCTCACCCCTTGTCCGGGAAGGGGAACACGGGTAGGATTCGTCCGCATGAACATCAGATTCCTGGGAATCGCTGCGGCCGTCCTGCTGTCGGCCGGTCCCGCATTCGCGCACCACAGCTTTGCCATGTTCGACTACAACAAGGAGATCACCATCACCGGTGAGCTCAAGGAACTGCAGTGGACGAACCCCCACATCCATATTCTGGTCAACGTCCCGAATGGCCGGGGCGGCATGGCCGAATGGGACGTGGAAGGCGGAACCCCTGGCAACCTGCGGCGCACCGGCTGGTCGCGCGACGTCATCAAGACGGGGGAGAAGATTTCCGTCGTCATCCGTCCACTGAAGAGCGGGGCGAATGGTGGCATGCTCGTGCGCGCCAACAGGGCCGACGGCAGCGCCATTGGCGCCACCGGCGCAGGCGGTTAAGGAGTCATCATGATGAGAGCGAACATGTCACGTCTGCGTATAGCACTGCTGGCCGTCGTGGCCGGCGTCGCGTTGGCACCGGTTCCGGCCGAGACGCGGCAAAACGGCGAGGGCGGCAGTGCCCGGCCTGACTTCAGCGGTGTGTGGCGCACGATCAACGCACCCGCCGCGCCACGCGAGGGCACGACGCTCCGGTGGCTGCCCGCGCCAGGGGAGCTCCCGCCGCTCAACCCGGCGTACATGGATCGATACAAGAAGATCCAGGCGTCGCGCGAGAGCGGCTCCGAGGAGACCGAACCGGTGGCCCGATGCCTCCCGCCCGGGATGCCGTATTTCACGCTCGCGCAGTACGGCCTGGAGATCGTCCAGTCGAAAGACAAGGTCGCGTTCTTCAGCGAGTGGATGGATGCCTACCGGCGCGTCTATCTCGACGGCCGTACGATGCCGAAGGACTTCGATCCGTCCTACTTCGGCTACTCCACGGGCCGATGGGAGGGCGACACGCTCGTTGTCCAGACGGTGAACCTGCGAGACGATTCCGTGCTGGATCGCTACGGTTCGCCGCACAGCGACGCGATGACCATCACCGAGCGGATTCGCCTCGTCGATTCGAACACGCTCGAAGACGCGATGGTGGTCTCCGATCCGAAAGCGTTCACCAAGCCATGGGAAGTCGTCCGGCGCTACCGCCGCGCCGCCAAGGGCAACGACGAGCTTCACGAGAACACCTGCACCGAGGGCCTGCGCATCGGGAAGTAGTGGCACCGGGCAGACTTCCGGATTGGCAGATCCTGCGGTACCCTCAGACCTAGACAACCGTGAGCCTGGCTGCAGCCGACCTCGATCATGCCGGCCCGCTTTCGCGAAGGTGAGCCTGTCGTTCGCCTTCTAAACGATTATTCGAGGGAGATCATGAGAACCATCCTCCGTCTGTCCATCGCCGTCTTCGTGGCCGCCATGTCACTCGCAACGCTCCACGCGGGCCAGCGGCCGGCTGCGCCGGCGCCCGAAGTGTTCTGCAACACGATGCAGGCCGGTGCCCTGTGCCCGACCAACACCGTCAGCATCCTGAAGCTCTCGGGCCCCAAGGTCCAGCAGTGGATGGACGCCGTCAACAAGTACAACGCGGCGATCGAGAACGCCGCCAAGGCGCTGAAGGCGGATGCAAAGTCCGTTCTGACGCCGGCGCAGATGACCGAGCTGGATCGCTGGATGGACAAGGGGATCAACCCCGAGGTCAACAAGATCCTCGCGGCGCGCAACCCCGTCACGCGCTGAGCCTTCAGTGGCGCCGCGTCTGCTCGCCGCTGTCTTTGCGGTCGTATCAGCCGCGGCGCTCGTTGCGCAGTCGCCGCCCGTTCGTCCCGCCGTCGACATCACCAGGATTACCGGCAACCTCTATCGCGGCACCGCGGGCGGCCTGCACAACGTCTTCCTCGTCACCCCGGACGGCATCATCCTCGCCGATCCGATCAATACGCCCTTTGCGACCTGGCTGAAGGCGGAACTCGCCGAGCGATTCCGCGTACCGGTCAGATACGTCATCTACAGCCACGGCCACTACGACCACATAGAAGGTGGGAACGTGTTCGCCGACACCGCCCAGTTCGTTGCGCACGAGCACGTGGCTCGCGCCATGGATGGGCGCCTGCCGCAGATGCCGGGCGGTATCTGGGACACCAACAGGAACAGTCGCATCGAGTTTGACGAAGCGGCAGGGGCCCTCCGCTTTCAGCAGTTATTCACGCGCCTCGATCGGAACGGCGACGGGGGAGTCACGCCGGCAGAGTATTGGGGTGAAGTACATGCTCCGGATCTCGTGTACTCCGGGCGGAAGACGCTCACGCTGGGAGGCGCGACGGTCGAATTGATTCACCCCGGGATCAATCACTCGGACGATGCGAGCGTCGTCCTGTTTCCAGCGGAACGCGTGGCCTACGCCGTGGATTTCATCGCCGACGGGGCGGTATCCGGCTCATTGCAATCGCTGCCTGGGGCCTGGGGAGATTTTGACCACAACCCGATGGCCGGCTTCATTGATTCCATGAAGGCCGTCGAAGCGCTGGACTTCGATGTGTTTGCCGCGGGCGAAGGACAGTTAGGGACGAAGGCCGACGTGACCGCGATGCGTCAGTTCTGGGAGGACCTCAGGTCCGCGGTCTCCGCCGGCATGTCCCAGGGCAAGAGTCTCTCGGAGCTGCAGGACACCCTGATGCTCGAGAAATACAAGGGCTGGGCCGGGTACGAGCAGCGCCGCCGGCTGAATATCGAAGCCGCCTACAACAACCTCAGGCTGTATCGTTAATCAGCGGCTCGCGACTGGGCGCTCGTCCGCGACGCGTTTCTGGAACGCCGCGTCGGCAGCGGCAATCTGCGCGGTCCACGCGTCGCGATTCAACAGCGGATGCGGCAATGCGCCGGTCTTGATGCGATCGACCTTGTCCGCGAACATCGCCTGCGGGTGGCCGACCAGGTAGATGTCGGGCGGCGGTTCGGCCTTGAGACGCGTGAGCGTCCGCTGCGTGTCTTCGATGACCGTGCGGTGCCGCGGATTGTTGATGAGCGGAATGCCGCCGTTGGGCGTCGTGCCGCCGAGAATCGCCACGCTATATCGGCGTCCCTTGTCCTCCACCGCCGTGAACCAGGTCGTGGCGCCCTGTGTGTGTCCAGACGTCAGCATGGCGCGCAGGCTGGTGCCGCCAAGCGTCACCGTATCGCCATCTGTCAGCACGCGATCGACGACCACAGGGGTCCAGCCAACGGCGCCGAGCGCGGAGTTGTCCTTGCCGCTCGAGAGCGCTTCGGCATCGCCAGCCATCGCCATGATCTGTGCGCCGGTGAGCTTCTTCATCGCCGCGTGGCCTGCGACGTGATCGAAATGCGCGTGGCTCGACAACATGATCCTGATGTCGGATGTCGAGAAGCCGAGTTGCTGCACGTTGTTCCGGATGACGTCGTGCATCGCCGTCGTCCCCGTGTCGATCAGGATGTGTCCCTGAGGATTGGTAATCAGGTACGAGGAAATGTTCCGCGCCCCGACGTAATAGATGTTGCCGACGATGCGGAACGGCTCGACGGCCTGGCTGTACTCGCCACTGAACTGCGCGTACCAGTCAGGCGAGAACTGGGCGGGTTGCTGAGCGCCAGTCCCCGCAATGGTGGCGGCCAGGATGAGTGCCGTGAAAAGTGTGGAAGTCCGCATGGCGGGCGGATGGTAACACAGCGCGATTCGATGAAGGTGTCGTGGGTGTTAAGCGGAGGTAGGCGGTGAGCGGGGAACCCGGAACCGAGAACGATAGCTCTCGGCTCCAGGTTCCTGGTCTTGCAGGACTAGGTGGTCGCTGCCTGGTACGCCTTCAGCTGCGGCATGAATCGCAGCATGTTGTCGCGCAGGATCGCGTTGACTTCATCCACCGTGAGCGTTCCGTCGGTGGCCAGTTCCTTCAGCTGCTTCACGTAGGTCAACGGCTCGCCGTACGGGTGGTCGTCGCCGAGCACGACCTGCGAGGTGCCGATGATCGACTTGAGGTTCTGCATCATCACCCAGTTGCCTGACGCCGCCGTGTCGTAATAGTACTTCTTCAGGAACGCGATCTTGTCCTGGCCCGCGCCAGACTCGTAGCCCTTCCGGCTCGTCCCGTACTCCCCGTTGATGTAGCGCTGCGACCAGATGTCGCCGCCGCCGTGCGAGAAGATCCAGCCGATGTCTGGGAACTTCGCCGCCTGGCCGCTCTGGATCCAGCTGACGATGGTGCGCGCCGTGTCCTGGCTGTACTCGAGCGTGGTCGGGCCGACTTTCGGGATCAGGTAGAGGCAGCAGGGTGCTGCACCCGGGTGGGTGTAGACCACCGCCTTGCGGCGGTTCAGCTCCTCCATCACCGGTGTGAACGAGAGGTCGCCCAAGTACTTCACGCCGATGCTGGTGGTGAGGCCGATGCCATCGAGCTTGAGCGTGTCGAGCGCGTACTCGATCTCCTTGAGGCTCTCGTCGACCAGCGGCAGCGGCAGCGATGCCCAGATGCCGAAGCGGCCCGGGAAGTCCGCCTTCATCTTGGCGCCGAACTCGTTGGCGTCGCGAGCCATCGCCACGACGTCGTTCTTGACCTTGGCTCCGGGAGGCGCCTGCTGGTTGCCGAATCCTTCCCAGAAGTAGATGCCCGGCACGGTGATCGACGAGATGGAGGTGCGAACGCCCGCCCGGTCCATCGCTTCCACGGCCTGGGACGGCTGCCAACCCTTCCACGCCTCGGCGTTGAGGGCGTCGTTCTCGGTGAGCACCTTCACCCACATGGGCGGCGCGTAGTGGTGGTGCACGCTGATCCGGTTCTCGTTGCCGGCGTCGGGGATCTGGTCGCCGGCATTGGCCACGGCCGCCGGGGCCGCCGGTTCGGTCGTGCCGCCGCCGCACGCCGCTGCGCCCGCGCCAATGCCTGCCGCGGCGAGCCCGGTCAGGAACGTGCGTCGTGAGTGGCCGCAGCCTGCGTGATGTGTGTGGTTGTCTGCTCTCATGTATCGGTTACCTCGAGTTTGCCGCGCGAGCGGTTTCCCGTGCGCGCGGCGCGTCAAACAGTTCAGGGAAAGAGTAGGTCAGGACGCCGTTCAGATACTTGTCGCTGACGATGAGCGTTTTGTTCTTCGGGTCGAGCGTTACACCTCTGGGCTGCCGGAGCATACCCTTTGGGCCGGCAATCGTCCACTGTGGCGCCACGTCGCCGCTGTCGTCGATGCTCCAGATGCCGACGTAGGCATTGTCGGAGGCCAGGGCTTCAGGCGACGCGGGCTCGCCTTCCACACGTGATTCCTCCCGCGCACCCGCCACGTTGACGACGATTTTCCCCGTCGGCGGATAGAGCGTCATCCCGTTGCCGACCCGCAGCCCGCTGATCGGTCCGCCGCCGATGATCGCCTTCGGTTTCGCATCCGGACCCTCGGCGAGGCGGTCGAAGATCCAGATCTTGTTGCCGCCCGCGACGACCAGCAGGTTGTGCACGGGGTCGACCACCGCATGGTTGGCGCTCATGCCAGGCGGGTTCAGCTTCCGCTTGGGCGCGACGTCGCCGTTGGCGGTGCGGTCGAACACCCAGACGTTGCCGCCGAAGAACACCAGGATCTCATTATTGATCGCGTCGACCGACAGCTTGTCGAACTGCCTGAGCTCGGTCTTCGGCCCCTGGATGATGCGGATGGGCGCCTCGTCGCCGTTGGCGCCGCCGCGGAAGGTCAGGATCGCCTGGCCTGCCCGCGATGGCACGACGATCTCGTCGTTGATGGCATCGTAGGCGATGGCGTGCATCGTGCGATTCGTCTTGGTGTTGGCCCCTTTAATCTCCCGCACCGGCTGGGCGTTCTTGTCGGCGTCCCGCGCGAAGGCCGCGATCCGCGGATGCCCCACGCAACTGGTGACCAGGATCTCTTCGCGCTTCGTGTCGAACGTGAGCGCGAACGGGTTGCTGATCATCGCCGCGGGCGTGTTGAGCGGGGAGCCGCGGATGACCCGCACCGGCGCCGTGTCGCCCGACGCGCCCAGCGGGTAGGCGAGCGCCAGGTGGTTGCCGAAGCTGGCCACCCACATCTCCCTGTTGGCGAAATCGAGGAAGACGTCGCTGGGGTTCTTCATCATCGTCTTCGGCCCCTTGAGCTCACGGATCGGCGCGACGTCGCCCTGCGCATTCGCGCTGAATACCGAGATGACGCCGGTGATCTCGTCGGCGACATACAGCTCGCCGCGCTCCGGGTCGAAGGCCACGCCCGTCGGGTGATCCATCTTGGTCTTCGGTCCCTGGATGACGCGCAGGGGCGGCATGTTGCCGACGATGTCCGCTGAATACACGGTGATGGACGGCCGGTCGAACGTGCCGGAGCCGGGGACGATCTCGTTGCCGCCCGGGCCGCCGGGCCAGTTGGGAATCGTCGCCTTCGCCCGCTCGCCGGTGCCCTTGCGCACCACGTGGGAGGTGCCGTAGTTGGCGACGTAGAGGAGCCGGTTCTTGGGGTCGAACGCGATGCCGTGGGGGTCGGCCAGCCTGGTCTGGTCGCCCTGGATCAGGCGAAGCGCGTGGTCCTTCATGCCCGACGACTTCTTCCACACCGTGATCGCGCTCTCCCGCTGCTCAGTGATGTACATCTCCTGGCGCGACTCATCGACGGCCTGGCCGAAGTTGCCCTGCATCACGATGAACTCGCGGTCGGGCGGCACGTCGCCGCTGGCATTGGGGCCGTAGACCGTGGTGTTGTGGACGGTGTCGTTGTTGATGACGTAGATATCGCCCGACGGCTGGTCGATGTAGACGTCGCTCGCATACTGGGTGTGCGTGTTCAGTCCGCTGATGACGCGCTTCGGCGTGGTCTGCTCGGCCGACGCGGGCGTCACCGCCAGCCGGTCGTAGACCATGATCTGGAAGCGGTTTTCGTCGGTCACCACGACCTCGTTCCGCACCGGATCCACCGCGATCGAGCTGTAGCTCGGATACGGGTCCTGGACGAACCGCAGCGGCGGACGCGCGGTCACCGCCATGCGGCTCGCGCCGTCCGGGCGCTGCGCTGCCGCGGCCCCGGCGGCGGCGTACGACGCCTGGCCCTGGGGCTCCGCGACCTCCCACTCGCACGACTCACCCGAGTAGTCGGGGAGCGGCTCGAAGGCGACGAGGCGCGCTTCACCGGTCGAGCCGGACGGGAGTCCGCCGCTTCCGAGCGCGAACGCGCCGGCGATAGTGACCACCACCAGCGCCAGAACGAACCGCCCCAGACGACGTCCGAAATGCATCATGCGATTCCTCTCATAGGAAGCCCGGCTGCGCCAGTCACGCTATCAGAAGTCGAGTTGCAGGACGAGCTTGGCAAAGCGGGCGTTCAGGATCGCCTGAGGCCGCTGCCAGGTTGCGAAACTGGGACTCAGCGTGATGACCGGGCTCGAATTGAGCGCATTGTACAGGTCAACGCTCGCCGTCGCGCGGGTCCCGCCAAAACGCAGGATCTTGCCGATGCGCAGATCGAGCTGGTTCAGGCGGTCGCCGTACGACGTCATCGGGGCCACCAGGTTCACCGGGATGTTCGCCGCGCCTCCCGACAGGGGACGGCCCAGCGACGGGGTCACCACGGCATTGGTCGCGTTGAAATTCGCCACGATCTCCGGGCCGGGCTGGCTCTGCAGCGCCGCCGTCAACTGTACGTCCACCTTGGGAACCGTGTACGACCCCGTGAGCTTCACCTGCGTCAGCCAATTGCCCTGCTGGCGGCAGTAGGGGATGCTGGACGCGTTTGCGGCGACGTTGAGTATCGATTCCGGCACCTTCGACACGACGTCGCACCGGTCGAGCGTCCGGCGCTGGGTGTTGGTGCCGCCCTGCAGCAGTACGCCGGCGCGCGGGCGCGCGTTAATGGTGATGTCGACGCCGTCCCAGCGATCGGTCTGGTTGCCGAAGTTATCTGAGTAGGTCAGGAAGAGATCGGCCCGGCGGCCAAACGCCGAGGGCTTGAGGTTGTACAGGCCCGACACCGTGTAGCCGCCGCCATCGGGCAGGCGCGGATCCCTGGGCGCGGTGATGCTGAACGTGTCGAAGTCCGTCGCGGCGAGGGCGCGGTCATCGGTGAGGACAAAGTTGCCGAACGAGGTACGGAAGTAGCTGACGTCAATCGACGTCCGCGGCAGGATCTCGCGCTGTACGCCGGCGGTGAACTGCCAGTTGTTGTCGCGCTTGCCCCAGCCGGTGAGCGTGTCGGGGTCGTAGGTCACGCCGCTTCGCGTCGTGCCGAAATCGGGGTTGGACATCGCGCCGCATTCGCCGTTGGCGACCGGATTGACCAGGTCGCAGTCGGGAACGAAGTTGCGGTTGGCGTCCGACCATGATCGGTTGGTCGTGTTGACCAGCCGATTCGAGGGCGCCATGTCGAACGCAAAAGCGCCGATGGCCGCCTGGCCGGCCATGTACTTGTTGAGGCTGACCTTCAGCGCCGTCTTTCCGTCGCCGAAGAGGTCATAGGCTGCGCCGAATCGCGGCTCGATGTCGTGCCACCGGACGCCTTCGGTCTTCGGGAACACGATGTTGCGCTGCGGGGCGTAATCGGACGGCCCGATCGGCGTCTCCGGGAAGAAGTCGTAGAAGTAGTCGTAGCGGAGGCCGCCCGTGACGGTCAGCCGATCGACGGTCCAGCGGTCCTGCACGTAGAGGCCATGGTCGCGGATGTGCGTGATGTTGCGGAACGGCCGCGCGTGCAGCGTAATCTGGTTGGGTACGCCGTTGTTGAACCGGAACATCATCGGAGCGTCGGGGCTGAAGTCGGTGCGGTCCTGGAAGCCCCATCCGTAGTTGAAGCCGGTCTTGAAGGCATGGGCGCCCGTGATATACGACACCGCGCCGCGCCAGAAGAACGTGTCGTTCTTCGTCTCGTGAGCCTGCCACGCCGCGCGGTAAAGCATCCCGGTTGACTGCTCGGTCACGCTGACCATCTTGGTGGGACCCGGGGTGAACTCGAGATTCTGGCTGGGGCGGGCCGTGAAGCTCCAGTTTCTGACGAAGGCCGAGTCGATCAGGAGGCGGTTGGTCACCGGCGCCGTCCAGTCGCCGAAGAGGAAGTTTTTTGGAAAGTTCGTCACGTGATCCGTCATCCCTGCTTCTGGAGCCACCGCCGCGGTCAGGCCCCTGGGGCAGTCGCAGATGCGTGACGGGTCGAAGCTGAGCGCCACCTTGTGCTTGGGCGTCGCCTGCCACGTCACCCGCACGTTCGCGTTGCGAATCGTATGGTCGTTGTACGCGGCGCCGCGCGTGGTGTCGGGCTCGTAGGTCCACACGTTCGGGTTGCCCGCGTTCTTGTTGTAGAAGAGCGAGGCGTAGCTCGACGCGCCGGTGACGCGCGCCGTCGAATGGAACCAGATCCTGTCGCGCACGATCGGGCCGCCGAATGCCGGATTGACGTCCCAGAGGCGCTTGATTGAATCCGGGTTGCTCAGGCCCGCGTCTTTCAACTCCTGGGTGAAGTTGCTGCCCTGCATGTTCTCGTCGGCGTAGCTCGCAAGGAAGAATCCGCGGAAGGTGTTGCCGCCGTCGCGCGGGATCATGTTCATGCGCAGGCCGCCCTGGCTGTGCTCGGCGCCGGTGCCGCCGGTATCGACCGCCATCTCCTGGTAGGCCGCCATGTTGTAGGCGCCGTCGGCGGCGGTGACGCTCTGGCTCGTTGACTGGTTGGAGACGCCGTTGATGTTCATCCGCGCGTCTGAAACGCCGCGAACCGTGACGTTGCCGCGGGCGGTGCCGTCCCCCTGGATCCCGCCGACGTCCTGCCGCTGCGTCGTCACGCCCGGAAGGAGCGCGGCCACGCGTTGTGGCGCCCGGCTCGACGGGATGGCCTCGAGGAGCTCCGCATCGAACACCCGCTGGCGCAGCGTGCTCTGCACGTCCACGCTCGGGCTCTCACCCGTGACGGTCACCGTTTCTTCCAGCCCGCCGACACGCATCTCGGAGTTCACCGAGGCCACGAAGCTGCCCTCGAGCTCGATCCCTTCTCGCCTGACCGTGGCGAACCCGGGAAGCGTGAAGGTAACGACGTAGAGGCCCGGCCGCAGATTCTCAATCCTGTACTGGCCGTTGCCGTCGGACACGACGGTTCGAACTTTCTCCAGCAGGGCGGGGCTGGCCGCCTCCACCGTGACGCCGGGAAGCACCGCGCCGGACGTATCGCGCACCACGCCGGTGATCGACGCCTGGGCGTAGGCGAACGCGGGAAGCATCACGATCGCTGCAAGGAGTGTCAGTGTCAGTCGAACCGGTCGGAACATAGTTACCTCCCCTGAAGGGGGCGTTGAAGCACGAGTTAGCGGCGTGAGGGGGGATCGCGTGGACGTACGCGGCCTATATTAAGTCGGCTTCAAAAAACGTCAAGGAAAAAGGTCTATGCTGCTGCCAGTGGACACAAGGAGCGAAACCGTCGGGAATCAGGTGAAGCGCCAGCTCGGCGACGCCAATTCCTGGCTGACTGTTGCGCTTTTCGCGCTGCTTGCCGGCATCGCGTTCGTGGCGACCCTGAACGCCTTCCTGGACCAGAGCAGCCAGGCCCTCTCCGCGCCCCCGCCGGAGCCCATCAACCTCAATCAGCTCCTGATCCGCCCGTTCGTGCTGTGGGTCGGCGCCGCCGCGCTGGTCGTCCTGCCCCTGGCGACTGCGCGCGCCAACGCCACCTTCGCCGGCACGCTTGCGTTGTACGCGGTGATGCTGCTGGCTCCCCTGGCGCTGGTGGCGACGCTATTTCTCTTCGGAGCTCCCGAAGGGGGGTCCGTTGCCACCGGCTTCGTGGGGCTGCTGCTGATGGGAGCGGCATTCATCTCCGTCGCCTTGTTCATCTCCAGCCTGGCGACGAGCGCCATGGCGGCCGGCTTTGCCACGTTTGCGGTATCGCTGATGCTCGTGGCCGCAGCCTGGCTCGCGAGGGTGGGAACGCCGGACGCCCAGCCGGT
>CANIBQ010000016.1 GCA_947465645.1 Acidobacteriota bacterium | reverse complement strand
TTGTATAGAGTAGTTTCAATGTCCTTCGACTCTCGCTCAGGGCACCCCGAGCTTCGCCGAGGGGTGCGAATCGTTCAGACTGCCGTGGCGGCCTTACTGATGGGTCTCGTGATCGGCCGCGCGCTCCACGCACAGGTGCCATCACCCGTGACGCCCACCACGCAGCAGCCGGGTCCGCCGGTCGCCCAACCTGCGCCGGCGGCGCCGCAAACGCCGGTGCCGGGTGCACCGCCGGTGCCGACCGCGATCGTGCCCCCGGTTCCCGCGGCCCCGATTCTTCCCCGGTCGTTCACGGCGAAGACGGGCCTGCTGTTCAACGCCGTCCGTCCCGAGCGTGCCGTGGACTTCGAGGTCGTCATCGGACTCCTCGAGGACGCCCTCGAGAAGTCAACCGACCCTGCCGTGCGCGCGCAGGCCGCCGGCTGGCGCGTCTTCAAGGCCACCGAGCCTGGTCCCAACGCGACGGTGTTGTACGTGTTCGTGGTCGATCCCGCGATTCCTGGCGCCGACTACGGGCTGGGGCGCATCCTGAGCGAGGCGTATCCGGATCGCATCCAGGAGATCTGGAAGCTTTATACGGGAGCGCTGGCGGGCGGGGGCAGCCTGCTGAACCTGTCCCCGGTGGAGCCGCCGCCTGCGACCATCGACACGCCGACGATTGCGGAGCCGGCCACGGCGGCGCCTGGCGGGCGCGGTGCGCCCGCGGGACGCGGCGCCCCGGCCCCCGCTGGGCGCGGAGCCCCGGCCCCCGCTGGGCGCGGCGCCCCGGCCCCCGCTGGGCGCGGCGCCCAACCGACGCGTCCGGCTCCGCCCGCGCCATGACCGGAGACCTGAAGGTCTCCGGGCTCAGAACGCGAGATTCAATCCGGCATAGACGCGGTGAACCGTCTTGTACAGCGGCTCGCCGCGCAGCTTGAAGACGCGGTAATCGAGCCGCGCCCGCACCGGTCCGAGGAGCGACACTTTGACGCCGCCTCCGGTGTTGATGCCGACATGGGTTTCCTGCCGGTCCCCCTGCAGCTCGCGGTACACCCCTCCGCCGGTTGTCAGATAGAACTGCATGCCCGCCACGGCGACCGGCGTCTGGGCGAGGACGTTGCCCATCCCTGTTCTGAGCGACGGCGCCGCTTCCGCCAGGTTCTCACTGGTCTCGGCGAACTCGAACTCGAAGCCGACCGCCAGCAACCCCATGCCCACGGCAAAACCCTTCGCCGGACGGTTCGTCGGGGTGGTGGTGGTGCCGATAAACAGCGTCGCATCGGCAAAGGCGGGTGACGAGATGAGCACCAGCAGGAGCGTGGCACCAAGCAGACGAATCAATCGCATACCGAATGATACGATCATGGTGCGATGGTGCGACGGTGCGATGGTGCGACGGTGCGTACATGAACTTACGCCTCAGCGACGATCAGGAGTTGCTTCGCCGCAGCATCCGTGAATTTGCGGAAAGCGAGATCCGCCCCCACGTGCGGGAGTGGGATGACGCGCAGCACTTTCCGGCCGAGCTCCTGCCGCGGCTCGCGGCACTCGGGCTGATGGGGATCCAGTTTCCGGAGGAATACGGCGGCGCGGCGATGTCCTCTGTCGATTACTGCATCTGCATCGAGGAGCTGGCCCGCGTCGACCCCTCGGTCTGCCTGTCGGTCGCCGCGCACAACGGGCTCGGCGCGGCGCACATTGCCGCCTTCGGCACTGAGGAGCAGAAGCAGAAGTATCTGGTGCCGCTGGCGAAGGGCGAACAACTCTCCGCGTGGGGCCTGACCGAGGCATCCGCGGGCAGCGATGCCGCCGCGATGCGGACGACGGCGAGGCGCGACGGCGATACCTGGGTGATCGACGGCACGAAGCAGTTCATCACCCACGGCCGCTACGGCGATCTCATCGTCGTCATGGCTGTCACCAACCGGGCGAAGGGTAACCGTGGAATCTCGGCGTTCATCGTCGAGCGCGGCACACTCGGATTCCGCGCTGGCAAGAAGGAAGAGAAGCTCGGGATGCGCGCCAGCGAGACGAGCGAGGTTATCTTCGACCACTGCCGCGTGCCGGCGGCGCAGATACTCGGAGCGGAAGGGCAGGGGTTCATCAACGCCCTTCAGGTGCTCGACGCCGGGCGGATCGGGATCGCCGCGCTCGCCGTCGGGTTGGCGCAGGGTGCGTACGAGGCCGCGCGAAGCTACGCGTTCGTGCGGATGCAGTTCGGGCGGCCGATCGGCTCGTTCCAGGCGATTCGCGCCAAGCTCGTGGACAATGGCGGACGCATCGAGGCGGCCCGCCTGCTCACCTACCGCGCGGCGTCGATGAAGGATCGCGGGCGGCGGACGACGCTCGAGGCCGCGATGGCCAAGTTGTATTCGAGTGAGATTGCGGTGCGCGCGGCCGAAGACGGCGTGCAGATCCATGGCGGGTACGGCTTCGTCAAGGACTATCCTGCTGAAAAGTACTTCCGCGATGTGAAGCTCACCACGATCGGTGAGGGCACCAGCGAAATTCAGCGCCTGGTGATCGCCAGACAGCTCCTTGCCAGCTAATGGGGTCGGGGGTCATTTTTCGAGGACAATCCTGACGGCTGTGGCTGAGTGTCCTCGAAAAATGACCCCCGACCCCCTTTCTGAGCGCCTCGTCCAGGGTGACCCGCGCGCTGTGGCACGCGCCATCTCGCTGGTCGAGGACGAGGGGCCGGCCGGAGCCGACCTCATACGTGCGATCTACGGCCAGACGGGCCGCGCCTACCTGGTCGGCATCACGGGACCGCCGGGCGCGGGCAAGAGCACGCTGGTCGATCGCCTCACGGCAACGATCCGCGGCGAAGGCAAGACGGTCGGCGTGATCGCCGTCGACCCCACCAGTCCGTTCACGGGGGGCGCCGTTCTCGGCGACCGCGTGCGCATGGGCGCGCACGCGTCGGACGCGGGGGTCTTCATCCGCAGCATGGCGACGCGCGGGCACCTCGGGGGGCTCGCGCGCGCGACCAGCGACGTCGCGCTCGTGCTCGACGCCGCCGGCAAGGACATCATCATCATCGAGACGGTCGGCGTGGGGCAGGACGAGGTCGATATCATCAGGACCGCCGACATCTCCATCGTCATGTTGGTGCCGGGCGCCGGCGACGACGTGCAGGCGCTCAAGGCGGGGATCATGGAGATCGCCGACATCTTCGTGGTGAATAAGGCCGACCGGGAGGGCGCGGATTCGCTGGCGCAGTCGATCGCCGCCAACCTGTCACTGCAGACGTTTGCCCCCGGCGAATGGCGTCCGTCGATCCTGAAGACGCAGGCCACCGCCGACGTGGGGATCGGCGAGCTCTGGGCGGAGATTGGCAGGTTCCGCGAGCAGTCGTCCGGCACCCGCGCCACCCGCCAGCGCGCCCGTCAGGAGCACCGCTTCCGTGAGCTCCTTTCTCACCAGTTCGTGCAACACGTCGAGCGGTCGCTGCCCGCGGGCGAGTTGGATCGCGTGTTCGACCGTCTCGCCGCTCGCGAGCTCGATCCGTACACCGCGGCGAAAGAAATCATGGATAAGTCCCTCGGGTCCCGTAGGGCTGGTCCTGCGGACCCTCCGAGACCATGAGAGCGATCCTCGACCACGTCGGCATCGCGGTTCGCGACATCGACGCGGCGCTCGCGTTCTATCGGGACGCCCTGGGGCTCGAAGTCGAGGCGCCTGAGGACGTGCCATCGCAGCGGGTCCGGGCGCATTTCGTTCCCGTCGGCCAGTCGGCCATCGAGCTGCTCGAAGCGACGGCTCCCGACTCGGCGATTGCCAGGTACATCGAGAAGCGCGGCCCAGGGATCCATCACATCACCCTTCGCGTCGAAGACATTCGCGCCGCGCTGGCACAACTGAAAGAGCGCGGCGTCCGGTTGGTGGACGATGAACCGAGGCCCGGAGCCGAAGGCGCACTCGTGGCGTTCATTCACCCGTCGGCGGCCCACGGCGTGCTCGTCGAGCTGAAGGAGCGCGCGCGGGCGCGCCCTGATCTGTCGTCGAAGCGGCTGCCGTGGGGCGACCTCCAGTTGGTCAGCGTCCACGACGGCCTGTTCAGGCTCGACGGCGGCGCCATGTTCGGCGTCGTGCCGCGCCCGCTCTGGGAAAAGAAGACCGCGCCGGACGACCGCAACCGGATCCAGCTCGCCATGCGGCCGCTGGTTGTCGAAGGACCGTGGGGCCGGATGATCATCGACTGCGGAGCCGGCGACAAGTGGGACGCCAGGCAGATCGACATCTACGCCTTCGACCGAACCCGGCATCTGGATCACTCGCTCGCCGATGCCGGGCTGTCGGCCGCCTCAATCGACCTCGCGCTCGCCACGCACCTGCACTTCGATCATTTCGGCGGGGCGACCAGGCGCGATGGCGCGGCGATCGTTCCGCGCTTCGGCAACGCGCGATACCTGATTCGAGCCGCGGAGTGGGAGGATGCGACGCATCCTCACGAGCGCAACCGCGCGAGTTATCTGCCGGACGACTTCCTGCCGCTGAAGAGCGCGGGCGTCGTCGATTTCTACGAAGACGACGGCGTGGTGAAGCCGGGCGTGCGCGTGGAGCGGACCGGCGGCCACACCGGTCAGCATCAGATTGTCTACATCGAGTCAGGCGGCAAGACCGCAGTCTTTGCCGCCGACCTGATTCCCACGACCGGCCACATCCACGACCCGTGGATCATGGGCTACGACCTCTTCCCGATGCAGACGCTGGCGGTGAAGAAGCGCGTCATCCGCGAGGCGATTGACGGCGAGCACCTGATCTTCTTCGAGCACGATCCGTTCGTCGCGGCCGGCTACATCCGCGAGAAGGACGGCAGGAGACACGTCGAGCAGGTGTTGTAAACTCGCAGTTCCCGGGTGATCACTTTTTCCCAGAGCGAACATGAATCAGGTCAGGATTGGCATCATCGGTGGGAGCGGCTTGTACGACATGGCCGACGTCACCGGCCGTGAAGAGAAAACCCTGTCGACGCCGTTCGGCGAGCCGTCGGGGCCCTACGTCATTGGAACCTTGCGCGGCCAGAGAGTCGCGTTCCTGTCGCGCCACGGCGCGGGGCACCGCATCCTTCCGTCGGAGCTGAATTTCCGCGCCAACATCTTCGGCATGAAGATGCTCGGCGTCGAGTACATCCTCTCGGCCAGCGCCGTGGGCAGTCTCAAGGAGGAGTACAAGCCGCTGGACATCGTGATTCCCGATCAGTTCTTCGACCGCACGAAGGGTCGCGTGAGCACGTTCTTCGGCCGCGGACTCGCCGCTCACGTCGGCTTCGCGCACCCCTTCTGCAGGATTCTCAGCGGTCTTGCGCATCAGAGCGGCGTGCAGTCTGGCGCGACCGTGCACAAGGGAGGCACCTACGTGTGCATGGAAGGGCCGCAGTTCTCGACGCTTGCCGAATCGAAGCTCTATCGGTCGTGGGGGATGGACATCATCGGGATGACCAACCTGCAGGAAGCCAAGCTCGCGCGCGAGGCCGAGATCTGCTACACGACCATCGCGCTTGTCACCGATTACGACTGCTGGCATCCTGACCACGACTCGGTCACCGTCGATCTGGTCATCGCCAACCTGATGCAGAACGCGAAGACCGCGCAGCAGATCATCGCGGGGGCGGTTGAACGGCTGCCCTACGATCGCACCTGCGAGTGCGCCTCGGCGCTGAAGTTCGCGCTGATCACCCGTCTCGACGCCATCCCTGAGCCCACGCGCCAGGAGCTCGCGCCCCTCGTCGGCAAGTACCTACAGACAACCTAACCCATGAAACTCATCGTCACCGGATCGATCGCGTACGACTACCTCATGTCGTTTCCAGGCAAGTTCACCGAGCATTTCCTGCCGGAGCACATGCAGCGGGTGAGCCTCAGCTTTCTCGTGGACTCCATGGACAAGCGGCGGGGCGGCTGCGCGCCGAACATCGCCTACACGCTGGCGCTGCTGGGCGAGCGTCCCTTCCTGATGGCGACGGCCGGCCAGGACTTCGGCGAGTACCGGCAGTGGCTCGACGCGGCCGGGGTCGATACGTCGCTCGTCCGGCAGTTGACCGACAAGTTCACCGCCTCCTTCTTCTGCAGCACAGACACCGAGAACAACCAGATTGCGTCGTTTTATACCGGCGCGATGGCCAACGCGGGGGAGCTGTCGTTTCGGACCGTGCGGGATGCCGGGCTGGTCATCATCTCGCCAAACGATCCGGGCGCGATGGTCCAGTATGCAGAGGAGTGCCGCACGCTGCGGATTCCCTTCATCTTCGACCCGGGGCAGCAGTGCGCGCGCATGTCGGGTGACGAGCTGCGCGACGGGATCGCGGGTGCCCGCCTGGTGATCGCCAACGACTACGAGTTCGAGCTGATCCGGCAGAAGACCGGCATGGGGGAGGACGAGGTCCTCGCCGTCGCGGAGGTGCTCATCGTCACGAGGGGCGAGGAGGGATGTTCGCTCTACCAGACGGGCGCGCGCACCGACGTCAAGGCTGTGACACCTCACCGGATCGTCGATCCCACCGGCGTCGGGGATGCGTTCCGCGGCGGGTTGATGAAGGGGATGGCAACCGGCGCGTCGTACGTGGTGTCAGCCCAGCTCGGGAGCGTCGCGGCGACCTATGCACTCGAGCACCTCGGCGGAACCAGCCACTCGTACCGTTTTGCTGACTTCAAGACACGATACAAAGAGCATTTCGGCGCGCTTGCGGTGTAGGGCCTTGATTGCCGAGCACTCGCGGGCAAGACTGCGCGCACCGTCATCCGCGATGTCCGCGAGCAGGGCCTCGCGGTCCACTCAGTAAGACGTTAGGTGGAGCGAACACGGACCCCCATCGGTGGTCACAATGGATTTCGATCTTCATACCGCCGTGCCTGTACTGTCGCGGACTCCGGAAGTCCTGGACGTACTACTCCGCGATCTCCCGTCAGCCTGGGTATCGTGTACGGAGGGTCCCGACACGTGGAGCCCCTATGACGTCGTCGGGCATCTCATTCACGGAGAACGTACGGATTGGATGCCGCGCGCGGACCATCTTCTCGCCCATGGAGAAGGCATGCCTTTCCCCACGTTCGATCGGTTCGCTCAGTTCGAGGCGTCGAGGGGCAAGAGCCTCCCCGAGTTGCTGGATACGTTCCGCGAGCTGCGGGGTGAGAGTCTTCGCCGTCTCGCAGCGTTGCGTCTGACCCCTACCGATCTGGATCGTACGGGCCAGCATCCCGAGTTCGGCCGAGTGACTCTCGGCCAACATCTCGCCACGTGGGTGGTACACGATTTAGATCACCTGGTTCAAATTACTCGGGTCATGGGTCGGCAATACACGGGGGCCGTGGGGCCATGGCGCAAGTATCTGCGGATTACGGGGCCTGCCTGACCACCACTTGCGGCAGGCGGCGGCTGGCACGATGATGAGCCGCTGCGCCTGAAGCAGCCACGTTAGGCCGCGTGGTTATCGAACGGCCATCAGAGTTCCGGAAGGGGCAGTCCTTCGATGAACCTCACGCCCCTTGTTGCTCTTCGTGCGATTCGCTTGATCCACACCATCGTCTGGGCGTTCTTCGCCTGCGCCGTCCTCGCGATTCCGGTCGCCGCGTGGCAGCGCCGGTTCGAGCTCATGCTCTGGTTGACCGGCATCGTCTTCGTTGAAGTCATCGTCCTATTGGTGAACCGGTTCCGTTGTCCGCTGACAGGCGTGGCCGCGCGCTACACAACGGAGCGCGAGCCGAACTTCGACATCTACCTGCCGACGTGGCTCGCCCAGTACAACAAGGAGATCTTTGGATCCATCTTCGTGGCGGGCCTGGCTCTTGGTGTCGTCCGCTGGCTGACCTGACCTGGCATTTGGGGTCGTTCAGTCGTGCGGCCTGACACGGCTTGCCAGCCGACGCGTGGATCGTGGGCGGCTGCCGGTGAGCGCCTGAATGGTCAGCGATCGAATGACTCCCGCCGGGACGATTCGGTCAGTCGAATCACGAAGCGCTCCGGGTCTTCGCGGAATGCCTGCTGCAGCT
Source organism: Acidobacteriota bacterium (assembly GCA_947465645.1). The sequence continues at coordinate 66,761 of CANIBQ010000016.1, read as the reverse complement.
CGGCGAGGCTGCGTGCGCCGCCGTAGCTGATGGCCGAGCACACATGCTTGAACATGTCCCGCAGCAGCGGACGCACCGAGCCGCGGGCAGGAACGCTGATCTCCATCCCCTCCGCGCCAAGGGCTTCGACGTCGGCGGCGTCGGCGTCCTCCACGTCGAGCCGATCAACGATCGCCTGCAGTGACGCCATGCCTCGGAAGACCTTGAAGGGCACGCGTACGGTCTTGCTCGACTCCGGGACGACCACCGGCTTCTGAACGATCTCGCCAGGCGTCTCCGTTGTGCCGGCAAGCGCGCTTCCGAGCATGACGGTGTCGCCGCCGAAGAGGAGCGCCTGCACCAGCGCGCCGTGCCGTTTGACGCCGCCGTCGGCAATGAGAGGCACGCGGCCGTCCGCGGCCGCTCTGCATTCGGCGAGCGCGTGCACCTGTGGCACGCCGAAGTTCGTGTTGAGCCGTGTCGTGCACCCGCCGCCAGGACCGATGCCCACCTTGATCCCGTTGACGTGGCGCTCGGCGAGAAAGCGAACGCCCTCGGCGGTCGCGACGTTGCCGGCCACGAGCTCGACGTCGCCGAACTTCTTCCGGAACGCCTCGATGGCCCGCTCCATGACGACCGAATGCCCGTGGGCGATGTCGATGACGATGACGTCCACTTCGGCGCGGACGAGCTCCGCGGCGCGCTCGAGATAGTCGCCCTTCGCGCCGATCGCCGCCCCCACCCGGAGGCGACCGTGGCTGTCGCGCGTGGCGAATGGAAGCTGGCGCTGCGACATCACGTCCTTGGCGGTGATGAGGCCGAGCAGCGTTCCGTCCTGGTGGAGCAGCGGCAGCTTCTTGATCTTCTGCGCGCGCATGGTCGCCTCGGCCGCCCCCGGATCGGGAAGCCCGACATGGACGATGAGCCGGTCGCGGGGCGTCATGCGCGACGCGACGGTGCCGGCGAGGTCGGCGAAGCGCAGGTCGCGGGTAGTCAACAGTCCCTGCACGCGCCGCGCCTCGTCGATGACGACCAGCGTCCCGACGCCCGTGCGGCGCATGCGGGCGGCCGCCTCGGGCAGCGTCGCCCCTGGAGCGATCGTGTACGGGTCGTTGATGATGCCGTGCTGGGTGCGCTTGACGATCTGCACCTCGCGCACCTGCGGCTCGATCTCGCCGCTGCGGAAGCCGCGGTCGATGATCCCGATGCCGCCCTCTTCGGCGACGGCGATAGCCATCTCCGCGCGGGTCACGGTGTCCATGTTGGCCGAGACGATCGGCCGCTTCACGGTGATGTGCTGAGAGAACCGCGAGGTCAGGTCGATGGCCGACGGATCGCGGCGCTCGAGGACGCTGAACTGAGGGGTGAAGAGAAAGTCGTCAAAGGTGCAGCCCTTGACGAGCGCGAGCAGGTCGGACATTGCCACAGGGTACTGCCCTTCACACCGATCCGGCACACCGAGGCTCCGAGGCACCGAGTTCAAGAAATTACTCGGTGTCTCAGTGTCTCGGTGTGTCGTGTCGGTAACAGGCGTGGCGGATTCAGAGACCCGCCGCGTATCGGGTTCGGGCTGCGGCCACGATCTGTCCGTACTTGGCCTGCATCAGTTCCCACTCGGTTTCGAGCAGTGACAGGCGGGCGTCGTTGAGCTCCGTCGACGTGATGACGCCGTTCTCGTAGGAGACCTCCGCGATCGAGAGTCCCTCGCGCGCCATTTCCACCGCCTTCACCTGGGTAGAGACGATCTCGACAGCCGCGCCTAGCTCGGTCGAGGCCGACGCCAGCTCGAGCCGCGCCCCATCGAGCGCCGCGGTCGCGCCGTGTTCGGCTTGCTTCACGCGCGCCGAGGCGGCGCCGCGCCTGGCCGCTACGGTCGGTGCATTGAAGAGCGGAACGCTGACGGCCACGCCGAACTGGTAGCTGCGGTTGTTGTTGTTCAGGAGGGTGTTGAAGCCGTCCTCCTGGTACTGAAAGTTACCCCTGAAGGCGACCGTCGGCTTGAGGTCCGCGTTCGCGAGCGACACCATCCGCTGTGCTGCCTCACGCTGCTGGCCCATGGCGCGGATGTCGGCGCGCGCCACCAGCGCGTCTTCGAGCGTTGGGACCGCAGGCAGCGCGGGCACCTGGTCGAGCGTGCCAGCCAGTTGCAGGGGTTCCGACTGCGGCAGGGAGAGGACGGTTCGCAGCGCCTGGTATGACACGGTGGCGGCGCTTCGCGCGCGAATCAGCTTCGTCCGCGCGTTGGCGAGCTCGACCTCCGCGCGAAGCACGTCCAGGCGAGCCGCAGAGCCCGCGTCGAACCGCACCTTCGCGAGCTCGAGGTGACGTTCGGCAATCCGCACGCCCTCCTCCGTGACGCGGATCCCCTGGTCGTTCATCAGCGCGGCGTAGAACGTCTCGTAGACGCGTAGCGTCAGTGCCTGCTGCACCCGTTCGAGGTCAAGACGGGTGGCCTCCTGCGTCGCCGCCTGCGCACCGTAGGCGTTGTTCAATCGCCCGCCAGTGTAGAGCGGCTGCGAGATGTCGAGGCTGACGATGTTCTCGCGCACGAAGTTCGCACGGAACGTCTGTTCGGTCGGGCCGAACACGCCGGCAGGAATCTTCAGCAGGGGTGACGCCTGCGACGGCGTATAGAGGAAGTTCAGGTTCAGCGATGGCAGGAATGCCGCCTTCGCCGCCATGACGTTCGCCTGGCTCTCGCGCAGCCGCTCCTGGCTGACCTTGAACGATTCATTGCGGGTCGAGGCGAGCGGCAGCGCCCGCTCGATCGTGAGCGGTGGTGCGGGCGGCGTGGGCTGAAGCCCACGCGCTGCAACGTCCGGGATGGGGCCTGCACTCTGGACCTGTAGCGCGGGGGCTTCAGCCCCCGCGTCCGACGCGAACGCGCCGGCGACGCTGACGAACGCGCCGAGGAGCGCGAGGATCACGAGCACCCCGGTCACGCGGGCGGCCGTGCGCGTCCACGCCGGCGAGGGAGCCGCCCGCCACGCCTTGACGCGCTCGACCGCGCCCTCGAGGAGGAGATACGCCACCGGTATCACCACGAGCGTGAGCAGCGTCGAGGTGATCAGGCCGCCGATCGTGGCAATCGCGATCGGCGCGCGGAACTCGCTGCCGTCACCGGTGCCGAGCGCCGATGGCAGCATGCCCAGCACCATCGCCACCGTCGTCATCATGATCGGCCGCAACCGTACCGGCCCGGCGGCGAGCAGCGCCTCGCGAACGCCCAGCCCCTGTTCCCGGCGAAGCCTGTTGGTGTAGTCGATCAGCAGGATCGCGTTCTTCGTGACCAGGCCCATGAGCATCACCACGCCAATCATCGCCGGCATGCCAAGGTGCTTGCCGGTGCCCAGCAGGAGCAGCAGCGCCCCTACCAGTGCCAGCGGCATCGACAGCATGATGATGAGCGGCTCGAGAAACGACTCGAACTGCGAGGCCAGCACGATGTAGATGAAGGCGATCGCCAGAATCATTGCGAGACCCATGGCGGCCGCGGATTCCTGCATCATCTCCACGTCGCCGGCGAAGCCCCATTCGAAGTTCTGCGGCATCTGAATCGTGGCCATCGCCTTCTCGACTTCAGCGGTCATGTCGCCAAGGGCATAGCTGTCGCCGAGATCGACGCCGATCTTCGCCTGCCGGCGCCGCTGTTCGCGGTCGATGTTGCTGGGGCCCACGGCCGGAGTGAACTGGACGACGTCGCCGGTGCGCACGGCCGTGCCGGTGTCCGAATACAACGGCGTCCGGAGGATCGCGGCCGGGTCGTTGCGGTACTCCGGCGCGAGGCGCACGCGGATGTCATGCTCGCGATTGCCGTCGCGCAGCTTCGTCGGCACCACGCCCTCGACCATCCCGCGGAGCTGGCTGGCCACGCCGCCCACGCTGAAGCCCATGTCGGCGGCGATCGAGCGGTTGATGCGCGCCACCACTTCGGGCTGTCCCGTCTCGAGGTTCGTGCTGATGTCCACGGCGCCGGGAATCTGGCGCACCTTCGCTTCGACCTGACTGGTGATCCGCTGCAGCGCCGCCAGATCGTCTCCGCGCACGAAGATGTTGATCGGCGGCTCGTAGGGAGCGCCCTGCATGAACTCGGGATCCGCGACCTTGCCGTCGACAAACGGCATCGAGGCAAGCCTGGCGCGCATGTCCGTCTTGATCTCGCCGATCCCGCGGCTGCGCTCGTTCTTCTTCGTCGTCTTCACTCGAATCGTGGACGACCGGACCTGGCCGCCGATGCCGACCGTGCTGAAGACCTGCGTGACCTCGGGAATCGCCTGCACGTCCTTCTCAATCCGCGACACCGCGGCCACGCTCTCGTCGAACGACGTGCCCGGCGGCATCTCGACGATGACTTGGAATTCGCCGCGGTCTTCAACCGGGACGAATTCGGTGCCCATCAGCGTGATCGTGCTGAGACTGGCCACGAAGATCGCCGCGGCGGCCCCCAGCGTCTTCCAGGGATTGCCGAGCGCCCAGCCGAGAACGGCGTGATACTTCCGATCGAGCGCCTCGTACGCGCGTCCCCATCGCTCGAACAGCCGCCCGGTGCGCGTCCGCATCCGCTCCTCGGGTGGAATGTAGCGGACGAACCGCGACGAGAGCATCGGGTCGAGCGTGAACGCGACCAGCAGCGACATCGCCACCGCGAAGGCAATCGTCAGCGCGAATGACTTGAAGAACTGGCCGACGAGCCCGGTCATGAAGCCCACCGGCAGGAACACCGCGAGGATGGTGAAGGTGGTCGCCATCACGGCAAGTCCGACTTCGGACGTGCCCTTGTGCGCCGCGGTCATCGGGTCGGCGCCCTGCTCCATGTGACGGTAGATGCTTTCCCGCACCACGACGGCATCGTCGATCAGGATGCCGATGACGAGCGACAGCCCCATCAGCGTCATCATGTTGAAGGTGAAGCCGGCGATATACATGAAGAAGAACGTCGCCACCACCGAGGTCGGCAGCGCGAGTGCGCTGATGAGAGTCGAGCGCCAGTCGCGCATGAACAGGAAGATCACCAGGACGGCCATCAGCCCGCCGAAGATGATCGCCTCGCGGACCTGCGCCACGTTTTCGTGAATGAACACGGCGTCGTCGTGCACGTCGCGGATTTGCAGCGCCGGGAAGTTCGGACGGACGCGCGTGAGCAGATCCTGTACACGTTCTGCGATGGCGGCGGTGTTCGCGCCGCTTTGCTTCTTGATCGAGAACGAGACGGCGTCGGCACCGTCGAGGCGCGTCGTCGACGTCCGCTCCTCGTAGCCGTCGATCACGCGCCCCACGTCACGAACGCGAACGGTCGAGCCGCCATCCGACCGCAGGATGACGCTTTCGATCTCCGCGGCGGATTCGAATTCCCCCTTCGTTCGCAGCGAAATTGTCTGCCCCTGTTGTGTCATCCGGCCGCCGGGCAGGTCGAGATTCTCGGCCGAGAGCTTCTCGGCCACCAGGCTGACCGGCAGTCCCAGCGCCTCCAGCCGGCGGGGATCGAGGTCCACCTGGATCTCGCGCACGTCGCCGCCGTTGACCTCGACCGCCGCGACGCCGTCGATCTGTTCGATGAGCGGCTTGAGGTCGTCTTCGATCTGCCTGCGGGTGACGTCGGACGCCTGTGACGACCCGACCGCGAACGTCATGATCGGCAGGCCGGCGACATCGAAGCGGACGATCGTCGGGTCTTCCACCTCGCGCGGCAGACGGCGGCGGATGGCGGCCACCTTTTCGCGCACTTCGGCGGCCGCGTTCTGCGCGTCCACTTCGAGCCGAAGCTCGACGCCGATCATCGACAGCGATTCGGTGGAGCTCGACTGCACGCGCTTGACGCCGTTGATGCCGGCGACCGCGTCTTCAATCGGCCTGGTGACCAGCGTCTCCACTTCCTCCGGCGATGCACCGGGATAGACGACGCTGATGTTGACGAAGGGGAAGCTGACGTCGGGGAACAGGTCGATCCCGAGCCGGGTCATCGACACGATGCCAAGCACCATGAAGCTGACGATGACCATCGTCGCGAAGACGGGCCGGCGGATGGAGGTATCGGAAATCCACATATGGCTAGCGTGCGAAAACGGGGTTGACCCTGCTGCCGGCCGCGACATCGCGCCGGGCATCGGAGATGATGGTGTCGCCGCTTTTCAACCCGCTTGAAATCTCGACGAGCGTTCCGCTCGTCAAGCCCTCGACCACGGGCACTTCCCGGACGGTGGCTCCGTCAATCCGGAGCGCCACACGTGTGCCGCCTCGCGTCGTGACCGCGTCGCGCGGTACGGCCACCGCCTTCGCCGCCCGCTCGAGCGGAATCGTGGCGGTGCCGTACATCCCCGAGAGGAGGTTTCCGCGATTGGTCGTCCGTACCTCGACGGCGAAGTGCCGGTTGCGCGGATCGACCTCGGGGGCGATGCTGGCCAGGCGTCCCTCGAAGACCTCGTCGGGAAGGGCCTGCGCGACGATGCGCGCGGGCATGCCGACGCGGAGACGGCCGGCCTCGAGCTCCGAGACGCCCGCTTCAAGCTTCATGATGCTCAGGTCCGCCACGACGACGACGGGCTTCTCCCCTGGGCCGACCAGGCTTCCTGCGTCGTAGTTCCGCTCGACGATGACGCCGTTGATCGGGGAGGTGAGCGTGGTGTCGCGCTGCACTTCGCTGGCTCGGCGCCAGGCCGCCTCCGCCTGTGCCACGTTGGCCCTGGCAAGTTCGCGCTGAGCCGTCGACGCGCGCACCGCCGTATCCGCGGCATCAAGGCGCTGGCGGGGCAGTGCTCCCTTTTCGAACAGATTCTTCGAGCGTTCCTGCTCGAGCACCGCGTTGGCGAGCGCCGCTTCGGCAGACTCGAGCGCCGCGTGAGTCACGGCGACCGCGGCTTTGGCCGCATCCACCTGCGCATCGATCTCGCGGCGGTCGAGCGTCGCCACCGTCTGTCCCTGGCGCACGCGATCCCCGACCTGGACCGACATCCGAGAGAGCGTGCCCGGGAGCCTGGCCATGATGGCGACGCGCGTCTGCGGCGCGAGGTTGCCGGAGACTTGAAGGGTGGACTCCAGATCCGCGACGCCCACCGTGATCGCCGGGACGTCCACAAGACGTTCAGTGACCGGCGCTGCGGCAACCGCGGTTGGCTCGGCGCTGTTGCACGCGACAAGGGTCATCGCCGAGCCGAGCGCGAGGATGAGGACAGAAAGGGACAGACGTGATTGACGAGGATGGCTACGCATGTTCATTTGCCTCAGTGGCCTTCTTATCCAATCCGGCCGTGTCATCCGCTGCGTGAAACGGGCATTCCGATGCGACGAAGGTTGTGCGAACGATGTTCGTGGTGAATCCCGCCAGCAGGGATTCGAGGACGTCGTGAGCGAGGGCGTCGGGGTCTTCGCCCGGCGCGAGACGCTGTGCCAGCCCGATTGCCGCGGCGCCAAGCATGCCGACCCAGAGCACGTGAAGTGCGGCGGCGGGGTTGAGCGCCTTCGAGAACTCGCCACGTTCTATACACGCGCCAATATCCGCTTCAGCCCGTAACGTGGTCTCCTGGAAGAACTCGAAGCGCTGGAAATCCTGGCTGAGGCTGGGAACCGAGCGATCGAGGAACATCAGCTCGAAATACTCGGGGTGCGCCTTGGAGAATTCATAAAACCCCCACAGGCCGCGACGGAGGCGCACCAGCGGATCGACGACGTCATGCGTCGTGGCCTGCGCGTGGCCGACAAGGAGCCGGAATCCTTCTTCCGCAAGCGCAAAGAAGATGTCGTCTTTGGCGGCGAAGTAACTGTAGATGGCGGCCGGGCTGTACTCGATGCGTTCCGCGATCTTGCGCATCGACACGTTGCGGTAACCGTCGGTGATGAAGAGCTCTCGCGCCGCCGTGAGGATCGCCTGGCGGGTTCGACTGCGATCCCGTTCGTGGCGCTCTTTTGTGCCCATGTAACTCAACCTCTGAACGGCAATCATAAACTAAACGGTGTTCAATGTGAACACCGTTTAGTTTATGAATAGCGTTAGCAACGGCTGCGGTCGCACGCGTCGAGAATCCCCAGCTCATTGCGACTAGAAGGGCAAGGGTGGCTCCGATCGCTGAGAATGCGCCGTTGAGTGCCAGGGTTCGAGGTTCGGCCGGTTCTGGGGTCCGGCAGTTGGACGAAGTGCCTGGGCTACACTACGAGCCATGCGCGCCACAGCGGCCGATCGCGCCGCGTCGTCCACCAACCCCTATCTGATTTGCGCGGCGGCGTGGGCGATCCCCGGCAGCGGCCATCTCTGGCAGGGCCGCATCCAGAAAGGTCTCACCTTTCTCATCACGCTCCCGCTGATGTTCGTCTTCGGGCTGTGGCTCGAGGGGCGGCTCTTTCCGTTCGAGATCACGCAGCCGCTCGTGGCGCTCGCGGCCTTCGCCGACATCGGCATCGGCGTGCCGTACTTCGTCGCCAAGGCGATGGGCGCCGGTGCAGGTCGCGTGATCGCCATCACCTATGAGTACGGCAACGCCTTTGTGATCGTCGCCGGGCTGCTCAACATGCTGGTGGTGCTCGACGCCTTCGATATCGCGCAGGGGCGGAAATGACGTCGCACTTCGGCCTCATGGTGGTGTTCGCCCTCTTCGTCTCCATCGTGTTCGCGACCCTGATGCGCGACGAACCAGGCGATCAGCTTCGGCTCGGCGCGCAGTTGCTCGCCGGTTTCGTCGGCGGCGGGCTTCTGGCCGGCTGGCTGCTGTATCCGCTTCCGTTGTAGGCGGTGCCTCCGAGAGATGACGCCCGACCCCTGTTCCTATGGGGGCCGGTCATCGTCTACATGGCTGTCATCTTCTACGTCTCCTCGCTCCATGACGCGCCGCTGCCACGGGGGATATCCGACAAGTCAGCGCATTGGCTGGGATACACGGGACTCAGTGTGACCATCGTGCGGGCGCTGGCGGGCGGCCTTCCCAGTGTCATCACGGCCCGGACGGCGCTGATCGCCGTGCTGATGGCGACGGCCTACGGCGCGACCGACGAGTTTCATCAGATGTTCGTGGCGGGACGGTCGGCGGAGCTCATGGACCTCGTCGCCGATGGTTTCGGCGCCATCGTCGGCGCGGCGGTCTGTTGGGCGTGGGGTATACTTTCGATCCGCGGGCGTGCTCGCGGGCCCGCCCCGAGCGACGCCGAGGGGCCTTCACGCCATGAGCTTTGAAAACCTCTTATTCGATCGGAACGGTGCGGTTGCCCTCCTCACCATCAACCGTCCCCAGGTTCTGAACGCCCTCAATTCCGCGACAATCGACGAACTTCGACGAGCCGTGCTCGACGTCAGGCACGACGAGGCGATTCGTGTGCTCGTCATCACCGGCGCGGGCGAGAAGTCGTTTGTCGCCGGGGCTGACATCAACGAACTCGCCGTCCAGCGTCCTGTCGAGGGCAAGGAGCACGCGCGCCAGGGCCAGCACGTGTTCGACCTGATCGAGAACCTTGGCAAGCCGGTCATCGCCGCCATCAACGGCTTCGCGCTCGGCGGCGGCTGCGAGCTCGCGCTGGCCTGCACGCTTCGCATCGCGGCCAGCACGGCGCGGCTCGGTCAGCCGGAAATCAACCTTGGCATCATTCCCGGATACGGCGGGACGCAGCGCCTGGCGCGGCTCGTCGGAAAAGGCGTCGCGCTGGATCTCATGCTGACGGGCCGGCAGGTCGAGGCGGACGAGGCGCTGCGGATCGGACTGGTCAATCGGGTCGTCCCGCGCGAGTCACTCATGGCGGAGGTCGTCACGCTTGCGGGCGAGCTGGCCACGAAGGCGCCGGTCGCGATGCAGTACATCATCGAGTCGGTGAACCGAGGCCTCGAGGTGTCGTTCGACAAGGCGCAGTTCCTGGAGGCCACGCTCTTCGGGCTCGTGGCGTCCACCGAAGACATGCGCGAGGGGACGCAGGCCTTCCTGCAAAAACGGAAACCGCAGTTCAAGGGTCGCTAAGTGGCTGGGTCGCCAGGGATGGAACTTCAGGGATCAACCAACGCCGCCGGCTGCCGGTTCGGGATCATCGTCTCCCGCTTCAACGGGGAGATCACGGAGGGTCTGCTCACCGGGGCACGACAGGCGCTTGCCGACGCGGCCGTGCGGGAGGACGACGTCATCGTCTTCCGCGTGCCTGGCGCCTTCGAGATTCCTGTCACCGCACTTCGCGCCGCGAAGACCGGACGCTTCGATGCGATCATCTGCATCGGATGTCTCATCAAGGGCGACACGATGCATTTCGAATACATAGCGTCAGCCGCCTGCAACGGCATCGCCGAGGCCGCAGCCTTGACCGGCGTCCCGATGGCGCTTGGCGTGCTGACGACGCTCACCGAGGAACAGGCCGCCGAGCGTGCCGCACCAGGTCCAGGGAACAAGGGCCGGGAGGCCGCGCTGGCGGCAGTGGAGATGGCCACGCTCTTTCGTCACCTTCAGGCAGGGATCGACGCGTGACGGCACGTGCCGAACGGCGTACGACGCAGCGGACGGGCAGGGAGTCGCGCCACCGCGCGCGAGAGGCGGCGGTGCAGATGCTCTATCAATGGGAAGTCGGTCGCTCGACGATGCCAGAGGTACTGGAGACGTTCTGGACGCACGACCCGGCTTCGACGCCGCCGCTGTCTGACGACCTGCGTGCGTTCGCCGCGGATCTCGCGAATGGCGTGGTGACCACCGTCGCCGAGCTCGACCCCGTCATCTCCGAGGCCGCGGACAACTGGCGTCTCGAGCGCATGAACGTGATGGACCGCCTGATCCTGAGGATGGCGGTTCATGAGTTCCTTCACGCACGCGACACGCCCGGCCGCGTGATCATCAACGAAGCGCTCGAGCTGGCGCGCACGTTCAGCAACGACGACTCGGTTCGCTTCATCAACGGGATCCTCGACGCGATCCGCCGCCGCCTGGAGCGCGAATGAGCGCCATCGAAAAGAACGCCATCGAAAAGAACGCAACGCAGGAGTCCGACCAGGTCGTGCAGCGCCGCGCCAACCTCGAGGAGCTGCGCAAGCTCGGGATCGAGATCTACCCGCGGCGATTCGATCCGCAGGCGACGATCGAGGAGCTGGTCGCGGCGCACGGAGAGAAGACACGCGAGGAGCTCGACGCCGCGCCGATCACCACACGCACGGCGGGCCGCATCCTCGCGGTCCGCAGCTTTGGCAAGGCCAACTTCCTCGTGCTGTCGGACGGCAAGGCGCGCATCCAGGTGTACATCCGGCAGGACGCGCTGTCGGAGCGCGATTTCCAGATCTTCAAGCTGCTCGACTTCGGCGATCTGGTGGGAGTCGAAGGCCGCCTGTTTCGAACCAAGACCAACGAGCTCACCATCTGGGCGTCGAAGCTGGAGTTTCTCGCCAAGTGCCTGCTGCCGCTTCCCGAGAAGTGGCACGGCCTGACCGACGTCGAGACGCGCTACCGCCAGCGGTATCTCGATCTGATCGTCAATCCGGATTCGAGGCGGGTGTTCGAGGTCCGCAGCCGCGTCGTCACGGCGCTTCGCGAGTTTCTGACTGCTCGCGGGTTTCTCGAGGTCGAGACGCCGATGATGCAGTCGATTGCCGGCGGCGCGCTGGCGCGGCCGTTCGTGACGCATCACAACGCGCTCGACATGCCGCTCTACATGCGCGTCGCGCCCGAGCTGTTCCTCAAGCGGCTGACCGTCGGCGGGATCGAACGGGTGTTCGAGATCAATCGAAACTTCAGGAACGAGGGAATCTCGACGCAGCACAACCCCGAGTTCACGATGCTCGAGTTCTACTGGACCTACGCCGACTACAACGACCTGATGACGCAGACCGAGGAGATGCTGGCCGAAGTCGCGCGAAAGGCGGCCGGGACCGACGAGTTGCCGTACGGGGAGCTGACGATTTCCTTCAAGGCGCCGTTCCGCCGCCTGTCGCTGCGCGAGGCGGCGCGCGAGGCGGCCGCCCGGCGGCTGGGCGTCGATGTCGCTCCAGGCGACCTGCGCTCGCGCGAGGCGGCTGCGGCGCTCGCGTCGAAGCTGCACGTCGAGGTGACGCCCGCCATGGGTGCCGGCCACATCGCCGCGGCGATCTTCGAGGCGCTCTGCGAAGACGATCTGATCCAGCCCACCTTCGTCTACGACTTCCCGACGGAAGTGTCGCCGCTCTCGAAGCAGAAGCCGGACGACCCCGACACCGTGGAGCGGTTCGAGCTGTACATCGCCGGATTCGAGGTGGCCAATGCGTTCAGCGAGCTCAACGACCCCGTCGAGCAGCGCAGCCGCTTCGAGGAGCAGCTCCGGCAGCGGGCGGGGGGCGATGAAGAGGCGCACGCGATGGACGAGGATTACATTCGCGCGCTCGAATTCGGCATGCCGCCCGCCGCGGGCGAGGGCGTCGGCATCGATCGCCTCGTGATGCTGCTGACCAACAGCCCGTCGATCCGCGACGTCATCCTCTTTCCGCTCATGCGGCCGAAATGAGGTTTGAGCTCTTCATTGCGCTGCGTTATCTCCTCGCGCGCCGCAAGCAGGCGTTCATCTCCCTCATCTCCCTGATCTCCACGCTGGGCGTGACCGTCGGGGTCATGGCGCTCGTCATCGCGCTGGCGCTGATGACCGGCCTGCAGGGCGAGCTGCGCGACCGCATCCTCGGCTCGATGGCCCACGTCTACGTCTGGAAGACGGGTGGGATCGTGGACTACCAGGCGGAGATCGAGAAGCTTCGAGGGATCGAGGGCGTGGTTGGCGCCGGGCCCGCCATTCTCGGCAAGGCGCTGATCGTGTCAGGCCGGGCCGAAGCGTTCATCAGCTTGAAGGGCGTAGACCCTGCGCTCGAGCGAAGCGTCACCGACATCGGGAAAGCGATCCAGCGGGGAAGCGTGGCGGAGCTCACGGCGCAGTCTGAAAACGACCCGCCCGGAATTTTGATCGGCCGCGACCTGGCACAGCAGCTCGGGGCGGATGTCGGCGACGAGATTTCATTGCTCACACCGCAGGGCACCCTGACACCGATGGGCATGCTTCCGCGGCAACGCCGCACGAAGGTCGTCGGCATCTACAGTCTCGGCTTGTACGAGTTCGATTCGCAGTACGGCTTCGTGTCGCTCGAGTTTGCCGAGCGCCTGATGGGAAAAGCGGCGCCCGACCTGATCGAGCTGCGCGTCGCCGACATCTTCATGGCGCCGGATATTGCCTCGCGTATTCCTGGCCTGCTCGGCCCCGAGTACGTCGCGCAGGACTGGCAGGACATGAACCAGAATCTCTTCTCGGCGCTCTGGCTCGAGAAGATGGCCATTTCCATCACCATCGGCCTGATCGTGATGGTGGCGGCGCTCAACATCATCGCGTCGCTGATCCTCCTCGTCATGGAGAAGAGCCGCGACATCGCCATCCTGAAGACGATGGGGGCCTCGTCCAGGAGCGTGATGAGGATCTTCATGATGCAGGGACTCGTGATTGGCGTGGTCGGGACGACGATCGGCGCCAGCGCGGGGCTGCTGCTCTGCTGGGTACTCGATCGCTACCGCCTCATTCATATCCCGATGGACGTCTATCAGGTGTCCTACGTCCCGTTCGTCGTCCTGCCGCTCGATTTTGCCGTCGTGGTCGTCTCGGCGGTGCTGATCTGCTTCGTGGCCACGCTCTATCCGTCTCGCCAGGCCTCGCGGCTCGATCCGATCCAGGCCCTTCGCTACGAGTGATGCCATTCGTTGCCATCAGCGGCCTCAACAAGGCGTACGTCGTCGGCACGCAGTCGATTCACGTGCTGCGTGACCTCGATCTTGCGGTGGAGCGAGGGGAGATGCTGGCGGTGGTCGGCGCGTCAGGTGTTGGCAAGAGCACGCTCCTGCATCTGCTAGGGGGCCTCGACCGCGCTGATTCAGGCTCTATCCAGGTGGCCGACTCCGACATCACCCGGATGGCCGATGAGGCGCTGGTGGAGTTTCGCAACCGCAACGTCGGCTTCGTCTTCCAGTTTCATCACCTGCTGCCGGAGTTCGACGCGTCCGAGAACATCGAGATGCCGATGCGGATCGCGCGCCTGCCGGTTCGCGAAGCACGGGAGCGGGCGCGGGCGCTGCTGACGCGCGTCGGACTCGGCGAGCGCCTGTCCCATCGTCCAGGCATGTTGTCTGGTGGGGAACAGCAGCGCGTCGCCGTGGCGCGCGCCCTGGTCATGAAGCCAGCGCTGCTGCTGGCCGATGAGCCGACCGGCGACCTCGACGAGAACACCGCCGATTCGCTTCACGCGCTGCTGCGCGAGATGCACGCCGAGCACGGCCTGACCTCGATCATCGCCACGCACAACCCTCGCCTCGCCGCCTCATGCGACCGCGTGCTGCGTCTGGAGCAAGGCCAGCTTCGCCCGGCCTGATCAAGAATTCAGCATGATGCGGCGCGAGCCTTTACGGCTCGCGGCTCGGCATCGCGGACCATCAAGGTCCGCGCCGGCACCGAGCAAGGCATGCCTATTCGAGGCCGGCCAATTCGAAGATCAGCTTGCCTAACTCCGCATAATCGTTCTTGCCGCGGCCTTGGGCGACCAGGCTGTTTACGAGCTGCTGCACGACGGCGCTGACGGGGGCAGGGGCGCCGTTGGCCGAGAGGGCGGAGGCGACGTTACGCAGGTCCTTGGCGAAGAGCTCGGTGCGGAAGCCCGGCGTGTAGTTGCCCTTCAGCATCCGCTCGCCGTGCACTTCCAGCACGCGGCTCGCCGCGAACCCGCCGAGCAGCGCCTCGCGCACCTTTGCGGGATCGACGCTCGCCTTGCGCGCCAGTGAGAATGCTTCGCCGACGGCGGCGATCGTGCCGCCCAGCACCATCTGGTTGCACAGCTTGCAGACCTGGCCGGCGCCCGCGTCGCCGATGTGGATCACGCGGTCGGGTCTCCCCATCGCGTCGAAGATCGGCTTGCACGCCGCAAACGCTTTCGCGTCGCCGCCGACCATGATCGACAGCGTGCCGTCGATCGCGCCGATCTCGCCGCCGCTGACCGGTGCGTCGAGCATGGTGCCGCCCAGTTCCGTGGCGCGTCCCGCCAGCCGCACGGCCGTTGCCGGCTCGATGCTGCTCATGTCGATCGCGATCGTGCCGCGCTGCAGCGCGCCGAAGACGCCGCCGGGTCCGTCGAGCACGCGCTCGACGTCGGGCGAGTCGGGCAGCATCGTGATGATGCGCGTCGAACGGCGGGCGACGTCCGATGCCGACGCGGCGCGCGTCGCGCCAGCCGACACCAGGTCATCGACGGGTCCCTGACTCCGGCTGTGTACTACCAGGGGAAAGCCCGCCTTGAGCAGGTTTTTGGCCATCGGGCGTCCCATGAGCCCGAGTCCGATGAAGCCGATCGTGTCAGGCATTCCGCAAAGTATAGGCAATCCCGGAGGGGCTCCTGAAACCTTCACCGGCGGATGCCCGTAATACTCACTGTCTGTGTTCGCGACCTGTCTCGACCCCGCCGCTCAGCCCCGCGCGGTTCGTCATCGGCTGACGCGCCCGATGGCCAGGCTGGCCGCGGTGCTGGCAGCCGGCGCCGCCGCACTGGTGGTGGGAGCGACGGCGATCGTCTATGCGGCCGGCGCGGTGGTGGGCGGGGCGGTGCGAGCGCTCGTGTGGATGCTGAGCGCCGGTGTCTGGATCACCGCGGCGATGCAGGAGGGCGTGGACTGGTGGTCGATCGCCGGACGCGCCAGCGCGGTGGTGGGAGAGACACTCCTCACGCCAGGTGTGATGTTGGGGCTGATTGGCCTCGAGCTCGTGGGTGCGGCGGCCTTCTTTGTGCTGCAGCGCCTGCTCAAGGATGAGGAACGCGGCAGCGATGCCTCGAAGGAGAAGCGATGACCCGTCAATGGACGACATATTCACGCGTGACGCTCGCCGTCATCTTCAGCGTGCTGGCAGTGATGACGCTCCACGCGCGCCAGCGTGACGGCGCCCCCGACCTGCGCGATCGCCTCCGAGGCCGGTACGACATCGTGGCGCTTCAGAACGGTGTCGCCCTGGTACCCCGCCAGCAGAACCCGGCCGTCCGCATCATCGAGATACGCAACGGCGCGGTGGCGATCAACGGCGACGAGGTCACGGGCCGCCAATTGCGGGAACAGCTCGCCGCCGATGCCGACGTCATCCTGCAGATCAGCTACATGAACCCCGCCGAACAACGGACGCTGGCGACCTCTGTCGCCACGCCGGCGCCCGCGCCGCTGCCCTCCGACGCTCCGCCGGCGGTCGTGGCCGAGCCGCCCGTCCAGGCCGACAGGGGTGCACGTCGCACGCGACGCGGCGGCGACAACGTGCGCTTCATGGGGGACGTCACCGTCGCACGCGACGAGCAGGTGCAGGGCAATGTGGTCGCGGTGATGGGGAGCGCGACGATTGACGGAGAGGTGGACGGCGATCTTACCGTGGTGTTGGGCACGGCCACCCTGGGCCCGCAATCGGTCGTGACGGGGGACGTCCACGTCGTCGGCGGCGCGTTGAACCGCGCGGCTGGCTCGCGCGTAGATGGCGCAATTCACAACGTCACTTCCGGGCGGCGAACGTGGTCGTCTGGCGATACGCCCAATCCTTTGCGCAGCGGTTTCTTCGGCCGGCTTGGCAGCCTCGCCGGCACCCTCATCAGGGTGGCTCTCCTGGCGCTGCTGGCGCTGGTCGTGGTGGCGTTCGGCCGTCGGTCGGTCGAGCGGGTCGCCGATCGCGCGGCCGCCGATCCGGTGCGCGCGGGACTCATCGGGTTTGCCGCGCAGATCCTCTTCTTCCCCGTGCTCGTCCTCACCGTCATCCTGCTGGCGATCTCGATCGTCGGCATCCCCCTGCTCGTCCTGGTTCCCTTCGGCGTAGTGCTGGCCGTGATCGTCATGGTCGTCGGCTTTACCGGCGTGGCGTACCACGTGGGGAGGCTCCTGAACGGGCGGTTTGGGTGGACGGGACGAAATGAATACGTCACCGTGCTCCTCGGCGTCGTGACGATCGCGGCGGTGACGCTTCTGGCGCGGTCGGTCGCGCTCGTGGCTGGAGGCATGCTGGGGTGGCCGCTGTCCGCGGTCGGCTTCGTGATCGAATACGCGGCGTGGACGCTGGGGCTCGGCGCGGCGATCCTGATGTTTCGAGGGCGCCAGACACTGTCACCGCCGCCGCCCATTCCGGCGTGAGGCTGACGGAGTGGTCCCACCTTTCTCCCGGCTGCCGGCGTCAAAAGGATAGGTGAATAAACCTAACCAGGCGCACGACTTAGCCGAAGGCCTCGTTGGTGACGCCCGAGCTTTGCCCTATAATGACGGACAAGAGGTTACAGCCTCGCCGTCACCCTCTAACCCTTAGGCAGGCCGGATGTTCGAACGCTACACAGAAAGGGCGCGACGGGTTCTCTTCTTCGCGCGCTACGAGGCCAGCCAGCTCGGCAGCATCTCCATTGAGACCGAGCACCTTCTGCTTGGACTGATCCGAGAGGGCAAGGGGCTGACGAGCCGCATCTTTGCCCGCTCGCATCTTTCCCTCGAGAACATCCGCAAGGAAATCGAAGGGCGCACCGTCTTTCGCGAGAAGGTCTCAACCTCTGTTGAGATCCCGTTCAGCGCCGAGACGAAGCGCGTCCTGCAGTTCGCGGCCGAAGAAGCCGATCGCCTGCTGCACAACTACATCGGCACCGAGCACCTGCTGCTCGGCATCCTCCGCGAAGAGCGGTCCGTGGCCGCGAGCATCCTGATGGAAAAGGGGATGCGGCTCCACACCGTGCGAGAGGACATCGTCCAGCTGCTCAACGAGAAGACCACGCTCACGCGCGTCAAGGAAACCCCGCTCCTCGCCGAGTTCAGCAGAGATCTGACGGAAGCGGCGATGAAGAACCAGCTCGACCCGCTCGTCGGCCGCGACTACGAGCTCGAGCGCGTGCAGCAGGTGCTCTGCCGCCGCACCAAGAACAACGCGGTGCTGATCGGCGAGCCCGGCGTCGGCAAGACGGCCATCGTCGAGGGCCTCGCGCAGAAGATCGTCTATGGCGACGTGCCGCACTTCCTCGCCGACAAGCGGATCCTCGCGCTTGACATCTCGCTGATCGTCGCCGGCACGAAATACCGCGGACAGTTCGAAGAGCGCCTCAAGGCGATCATGAAGGAGCTCACCGAGAACCCGAATATCATCGTGTTCATCGACGAGCTGCATACGCTGGTGGGCGCGGGTTCGGCCGAAGGTTCGCTCGACGCCGCCAATATCCTCAAGCCGGCGTTGTCGCGCGGCGAAATCCGCTGCATCGGCGCGACCACACCCGCCGAGTACCGGAAGTACATCGAGAAAGACCGCTCGCTCGAGCGCCGCTTCCAGGCGGTCAAGGTCGATCCGCCCGCCGAGCTCGAGACGATCGAGATCCTGATGGGCGTGAAGGACCGCTACGAGCAGTTCCATCACGTCGAATACACCCGCGAGGCGATCGAGGCGGCCGTCTACCAGTCGAGCCGCTACATCACCGACCGGTTCCTGCCCGACAAGGCGATCGACCTGGTCGACGAGGCGGGCGCGCGCGCCAAGCTGAAGGAAGCGGGCTACAGCGAGGAGTTCGGCGAGATCAACAAGAGCATCCGCGTCGCCGTCGAGCAGATGGAGAACGCCGTCTCGCAGAAGGATTTCGAAAAGGCCCAGTTCTACCGCGAGCAGGAAGTGTCGGCCCGCGAGAACCTGCAGTTCGTCCGCGAGAAGTTCGACGTCAAGTCGAGCGCGCGCAAGGTCGTCGTCAACAAGGGCGACATCGACGAAGTCGTCTCGAAGTGGACCGGCGTGCCGATCGCGTCGATCAACCAGGACGAAGGCGATAAGCTCCTGCGGATGGAGGCGGACCTCCACAAGCGCGTGATCAGCCAGGAGAAGGCGATCTCGGCCATCTCGCGGGCCATCCGCCGCTCACGCGCGGGCCTGAAGAACCCGAACCGGCCGACTGGCAGCTTCATCTTCCTCGGCCCCACCGGCGTTGGAAAGACGGAGCTCGCCCGTGCGCTGGCGAATTTCCTCTTCGGCAGCGACGGCGCGCTGATCCGCTTCGACATGTCCGAGTACATGGAGAAGCACTCGGTGTCGAAGCTGATTGGATCGCCCCCCGGATACGTCGGCCACGAAGAGGGCGGTCAGCTCACCGAGAAGGTGAAGCGCAACCCGTACTCGGTGGTGCTGCTCGACGAGGTCGAAAAGGCGCATCCGGACATCTTCAACATCCTGCTGCAGGTGTTCGAAGACGGCCACCTCACCGACGGTCTCGGCAATCGCGTGAACTTCAAGAACGCGATCATCATCATGACGTCGAACATCGGGGCGCGCTTCATCCAGAAGAAGGCGTCGCTCGGCTTCCAGGCCAGCGACACCGGCGCGATCGACAAGAACGTCAACGACATGGTGCTCGGCGAGGTGAAGCGCACCTTCAACCCCGAGTTCATCAATCGTATCGACGAGATCATCGTGTTCGACGCGCTCAGCGACGACGACCTGCGGCGGATCATGACGCTGCTGGTCGAACAGTTGAACGGCAACCTCAAGGATCGCCGCATCAAGATCAACCTGGCGCCGGAGGTGATCGACTGGATCATCGACGTCACGTGCAAGGACCGGTCGTACGGGGCACGCCCGCTCCGCCGCGCGATCCAGCGCTACGTCGAGGACCCGCTGTCCGAGGAATTGATCCGCGGTAACCTCCGCGACGGCGAGATTGACGTCTACCTCGACGGCGGGCAATTGGCCTACCGCCAGGCCGGCGAGCTCACGGCCGGACGCAGGCTTTCCTAGTTGCTTGTGGGGCGGACCCTGTTGGGTCCGCCGGGCGAGCCTGGCAAGGCTCGCCCCACAGGAAGCAAGCCGAGCGCTGGTTTCCCTCGTCTAAGATCCTGTAAACTTAGGCGTTTCAACAGGATCTTGAATTCCATGCGCACGCTGATTACTCCAATTTTGGCGCTGACGGCCGTCCTGGCTCTGTGCCCCACAGGGAGGGCCTTCGCTCAGGCCCCCCCATCCGCGTCGCCGGCCGCCCCGACAATTTGCGGCAACCCGGTGCCGCCCCCGCTCAGCCTGCCGCCGGCCGGCTCGGGCCCGGTGGTCTACCTGCTGGCGCCGTGCTTCCAGGTGCAGGGCAACATCTCCACCGTCGAACCGCAGACCTACCTCTATTACATCCAGCTCCGTCCCAGCCAGCCGTCCCAGAACATCTGGGTTCCGTACAACGAGCAGACTGAAGTGATGATGCGGGAAGACTTCAAGCGCCTCTGGGGGACGAACTTCCTCGACGACCTGTCGATCGACGTGCAGGACTACACGTTCTCGAACGGCGCCATCGGCAAGCTCGTGACCTACAACATGGAGGAGCGCGAGCGCGTCAAGACGGTCAACTACGAAGGGGTCAAGCGGATCGGCGATCGCGCGAAGATCGATGAGCGGCTGCGCGCCATGACGATCGAGCTGCGGATCGATTCGTTCGCCGATGCGAACACCATCCGCCGGATCGAAGGCGTGCTCCGCGAGATGATGGCGGAGAAGGGGTACACCAACGCCGCCGTGACGCACAAGGTGACGCCGCTGCCTGGTGGACCCAAGCTGGTGAACGTCGCGTTCACCGTCGCCGAAGGGCCCAAGATCAGGATCCGCAGCGTTGATTTCATCGGCAACGTCGCCAAGAGCGACGGCACGCTGCGGCGGAAGCTGAAGGAAAACAAGCCGAAGACCCTGCTCTCGATGTTCACCGGCGGCGGCACGTATCAGGAGACGAAATACGAGGCGGACGCCGAGCTCGTGCAGTCCTACTATCGCAACGAAGGGTACGTGCGTGCGCGAGTCGGGCAGCCGGAGCTGAGGACGCTCGAAGATTCGGAGGACGGGGAGACCCGCTGGATCGAGCTGCGCATCCCGGTCAACGAGGGGCCGCGCTACAAGGTCGGGGCATTCAACTTCGACGGCAACACCGTCGTGAAGGCCGAAGGGCTGCGGCCGCTGTTCAAGGTCGAGACCGGCGACTGGTACAACGAGAAGCAGGTCCGCGACGGCCTGGTGAAGGCGCGGGAGATTTACGGCGGCGGCGGCTACATGGAGTTCACCGGGTTCCCCGACTACAAGTTGAGCGACGAGCCGGACGCCGCGGTGCCCGCCGCGCTGGCCGCCGTGCCGTCTCCGAACGAGGTGCCCACCGTCGACGTGACGATGCGGCTCACCGAAGGCGCGCAGTATTTCGTCAACCGGATCACGTTCGTCGGCAATACGACCACGCGCGACAACGTCATCCGCCGCGAGCTCCGGCTCGTCGAAGGCACGGTGTTCAACACGGAGGCGCTGAAGTACAGCGTCCGCCGGCTGAATCAGCTTGGCTACTTCAAGCAGATCGAGGAGCAGGACCCGAAGGCGATGAAGGTCGACAAGACGCCTGACAAGCCGAACAACGTCGACGTCACCTTGACCCTCGAGGAGCAGAACCGCAACCAGCTCACGTTCGGGGCGGGCGTGTCGCAGTACGAAGGCGTGTTCGGCCAGCTCGCGTTCCAGACGGCGAACTTCATGGGCCGCGGCGAGAGCCTGACGGTGTCTCTGCAGGCCGGCGACCGCGCGCAGAACTATCAGCTCGCCTTCACCGAGCCGTTCCTGCTCGACCGCAACATCACCGGTGGCATCGACGTGTTCAAGCGGTCGCTGCAGTACATCGGCTACTACACGCAGAAGTCGACCGGCGGCAACATGATGTTCGGCTTTCCCGTGGCCGACTTCAGCCGCATGTTCGTCCAGTATGCCTACGAGCAGGTGAGGATGACCGACCTCAACGAGGCGCTCATCGACCAGTCCTGCATCGTCAGCGTCCGCGGCTGCTCGACGTTCTCCTCGCTGAACGACCTGTCGCAGTTATCGCCGTCCCAGATCGACGTGGTGCGGCGGAATCCGTTCGTCTTCGACTCACTGCTCATCGGGCAGGGCGGACGGCGCATCATCAGCAAGGTCGTGCCGAGCTTCGTGCACAACACGGTCGACAACCCGATCTTCCCGAACACCGGCAACCGCGTCACGGCGTCGATCGACCTCGCGGTGCTCGGCGGCAACACGCAGTTCTACAAGCCGCACATCGAAGGGATCTTTTTCCGCCGGCACCTCCCGCGCACCTCGTTCGGCTTCAGGGCCCAGTACGAATTCATCGCGCCGCTTGGCAAGACGACCTCGCTGCCCGTGTTCGAACGGCTGTTCCAGGGCGGCGAATACAGCATTCGTGGCTACGACATCCGATCGGTTGGTCCGACGGTGCCAGGCTCACCTGTGGTGCTCGGCGGCAACAAGAGCCTGCTGTTCAACGCCGAGTACATGATCTCAATCGCCGGGCCGGTGCGGCTGATTCTCTTTTACGATGCCGGCCAGGTGCGCGACTTTGGGCAGTCGTTCAGCCTCAAGGAAGATCTGACGGAGCAGGTGTTTCCGGCGCAACCGCTGCTGTTCGATCCGCTGGCGTCCGTCAACCTGACCGACCCGAATGCGCCCGGACCGACGACGAGGGTGATCGGCTCGACGAGCGCGTTCAAGACGTCCACGGGCGCCGAAATCCGGTTCTTCATGCCGGTGCTGAACGTGCCGTTCCGCCTCATCTTCGCGGCCAACCCGCAGCGCGGCGGAGTGCTCGACAACAGCCTCCGGCCCGCCAAGGACTTCACGTTCCGATTTGCGGTGGGATCGACGTTCTAGTCGTCCAGGTCGATCCCGCCACGCCGCCCCACTCGACGGAGTCTTATGTATCGATTCGTGTCCAGCGCTCTGCTTCTTAGCGCCTTACTCTCGACCGCGGCGTGCGGCGACGACGCGGCGCCAACCGCACCGACCCCGGCGTCGCCGGTGACGGTCAGCGAAACATTTTCAGGATCCATCAACCGGAACGGGGCGGCCACCCACACGTTTCTGGCCCAGGCGGCTGGCACCGTGACGGTCACGCTGGCGGCGCTGTCGCCGGAGGGGACCGAGGCGATTGGAGTCAGCCTCGGCACCTGGAACGGCACCGCGTGTCAGATCGTGATCGCCAACACCGCCGCCGCCCAGGGAGCCGTCCTTCTCGGAGTGGCGTCGTCGGCCGGCAACCTGTGTATCTTCGTGCAGGATATCGGCAAGGTTGCCGCCGCCGCGTCATACGAAATCACCGTCGTCCACCCGTGAGCGGACGCCGGATGGGTGAGGGATCTGGGGTAAAATGATCAGCTTGTTATCGATGAAAGGATTGAACGTAATGAGAGGTTTCGCCCTAGCCGCGGTTCTCAGCGTGATGCTGGCCGCCGCTCCGACCTTCGCGCAGGTGCCGCCGCCTCCCGCGCCGCGACCCGCCGCCCCCGCAGCGCCAGCGCCCGCTCCAGCGCCCGCCGCGCAGGCGCCCGTCGTCCGGCCGTTCCCGACGGGAACGAAATACGCATTCGTCAACATTCAGCGGATCGCCAACGAGTCGGCCGAGGGCAAGGTCGCAACCACTCGAGTCGCCGCGCTCAATCAGCAGAAGGTCAACGAGCTGAATGAGAAGAACAAACAGCTTCAGGCCGCGCAGCAGAAGCTCGACCAGGGTGGCAGCGTGCTCAATGCGACCGCGGTCGCGCAGCTCCAGAAGGACATCGAGCGGCAGCAAATCGACCTCCAGCGCTTCACCGAGGACGCGCAGCAGGACGTGCAGAACCTGCAGGCGCAGCTCCAGGACGACTTCCAGCGGAAGCTGACGCCCATCGTCCAGCAGGTGGCCATCGACCGCGGGCTGCACATGCTGTTCAGCGTCGCGGACAGCGGCCTGGTGTGGGGCGATCCGTCGCTCGATCTGACCGAGGAGATCATCGTGAAGTTCGATGCGGCTCCGCCCGCCCCCGCGCAGACGGCAGCTCCCGCGGCGGCCCCGCGCCCGGCGGCGCCTGCCACTTCGAGATAACGTTCACAGACGCTCAGGTGCTTAGGTGTTAACCTAGGCACCTGAGAACCGGTTCCCCAGTGTCCATAGACCTTCCCGCACTCCTCGATCGCGTCTGTTACCGCTACCCTTCTTTCCTGATCGACACCGTGGCCGAGCACGAGCCCGGCTCGCGGATGGTCGCGGTCAAGAACGTCACCGTCAACGAAGAATTCTTCCAGGGCCACTTTCCCGGCTCGCCGCTCATGCCCGCCGTGCTCATGATCGAGGCGTTCATGCAGGTGGCGGCGGTGTTGATCCTGGAGCGCGCTGACGCCCCTGAGACGGCGCGCGTGTGGCTGCGCGGCGTGGACAATGCGAAGTTCCGGCGGCAGGTGGTGCCGGGCGATCGCCTGCGCCTCGAAGTGAAGTTGGGCCGCACGCGCACGCGCATGGCGAAGGCGCATGCCGCGGCATTCGTCGGCGATCAACCGGTGGCCGAGGCGGAGCTCATTCTCGCCATCGAACCGGGCGCCGCGTACGTCGATCCCACGGCGCTGGTGCATGCCGGGGCGGTGATCGGCCCCGGCACGATGATCGGGCCGCATTGCACCATCGGCCGCCACGTGAAGATCGGCGCGCGCTGCCGCATCGGCGCCTCGGCGGTCATCGACGGCTGGACCGAGATCGGCGACGAGACGCAGATTTATCCAATGGCGTCGATCGGCCTAGCGCCGCAGGATCTCAAGTACAAGGGCGAGCCCACCAAGCTGACGATTGGCCGCCGCAACATCTTCCGCGAGTTCGTCACCATCAACCGCGGCACGGCCGGCGGCGGAGGCGAGACGACGATCGGCGACAACAACCTCTTCATGGCGTACGTGCACGTCGCCCATGACTGCCACATCGGCAACGACACGATCTTCGGTCCGCACGCCACCCTCGGCGGGCACGTGTTCGTGGACGACTACTCGAACATCAGCGCGGGATCGGCCGTGCACCAGTTCTGCCGCGTCGGCCGCCATGGGTTCATCGGCGGCTACTCGGTGGTGACGAAGGACGCGCCCCCGTACGGGAAGACCATCGGCAGCCGGCCCGCCAGGATCTTCGGGGTCAACGCCATCGGCCTCGCGCGCCGTGGGTTCACCCCCGGCACGATCAGCCAGCTCAAACGCGCCTACCGCTACCTGCTCCAGTCGAAGCTCAACACCAGCCGCGCGCTCGTACAGATCGAGAAGGACCCTGCGCTGACGTCGCCGGAGGTGAAGTATCTCGTGGAGTTCATCCGGTCTTCGCAGCGTGGCGTCATCCTGCGGCGACCGAGCCGCCGGGCAGAGGAGCTGGTCGCCGACGAATGAAGCTCGGGCTCATCGCCGGGAATGGCCGCTTTCCGTTTCTCGTGCTCGATGCCGCGCGGGCGCAGGGCCATGACGTCACGATCATCGCCACCAGGGAAGAGACCTTTCCCGAGCTGAACGAAGCCGCGGCGCGTCACCACTCCGCAATCCACTGGATTTCGCTTGGCCAGCTCGGCACCTGCATCAGCCTCCTCAAGGATGCGGGCGTGAGCCACGCGGTCATGGCCGGCCAGGTCAAGCACACCAAGATCTTCTCGGGCGGGATCGTCCCCGACCTGACGTTTCTCAGCGTGCTGACGAAGCTGGCCTCGAGGAACACCGACGGCCTCATCGGCGCGGTGGCCAACGTCCTCAGGGACCGCGGCATCGAGCTGATGAATTCGACGGCCCTGCTTCAGCCGCTGCTCGCCAGGGGAGGAGTGCTGACCAGGCGTGCGCCGTCCGACGACGAGCAGAAGGATTTCGAGTTCGGCTACCGGATGGCCGATGTCATCGCCGGCCTCGACATCGGCCAGACGATCGTCGTGAAGCAGCAGGCCGTGGTTGCCGTGGAAGCCATGGAGGGCACCGACGAAGTCATCGCCCGCGCCGGCCGCCTCGCCGGGCCCGACACCCGCGTCGTCAAGGTGGCCAAGCCGAAGCAGGACATGCGCTTCGACGTGCCGGTGATTGGCGTCGCGACCATCAAGGCGATGCGAGACGCCGGCGCCTCGGCGCTGTCGGTTGACGCCGGCCGTGCGCTGCTGATCGATGGCGAGGCGGTGATAGCCGCGGCCAACGACGCCAACATTACAGTTGTGGGGCGGGCGCAGTGAGCGCGCCGGTCCGAATCGCGGTCATCGGCGTCGGGCACCTTGGGCAGCACCACGCGCGGCTGCTGGCGGGGCTCGACCACGTCCACCTTGCCGGCATCGTGGACATCAATGCCTCCCGTGCGAAGGAGATTGCCGACAAATACGGCGCACCGGCGTTCGCGAATGCCGCCGACCTGGTCGGTCACGTCGACGCGGTGACAATTGCCACGCCGACCGTGACCCACATCGACATCGCCATGCCCTTTGTCGAGGCGGGAGTGGCGGTGCTCATCGAGAAGCCGCTCGCAGTAGGGCTGGAAGAGGCGGACCGCCTGCTCGAGGCGGCGGCACGGCGGGGCACGATCGTGGCGACGGGTCATACCGAACGGTTCAACCCGGCGGTGGCCGCAGCGCTGCCGCTTGTGACCAGTCCCCGCTTTGTCGAGATCCATCGCCTTGGCACCTTCCCCGAGCGCAGCCTCGACATCGATGTCATCTTCGACCTGATGATTCACGACCTGGATCTGCTGCTGACCGTCGCCGGATCCGACGTCGTCACCATCGATGCCGTCGGCGTCAATGTCCTCACGCCACGGGTAGATATCGCGAATGCGCGCATCAGATTCGCGTCCGGCTGCATCGCCAACGTCACCGCGAGCCGCATCAGCCGCGACCGCGTCCGCAAGGCGCGGTTCTTTTCGCGTGATGCCTACGTGTCGATCGACTACGCCGCCCAGGAGGTCGAGGTCTATCGGCTGATTCCCCAGGAGGGCGGACGCCCGGCGATCCAGGGTGGACGCCTGGACGTGCCCAACGAGGAGCCGCTGCGCCGGGAGCTGGCGGATTTCGCCGACGCAGTACGATCGGGGCGACAACCCGGCGTGACCGGACATGACGGCCGAGCGGCGCTTGCACTGGCGACGCAGGTGGCCGATCTGATCGCGAAGCAACCCCAATGAGCACATCGGCAATGTTTGATTCCCTGATGGCGCGCGTGGCCGCTGGAGAGCGGCTGTTGGCCGACGACATCACCCAGCTCGCCACGACGCCGGACATCCTGCCGCTTGGCATGCTCGCCGATGCGGTGCGTCGGCGACTCCACGGCACGCAGGTGACCTACCTGCGCGTGGCGGCCTGCGCGTTCGACAAGTCGTTCGCCGACGCCGTGCCGCCCACCGCGCGGGAAGTCCGCATCACTGGCGCGCCAGACAGCCTGGCCGTCGCTCTGGCGGCGGTGCAGAATGCAAAGGCGGTGGCGGGGGAGCGTACGGTGTCGGGTTTCTCGTGGCTGGATATCGAGCGCTTCGGAGCGGAGCGTTCAGTCGCCCATGTGCTCGAAGAGCTCCGAGCGCGCGGCCTTGCGTCAGTCGCCGAACTGCCGCTCGACCGTGTCGCAGACATCGAAGGCGCGCTCGGTCACCTGGTTGCAGCTGGCTTCGAGCGCATCCGCCTGTCCGTGAACAAGGCTCCGGCGGCCGACCGCGTCCCGTTGCTGCTGCGCGCCGCCGAGCTGCAGGAGAAGTTCGCGGCGATTCAGGCCATCGATCCGTTGCCGACCGCCCTCCAGACGTTTCGGCCGACCACCGGGTACGAAGACGTGAAGATGGTGGCCCTGGCGCGGCTCGCGGCGCCGAATATTCCCTCGGTCCAGGTCGATTGGCCGCGTTACGGCCCCAAGCTCGCGCAGGTGGCCCTGACTTTTGGCGCCGACGACCTTGACGGCGTCCCCGCCTCAGACGAGGCGCCCGACGGCCACCGGCGCGCCCCGCTCGAAGAGATTCGACGCAACATCGAAGCCGCTGGATTGTCGCCGGCCGAGCGCGACGGCCACTTCACCCTTGTCGCGTGATGCGACGCCTCCGTCTCGGCGCCGTCGGGTACCTCAACGCGCGTCCGCTGACGTGGGCGCTCGCCCGCGCGCCAGAGCGCTGGGACGTCCGGTACGACGTCCCCTCCGTCTGCGCGGCGCGGCTCCAGCGGGGGGAGATCGACCTGGGCCTCGTCCCATCGATTGAATATCTGCAGTCGCCTGACTACCGCTTCGTGCCGGGCGTGGGCATCGGCGCGCGGGGACCGGTCGCATCGGTCGCCCTCTTCACACGCGTCCCGATCGAGTCGATCAGGCGGATTGCTCTCGACACCAGCTCCCGCACGTCGGTCACGCTGATCAAGGTGCTGGCGCGCCACCGGTATCGCATCGAGCCGGAGTTCGTGGCGCACGAGCCCGATCTGGCGGCGATGACGCGCGACCATGACGCCGCGGTACTGATCGGCGATCCGGCGCTCGAGGCCGATCCCGCTTCGCTGGGCCTTCAGAAGATCGATCTCGGCGAGGAGTGGGTCGCCATGACCGGGCTGCCGTTTGTATTTGCCGCGTGGACGGGAAGTCCCGGCGCCATCGACGCCGACGGCGTCCGCGCGCTCCAGGATGCGCAGGCTCACGGCGTGGCGGCGACCGACGCCATCGCGGCGGAGTACGGCCGCGGAGACCCTGCGGCCGTCGCCAGGGCCGCCGCGTATCTAAGGGATAATGTGAAATACGGCCTCGGCCCCGAGGAGGCGGCTGGCCTGCAGATGTTCCTGGATTACGCTGCGGACCTCGGTCTCGCCCCGCGCAAACGCCGGCTGGAATTCTTCTGATGATGATCGACCAGATCGCCGCAAAGGTGGAGCAGGGCGGACGCGTGAGTGCGGACGAGGCGCTCGCGTTGTATCGCGCGGCGCCGACGCACCTGCTGGGCGCGCTGGCCGACGGCATACGTGCGCGCAAGCACCCGGATCGCGTCGTCACCTACATCATCGATCGCAACGTCAACTACACGAACGTCTGCGTCGCGCGCTGCAATTTCTGCGCGTTCTATCGCGCTGTCGGATCCAGCGAGGGCTACGTGCTCGGGTTCGACGAGATCCTGGCGAAGATCGACGAGACGATCGCCGTGGGCGGCAACCAGTTGCTTCTGCAGGGCGGGCACAACCCGGATCTGCCGATCGCGTGGTACGAGGATCTCTTCCGCCTGGTCAAATCCAGGTATCCGGAGTTCAAGCTCCACGCGCTCTCGCCGCCTGAAGTGCTGCACATCTCCAGGATCAACCAGGTTCCCGTACCGACGGTGATCGAGCGCCTGGTGGCCGCCGGGCTCGACAGCATCCCGGGGGGCGGCGCGGAGATCCTCGTGGACCGCGTCCGCAAGCTGCTGAACTGCTACGGCAAGGCCTCGTCAGACGAATGGCTCGGCGTCATGCGCCAGGCGCATCTCGCCGGACTGCGGACCACGGCGACGATGATGTACGGCACCGTGGAGACCGACGAGGAGCGCATCGAGCACATGATGCGGCTTCGCGACCTGCAGGACGAGACCGGCGGCTTCACGGCATTCATCACCTGGAGCTATCAGCCGGACCACAC
The DNA here is from genome assembly GCA_947465645.1 of Acidobacteriota bacterium. The sequence continues at coordinate 37,442 of CANIBQ010000016.1, read as the reverse complement.
CGAGCGCGGCGGGTATGAAGCGACCGGCGTCGATTACCTCCGCACGCTGGCGCTCGCGCGTATCGTGCTCGACAACTTCGACAACCTGCAGGCGTCGTGGGTGACCCAGGGGGGCAAGGTGGGTCAGCTCAGCCTCGCGTACGGCGCCAACGACATGGGCAGCGTGATGATCGAGGAGAACGTCGTCCGCGCCGCCGGCGCCAGCTACTGCATGGACGAAGTGGAGATTGTCGTCAACATCGAGGACGCCGGCTTCACCGCGAAACGCCGCAACATGCACTACGAGGTGCTGGGCGACCCGATCTTCCGCGAGCGCGACGTGCCGCGCATGCTGTCGCTCGCGACGGCGCGCGAGGATGGCGACACCTCCGTACCAGAGGAGCTCCGCAACTACCCCGCGCGCAGCCGCCAGGGCAAGCAGCTCCGGCTCGCCCAATAAATTGATTCGTTACCGAGCTGATTGGCTGCTGCCGATCGCGGATGACCCGATCCGCGGTGGATGGGTGGCGCTGGAGGGCGACCGCATCGTTGAGGTCGGAACCGGTCCGGCGGCGGACGCCGTTGACCTTGGCCGGGCCGTGATCCTGCCGTCGCTCGTCAACGCCCACACGCACCTCGAGCTCTCGTATCTGCGCGACGTCGTTCCGCCGTCCACGCGCTTCACCAACTGGATCCGGGTGCTGATGGCGGCGCGCCGGCAGTATCCCGACCCGTCCGATCCGCGCATCATTCGCGCGGCGCTGGCCGGAATCGACGAAGCCAGGGCGACGGGTACCGGCCTGGTCGGCGATGTGAGCAACACGCTCGTGACCGTTCCGCTGCTGCGCGACGCGGGCCTGGCCGCCCACGTCTTTTACGAGCTGGTCGGCTTCAATACCCCCGATCCGCAGAAGCGCGTCGAGGATGCGCGCGCACAGGCGCGCGAGACAGCAGGCGCTGATGACTCCGTCCGAGTCAGCCTTGCCCCCCACGCGCCATATTCGGTGTCGCCGGGCCTGTTTTCAGCCATACGCACCGACCTGGAAAACGACACGGCCGGCCTGTCGACGGTTCACCTCGGCGAGTCGTCCGAGGAGCTCGAGTTTCTCGAGCATGGCGGGGGGCCGTGGCGCACGCTGCTCGAGGAGTTCGGCGTCTGGACCGATGAGTGGACGCCCCCGGGGGGCTCGCCGGTCGAGTATCTCGCGGATCTGGGCTTCCTCGATTCACGCGTGGTCGTCGTGCACGGCGTGCAGTTCTCCGGTGACGACCTGGCCACGCTGCGGTCGCTGGGCGTGACGGTCGTCTCGTGTCCTCGAAGCAACACGTACGTCGGCGTCGGCGATCCCCCGATCGAGTCGTTCTACGCGATGGATGTCAGCGTCGCATTCGGCACCGACAGCCTGGCCAGCGTGCAGGATCTCAACATGTTTTCGGAGCTCGCTCATGCGCGCCGGCTGGCGCCGCGTGTCTCGGCGCGCACGCTGCTCGAGAGTGCGACGCTGTGCGGCGCCAGGGCGCTCGGGTTCGAACGCGACTTCGGGACGATCGAGCCAGGGAAGCGCGCGTCGCTCATCGCCGTCCAGGTGCCGAACGGCGTCAGCGATGTGGAAGAATACCTGCTCACCGGCATCGAACCCGGGGCAATCCGCTGGCTCGATCATGCGTAAGCTGACCACGTATCTCTCATTCGTCCGCTTCAGCCACTCTGTCTTCGCGCTGCCGTTTGCGTTGACGGGGGCGCTGCTGGCCTGGCGCGATCATCCCTTTGCCTGGATGCAGATCGTCTGGGTCGTCGTCTGCATGGTCAGCGCGCGCAGTGCGGCGATGGGCTTCAACCGGCTGGTCGACGCCAGGCACGACGCCCTGAACCCGCGCACCGCCATGCGCGAGCTGCCGCGCGGCGCGATGACCACCACCGAGGCGGGCGTGTTCGTGGCGATCTCGTCGGCCGTGTTCGTGCTGGCCGCCTCATGGCTCAACACGATCTGCTTCCTGCTGTCGCCGGTGGCCCTCGGGATCATCTTCTGGTATTCGCTGGCCAAGCGGTACACGGCGTTCACGCAGTTCTTTCTCGGTCTGGCGATGGCCGTCGCGCCCGTCGGCGGATGGCTGGCGGCGGGCGGGGGAGCGGGCGCCGAGCCGTGGCTGCTGGGTCTGGCGATCGGGTTGTGGGTAGGCGGCTTCGACATCCTGTACGCGTGCCAGGACGTCGACTTCGATCTCGGCCAGGGCCTGCGTTCCATCCCCACCCGCTTCGGCGTCCGCAACGCCATCGTCCTCTCACGTGTGATGCACGTGGCGACGATCGTCGCCATGGTCGCCCTCTGGCGGGCGGCCGACCTGCCGTCGCCGTACCTCGTGGGCGTCGCGTTTGTCGCGTGCCTGCTCGTGTACGAACAGTCGCTGGTCAGCGCCGACGATCTGTCGCAGGTCAAGCGGGCGTTCGATCTGAATGGTTATGTGGGGATCGTCTATTTCGCGGCCACCGCACTGTCGCTCTACCTGGGATGAAAACCGCTCCAGACAAGACCCCGGATCGTATCGCCGGCATGTTCGACGCGATCGCGCCGCGGTATGACCTGCTCAATCGCGTCCTGAGCGCGGGAATCGACAAGCGCTGGCGTGCGCGGGCCATTCGTTCGCTTCATCTCACGGGCCGCGAAACGTTACTCGACGTCTGCACCGGCACGGCCGATGTGGCGCTACAGGCGCGGACGGATGGCGCGGCGCGCGTGGTGGGTGTGGATTTCGCGGGGGGCATGCTGTCGCTCGGGCAGCGCAAAATCGAAGCCGCGGGGGAAGCGAGCCGCATCACGCTCATTCGGGGGGATGCGATGCGGCTGCCCGCGCGCGACGGGAGTGCAGATGCGGTGACCGTGGCGTTCGGAATCCGCAACGTCCAGCGTCCCGAGGTGGCCTGCGCCGAGATGGCGCGGACGCTGCGGCCGGGCGGCCGGCTCGCGATTCTCGAATTCGGCGTCCCGCGCATTCCCGGCCTGAGCGCGTTCTACCTGTGGTACTTCACGCACGTGCTGCCGAGAATCGGCCGCGCGGTCTCCGGGCACAACGCGGCCTACTCGTACCTGCCGGCGTCGGTCGGCACATTTCCGCCGCCGCGTGAATTTATGGGTATTCTGACCGCCGCGGGATTTACCGACGTTCGAGCAGACCCGCTGACCTTCGGGATCGTCTATCTCTACACGGCGACCAAAGCGCAGGCGCACGCGTAATATCTCCGTAAGTGCTTGTTAGAGTTGATGTTATAATCTTACGCTCTTGATTCATTTCGATCTCGACGATCGCTACGAGGACGAGAACGTCGTCGGCAGCGCCATCACTCGGCGTGACGGCGTGGCTGTGGCCGTTGTGATTCACGCCCTGATCCTCGCGGCGTTCATCTTTGCCCCGCCGCTGGCTATCTTCCAGCCGACCCCCGAGGAGCTGGCGCGGCGTCAGGCCGAGATCGAACGCCAGCAACAGGAGCAGCAGAACCGGTTCGTCTTCGTCCAGCCGCGCGTTGACATGCGGTCCCTGCCGCCGCCTCCCGAGCGTGCGGAGCTGTCGGATCAGGATCGCCGCTCGCAGGCCCCCGAGGTCGCACCCAACCCGACCAACCCGCTCGCCTTTTCAAGAGGCGACACGAGCGAGCGTGTAGAGGCCGCTGTTCCGGAGACGGCACGCGGGGCCGAGCCGGAACCGGAGCCCGAGCCGCCGCAGCCCGAACCCGAGAGGGAGGTCGCCCGCGCGTTGCCGCCAGCTGACACTGGCCTCCCCCGTCGAACGGAGCCGGCGACCCGCCCGCCGGCCACGGGACCGCTCGGCGACGCGCTGCGCAACCTGCAGCAGTACGTTCGCAAAGAGACTTTCAACAACCCGCAGGGTGGCACCACGAATCCTGGCGCGACCATCCAGTTCGACACCAAGGGTGTTGAGTTCGGGCCCTGGCTGCGCCGCTTCGTCAGCCAGGTGCGCCGCAACTGGTTCGTGCCGCTCGCCGCCTACACGATGCGCGGGCACGTGGTGCTGCAGTTCAACATCCACAAGGACGGCTCCATCACCGACATCCAGGTCGTGCAGCCTTCGTCAGTGCAGTCCTTCAACATCGCCGCCTTCAACGCCATCCAGAGCTCGAGCCCGACAGAGCCGCTGCCGCCCGAGTATCCGTCCCCGATGGCGTTCTTCACGGTGACCTTCTACTACAACGAAGACCCTGGGAACTAATGGTGAGTTTGCTCGAACCGCTACCGGCCGCTCCGTTGTCGCGGCCGGCACCTCGCGCTCGGAGGCTGGTTGTGACTACTACTCAATCAGTCCGGACGGTCCACTAGGATGCCGACGCGAACGCAGCAGCTTGGCCTCGTGATGCTGCTTGCCGCGTTCGGGATCTATGTGTTTCTCCGCGTAGGGTGACGCGGACCATGAAGGTCCGCGCCGCATCTGGCAGTGACACGCCGGGCGCTGGCCGGGCGGCTCGCAGCGGGAAAAACCGACCGTCCCAAGTCACGGGTGAGCAGCCGCTGAAGCCGATCGTCCTCGCCGTCCTCGGCCCCACGGCTTCAGGCAAGAGCGCGCTCGGGCTGGCGCTCGCCGAGCGCTACGGCGGCGAGATCATCAACTGTGACTCGACCGCGGTCTATCGCGGCTTCGACATCGGCACCGACAAGCTGACGCTGGACGAGCGGCGGGCCGTCCCGCACCATCTCATCGACATCGCGGATCCCACCGAGGTCTATACGGCCGCGCAGTTCGCCCACGACGCCGCGCGGACGATCCGCGAGATTCACGGCCGCGGCGCGTTGCCGATTCTCGTCGGGGGAACCGGGTTCTACTACCGCGCGTTGACCCGCGGCCTCTTTCCCGGCCCGGGCGCCGACGACGAGCTCCGCGCGCGGCTGCACGGCATTGCCGAGCGGCGGGACGTCGAGTACCTGCACCGCATGCTGGGGCGCGCCGACGCCGAATCGGCGGCGCGCATCATGCCGCGCGACCTGAAGCGAATCGTCCGCGCCCTCGAGGTCTATTTCACCACCGGCCAGCCGCTGACCGCACACTTTGCCCAGACGGCGTCGCTGATCGCGGATTGCGAGGTGATCCCGATTGCGCTGCGGCTTCCGCCCGAGCTCACCGCCGGCCGCGTGGCGCGCCGGGTGGACCAGCAGTTCGCCCGCGGCATCGTGTCCGAGGTGACCGGCCTGCTGGCGCGCGGCGTGCCGCCGGACGCCCGTCCCTTCGGCGGACTGGTGTACCGGCAGGTGATGGAGATGCTGCGCGGCGTGCGCGACGAGCCCGCGACGCGCGCGCTCATCACCCAGGAGAATCGCCGCTACGCGCGTCGGCAGTTGATCTGGTTTCGCAAAGAGCCTAATCTAGTCTGGTTCGACGGTCCGGGCGAGCGCAGCGACACGCTGCATCGGGTCGAGGAAACGCTCGCCGCGCGCGGCGTTCGGCCGCGAGGAGACTCACGCTGATGGCCCAGGTCACTGAACCACGATCGCCCTCGGCCGCACAGCCGAATATCCAGGACGTCTTCCTGAATTACGCCCGCCGCGAGAAGATATCCGTCAGCATCCACCTCATCGACGGCCGCCAGTTCGACGCGCGTATCAAGAACTTCGACCGCTTCGCGGTGATCGTCGAGGTCGACGGCGCCGACCACCTCGTGTTCAAGCACGCGATCTCCACCATCGCTACGCAGCGCTCCGTCGCGAACTATTTTTCGTCGCAACATCCCTGACCCCTTTCAATCGCGCCATCGTCATCGTCCTGGACAGCGTTGGCATCGGGGAGCTTCCCGACGCGGCGTCCTATGGCGACGAGGGCAGCAACACGCTGGGGAACATCGCCCGGGCCGTGCGGCTTCGCGTCCCGGCGCTTCGCTCCCTCGGACTCGATCGGCTCGTCTCACTTGGCCCCGCCTTGGTGTCCTCAAAAAATGACTCCCGACCCCATTTTGCGTATGGCCGAATGGCGGAGGCGTCGCCGGGCAAGGATTCCGTCACCGGTCACTGGGAGATGATGGGCATCGTGCTCGAGCGCGCGTTTCCGACCTTTCCCACCGGCTTTCCCCCCGATCTGATCGCCGGGTTCGAGCGCCGTATCGGGCGCGGCACGCTGGGCAACGTGGTGGCCTCCGGCACGGAGATCATCGATCGTCTCGGCGCCGACCACCTGCGCACCGGCAAGCCGATCGTCTACACGTCCGCGGACAGCGTCTTCCAGATCGCGGCGCACGAAGAGGTGATTCCCATCGCCGAGCAATACCGGATCTGTGAGATCGCGTTCGATCTGGTCGGCCGAGGCCTGAACGTCGGCCGCGTGATCGCCCGTCCGTTCGTCGGCGCGCCGGGCTCGTTCACGCGGACCGCCAACCGTCACGACTACGCCCTGGATCCCACGGGGGAGACGCTCCTCGATCGGCTCGCTCGCGCCGGCGTGCCGATCGTCTCGATTGGCAAGATTCACGACCTGTTCGCCGGCCGCAGCACCGGACGCGCCGTGCATACGTCGAGCGACGCGGAAGGCATGGACCGCCTCGAGGAAGTGCTGGCCGGCACGCCGGCGGGATTGGTCTTCGCCAACCTCGTCGACTTCGATACTCTCTACGGCCACCGCAACGACATCGCCGGCTACGCGGCCAATCTGGAGCAGTTCGACGCGCGTCTCGTCCAGGTCCTGCCCAGGCTGCTCGCGTCCGACCTGCTCGTCGTCACCGCGGACCACGGCAACGATCCGAGCACGCCGAGCACCGATCATTCGCGCGAATACGTGCCGCTGCTCGTCTCGGGCGCGCATGTGCGGTCGGGCACCCACATCGGCACGCGGGCGACGTTCGCCGATCTGGGCCAGACGCTCGCCGAGCTTTTCGGCGTCGGCCCGCTCGCGCACGGCACGAGCTTCCTGGGGGACATCCTTGTCGACCATCCGTGAGTCGCTCGAGCGGCGCGAGCGCGAGACGCTGGCGCCCCAGGCCGCCAAGAGCGCCGATTCCCGCGGACGCCTGCGGCCCGAGCCCGAAGACGATGTGCGGCCGGCGTTTCAGCACGACCGCGACCGCATCATCCACAGCAAGGCGTTCAGGCGCCTCAAGCACAAGACCCAGGTCTTTTTCGCCCCGGCTGGGGACCACTACCGCACGCGGCTGACCCACACGCTGGAGGTCTCGCAGATTGCGCGGACGATCGCCAAGGTCCTCCAGCTCCACGAAGAGCTCACCGAATCGATCGCCCTCGGCCACGACCTCGGCCACACGCCGTTTGGTCATGCCGGCGAGCGGGTGCTCGACGGCATCATCCCTGGCGGATTCAATCACTACGAGCAGAGCCTCCGCATCGTCGACGTGCTCGAGAACGAGGGCAGGGGCCTGAACCTGACGTGGGAAGTGCGCGACGGGATCGCGCATCATTCCAAGGGCAAGCTGGGATCCCCCGTGGGCGTGGATCCGTCGAAGCGCTCGGCCACGCTCGAAGGGCAGATCATGCGCGTCGCCGACTTGATCGCCTACGTCAACCACGATATCGACGATGCCATCAGGGCCGGGGTGCTGCGGGCGGGGGACTTGCCGGCCGGCCCCGTCGCGGTGCTCGGCGCGACCTCGTCGGCGCGGATCGCGCGGATGGTCAAGGACGTCGTGACCGAAACCCAGGCGGCCGGGCTCAGCGAGCTGAAGATGAGCGAGCCAGTACTGCAGGCCACGCTCGCCATGCGGAGCTACCTGTTCGATGCGGTCTACGAAAACGAGGTCGCGACGGCCGAGTTCAAGAAGGCGACCGGCATCCTGAGCGGTCTCTGGGACAAGGTCCGGGAGCGGCCGGACGAGTTTCTCGATCGCCACATCCTGGAGACCGAGGGCCTGGATGCCGCCGCGCGCGATTTTCTGGCCGGGATGACCGATCGGTTTGCCGTGGCGCTCTACGAGCGGCTGTTCATCCCCAAGCCCTGGATCGGCCCGATCTCGTGGAATCAGCTATAATTAACGGTCTGTCTCGAGCGCGATTTTTCGCGACAGGGCACGCGGACCGTCATGCAGCTAGACCTCACCCGGTATCGTCAGGCGCTCGGCAGCTTCTCCCGGACGTTCCAGCCGCAGGACGTCGCTGACGAGGCGGATCCGTATCGGATCGTCGCGCCGGTCGTGCTGGAGTTCGAGATCCACAAGGACAAGGACAGGTTCCGCCTCGTGGGCCGGGTGCAGACCCAGTTGGAGCTGGCGTGCAGCCGGTGCGTCGAGCCGTTCGGGCTCGCGGTCGACGCGCCCTTCGACGTGCGGTATCTGCCGGCCACCGAGGCATCGACCGAGGCAGACCGCGAGATCGAAGAAAACGATCTGGAGACCAGTTACTACCGGGACGACCAGATCGACTTGAACGAGCTGATGCGCGAACAGTTTTACCTGGTGCTGCCGATGAAGCCGCTGTGCCGGGAAGACTGCCGCGGCCTGTGCGTGCAGTGCGGCACCAACCTCAACGCCGGGTCGTGCGAGTGTGCGCCGGCGTGGGAGGACCCGCGGCTGGCGCCGCTTAGAGGTCTCGGCAAGTCACGAGAGTCGTAGATAACAGAGTCGTACAGAACAGAGTCGCCTAGAACATGCCTAATCCAAAACGCAGACATTCCAAGACGCGCACCGCGAAGCGGCGCACCCATGACAGCCTGACCGCGACGGCGACCAACTTGTGTCCCCAGTGCCACGAGCCCAAGGCGTCGCATCGCATCTGCCCGCATTGCGGCTTCTACAACGCTCGCCAGGTCAGGGCGGTAGACGAGGAATAGTGCACTGTGCAGCGTGCACGGTGCACGTGCGGGTGCATGGTGCAACGTGCACGGTGCACGGGCGAGTGCATCGTGCAATGTGCCACGTGCAGCGTGCGTCGACACACCCGGGTATCGCCGGCACCTTGCACAGGCACCTCGCACTCGCACGCTGCACGCTGCACCATGCACCATGCACCATGCACCTCGCACTTAGCACCCGCCCGTTGCACCCTGCACTGTGCACCGTGCACCTGTCATGATTCGCATCGCCGTTGACGCCATGGGCGGCGACCACGCACCTGCTACGGCCGTTGACGGCGCCGTGGCGGCGGTTCGTCACCTGGCGGTTGAGATTGCATTGGTCGGATCGACGCCCATGCTCGAAGCGGCCCTCGCCCCCCATGCTGACTGGCGCGACCTTGGACTCTCGATTGTCGAGGCGCCTGACGTCGTCGGCATGGTGGACCCGCCGGCCGCGACGCTCCGGCGGCGGCCCAGGGCTTCGATTCGAGTTGCCGCCGAGCTCGTGGCGCGGCGCGAAGCGGCAGCCCTCTTCAGCGCCGGCAACACCGGCGCCACCGTCATGGCGGCCCACGCCGCATTCGGCATGATTCCCGGCGTCGATCGGCCGGCCCTCGCCACCATCATTCCCACGCGTCAGCGTCCCGCGGTGCTGCTCGATTCAGGCGCCAACCTCGAGTGCCGGCCGCACCATCTCCTCCAGTTCGCGATCATGGGCAGCGTCTACGCGCGCCTGGCGCTGGGCGTCGAGCGCCCCCGCGTCGGCCTGCTGTCGATTGGCGAGGAGGAGACCAAGGGGAACGAGCTGACCCGCGACGCCCACCAGCTGCTGAAGACCGCGGCGCTCAACTTCATCGGCAACATCGAAGGCCGCGAGATCTACAGCGGGTCCGCCGACGTGATCGTCTGCGACGGATTCACCGGCAACGTCGTCCTCAAGACCAGCGAAGGGCTGGTCGACGCGGTCGAGGCGCTGCTGGGCGACGAGCTGCAGGGCACGTTTTCAAGCCAGGTCGGGTATCTCTTGTCGCGGCGAGCGTTCCGCCGGTTCCGGCGCCGCGTCGACTACTCGGAGTTCGGCGGCGCGCCGCTCCTGGGCGTCGCGGGGCTGGCGCTGGTCGGCCACGGCCGGTCGTCCGCCAAGGCCGTGCGTAATGCCATTGCGATGGCCCACCGCTTTGCCAGCAGCGACTTCATACCACGCGTCGAGCAGGAAATCGCCGCCGCCTCGGTCCCACACCATTGATCGCGTTCTTGTTTCCCGGACAGGGCTCCCAGAAGGTCGGGATGGGCAAAGACCTCGTAGAGTCGTTTGCCGAGGCCCGCGCGGCCTTTGAAGAGGCCGACACGGCGTTCGGCGGTGCGCTGTCGCGTCTCTGTTTCGAGGGGCCAGACGACCAGTTGATGCTGACCGAGAACACGCAGCCGGCGATCCTGACCGTCAGTACGGCCGCATGTCGGGTGCTTGCGGCTCGCGGCATCGAGCCGGCCTTTGTCGCCGGCCACAGCCTTGGCGAGTATTCCGCCAATGTGGCGGCGGGAACGCTGGCGTTTGCGGATGCGGTGCCGCTGGTGCGGCGGCGCGGGCGCTATATGCAGGAAGCCGTACCAGTGGGTGAGGGCGCCATGGCGGCGATTCTCGGGCTGGCGCCGGAGCTGGTGCAGCAGGCGTGCGACGAGGCGGCCGAAGGGCAGGTTGTGAGCCCCGCCAACATCAACGCACCAGGACAGGTCGTGATCGCGGGCGCCACCGCAGCCGTGAAGCGCGCGTCGGAGCGTGCCAAGGCGCTGGGCGCGAAGCGGGCGATTCCGCTGCCGGTCAGCGCGCCGTTTCACTGCGCGATGATGAAGCCCGCCGAGGCACGGCTGGCGCCGGAGCTGCGCGCGCTCTCGGTGCGCGATCCCCGGGTGCCGGTGGTCGCCAACGTCGATGCGGAGCCGAAACGCGACGCCGCCGCGGCGATCGAGGCGCTCGTGCGGCAGGTCTCCGCCCCGGTGCAATGGGAATCGGTCGTACGGCGCCTTGCGTCTGACGGCGTCACCACGTATGTTGAGGTGGGTCCGGGGCGGGTACTGAGCGGCCTCGTGCAGAAGATTCACGCTGACGCGCGGATATTCAACTTCGCCGCGTCCGCAGACCTTGCGCCGATCGAGGCGGCGCTACGCGCGTAGTCGCGCCAGCATGGCCGATTTCACAGGAAAAGTTGCGATTGTGACCGGGGCGTCGCGGGGCATCGGGCGCGAGATCGCCGCACAGCTCGCCGCCAGGGGCGCGCACGTGGTCGCGGCGGCGCGAGGCGAGAACGCCGCGGCCGCGGTGGAGGCGATCCATGCGGCGGGAGGACGGGCCGACCTGGGGACCGTTGACGTCACCGATGACGCGTCGGTCCACGCGCTCGTCGCGGGCACGCTGGCGCGGCACGGCCAGATCGATATCCTGGTGAACAACGCGGGCATTGCCCGTGACCAGCTGATGCTGCGGATGAAGCGCGACGACTGGGACCAGGTGATTGCCACCAACTTGACGTCGGCGTTCACCTGCACGCAGGCGGTGGTCAAGCCGATGGTCAAGCAGCGCAGCGGCCGCATCATCAGCATCAGCTCGGTCGTGGGACAGATGGGCAATGCCGGGCAGGCGAATTACGCGGCGTCGAAAGCCGGCCTGATCGGATTCAGCAAGGCGCTGGCGCGCGAGCTGGCGTCGCGCAATATCACGGTGAACGTGGTGACGCCAGGGTTGATTGACACCGAGATGACCAAGGCGATCACCGACAAGGCCCAGGTCGACTGGACCTCGCACATCCCGCTCGGGCGGCTGGGTACGACCGCGGACGTCGCGGCTGCGGTTTGTTTTCTCGCCTCCGATGAGGCGTCGTATATTACAGGTCAGGTACTCGCCGTCAACGGCGGCATGTACATGTAAGTGCACCGTGCCCGGTGCACAATGCAGAGTGCGAGTGCATCATGCACCCGCACCGTGCACGGTGCACAATGCACGTTTTAGGAGGCTCAATGGCGGTTGCAGACAAGGTAAAGAGCATCATCGTGGAACAGCTCGGAGTCGATGAAGAAGAAGTGACTCCGGACGCGTCGTTCGTGGACGACCTCGGGGCCGACTCGCTCGACACGGTGGAGCTCGTGATGGCGTTTGAAGAGGAGTTCGGCATCGAGATCCCGGACGAGGACGCCGAGAAGATTACCCGCGTGAAGGAGGCGATCGACTACATCGACTCGCACGCGAAGAGCAAGAAGGGATAGCCGGTACCCAGGAGGGATTTTGAGTAGGCGAGTCGTCATCACCGGCATCGGCCTGGTATCGTCGCTCGGGATCGGCACCGGCGCGAACTGGACCGCGCTGCTGGCGGGCACGAGCGGCGTTGGCCCGATCACCAAGTTCGACGCGAGCGCGTTTGCCGCGCGCATTGCGGCCGAGGTCAAGGGGTTCGATCCGCTGCAGTTCGTCGAGAAGAAGGACGTCAAGAAGATGGACCTCTTCATCCAGTACGCGATTGCGGCGTCGCAGTTCGCGATGGACGACTCGAAACTGCAGATCACCGCGGAGAACGCGCCCAACGTCGGCGTGTTCATCGGCTCGGGCATCGGCGGGTTCATCACCATCGAGCGCGAGCACGAGGCGCTGCTGGCCGGCGGCCCGCGCAAGATCTCCCCCTTCTTCATACCCTCGGCGATCATCAACCTCGCCGCGGGGCAGGTCTCGATCAGGTTCGGGGCCAAGGGGCCGAACCTGGCGACCTGCACCGCCTGCTCGGCGTCGGCGCACGCCATCGGCGAGTCGTTCGAGATCATCAAGCGCGGCGACGCCGACGCGATGATCGCCGGCGGGTCGGAGGCGGCCATCACGCCGATGAGCGTGGGCGGGTTCGCGTCGATGCGCGCGCTCTCGACCCGCAACGACGAGCCGGCGCGCGCCAGCCGGCCGTTCGACAAAGACCGCGAGGGCTTCATCATCGGCGAGGGCGCCGGCGTCCTGGTGCTCGAGGAGCTCGAGCATGCGCAGCGCCGCGGCGCGGCGATCTACGCCGAGCTCGTCGGCTACGGGTCGTCGGCCGATGCCTTCCACATGACCGCGCCGTCGGAGGATGGCGACGGCGCCCGCCGGGTGATGGCGATGGCGATCCGCAAGGCCGGGATCCGGCCGGACCAGGTCGACTACGTCAACGCGCACGGCACCTCGACGCCCTTCAACGACAAGCTGGAAACGCTGGCCATCAAGGGCTGCTTCGGCGACCACGCCCGCAAGCTGGTCATCTCGTCGACCAAGTCGATGACCGGCCACCTGCTCGGCGGCGCCGGCGGTCTCGAGGCGGGTATCAGCGCGCTCGCCGTGCACGAGCAGATCGTGCCGCCGACGATCAACCTCGACAACCCGGATCCGGAGTGCGACCTCGATTACGTGCCGCATACGAGCCGCCGCATGTCGATCACGTACGCGCTCTCCAATTCCTTCGGTTTCGGCGGCACCAATGCCGCGCTGCTTTTCAAGAAATACGAGGCGTGATCACCGCCACGGCACACCGAGACACCGAGGCGCGGAGGAAGAATATGTCTTGTTCATCTCGGCGCCTCGGAGCCTCGGCGTGTTGGAGCAGTGAAGGACGTGCCGCTTTATGAAGATTGCCGTCTGTATCAAGCAGGTGCCCACCCGGGAGTGGCAGCCTCGTCTCAACGACGACAAGAGCTGGATCCGCGAGAGGGACGTCAGCTACGAGATGAACGAGCCGGACGCGTACGCGCTGGAAGAGGCGCTGCGCCTGCGCGAGCGTCACAGCGGCGAAGTGGTGGTCTGTTCGGCCGGCCCCGTGCGCGTGCAGCAGGTGCTCCGCGAGGCGCTGGCCCGCGGCGCCGACCGCGCCATCCACGTCGAGGACAACTCGCTCGCATCCGCCGATGCGGTCGTGATCGCCGATGCGCTCGCCTTCGCGATGGCGGAGGAAAAATTCGACCTGGTGCTGACCGGCCTGCAGTCCGATGACCAGGGCCACGGCCAGATGGGCGTCGTCCTCGCCGAGCGCCTCGACATGGCGCATTCGACGATCATCATGGAAGTCCAGATCCAGGACGGCAGCCACGTGCGCGTGAACCGCGAGCTCGAAGGCGGCTGGTTCCAGCGCATCGTCATCCCGCTGCCGGCGCTGCTGACCATCCAGAGCGGCATCAACCAGCTTCGCTACGCGACGCTGAAAGGGATCATGGCGGCCAAGAACCGCGAGATCACGAGAGTGACGGTGCCTCCGGGGCTTCAGCCGACGCAGCAGATCGTCGCACTGGCGTTGCCAACGCGCAGCAAGCAGACGCAGATGATTGGCGGTTCGCCGGAAGCGGCCGCCGCGGAGCTCGTGCGGCGGCTCAAGGAAGAGGCGAGGGTCCTGTGATTCTCGTCATCGCCGAGCAGCGCGACGGCACGCTCAATCGCGCGACCTGGGAGACGCTGGCCGCCGCGCAGTCGCTCGCCGCCGGGATGCCCATCAAGATCGTCGTCCTGGGCGCGGCGCCCGGGAACGTCCCTCAGGAACTGGCCGCCGCAGGCGTCGGCGAGGTGCTCGTGGCTGAGGACCGCGCGCTCGATCCGTACACCCCCGATGCCTACGCCATGGCGCTCGGCGGCCTGATCCGGGCGGCGATGCCGACGTATGTGCTGCTCCCGCACACCTATCAGGCGCGAGATTTTGCACCGCTCCTGGCCGGACGCCTTCGCAAGTCGCTCATCACCGACGTGACCGGCATCAAGGGCACCGGCGCGAACGCGACGTTCATGCGCCAGATGTTCCAGGGCAAGCTCGCCGCCGAAGTGCGACCTGTGGGTGAGGGGCCGTGGTTTGTGACGTTCCAGATTGGCGCGTTCCGTGCCGACGCGGTGCAGAAGGGAACGGCGGCCACCATCACCAGGACCCCGGTGAAGATCGATGCGGCGTCCATCCGCCAGAAGCCGGAGCCGCCTGTCCAGGAAATCAAGCAGGCCGTGGATCTCGGTCGGGCCGAACTGATCGTGGCCGTCGGCCGCGGCATCAAGGCGCAGGAGAACATCGCGCTCGCGAAGCAGCTCGCGGTCGCGATGGGCGCCGAGCTGGCGGCCTCTCGCCCGATCTGCGACAACGGCTGGCTCCCGATGGAGCGGCAGGTCGGCAGTTCCGGCCAGACGGTCGCGCCGAAGCTCTATGTCGCGCTCGGCATCTCCGGGGCGATCCAGCATCTGGTCGGCATGAAGGGCTCGCGCACCATCGTCGCAATCAACAAGGATGCCGAAGCGCCGATCTTCGAGGTGGCCGACTACGGCATCGTCGGCGATCTGTTCGAGATCGTCCCAGCCATCATCGCGGAGCTCGACAAAGAGTGAGTAGGCATCAGTTGTCAGTTGGCAGTTGTCGGCCTGGTCCTACGACTGACAACCGACAACCGGCAACTGGCCACTGATGGAGCGCGAATCCCTCGACGTCGACATCCTGATCGTCGGGGGAGGTCCGGCGGGGTTGTCAGCGGCGCTTCGACTTTCGCAGTTGCAGAAAGAGAAGGGCGGCGAGCCGCTGTCGATCGCGGTGCTGGAGAAGGCGCGCGAGGCCGGCGCGCACGCCCTTTCGGGCGCAATCCTCGATCTCTCGACCCTTCGCGATCTGATCCCTGACTACGTGGCACAGGGCGCTCCTGTTGCCGTGGAGGTGCACCGCGACGCGGTGTACTTCCTCACGCAGAAGTCGAAGGTCTCGTTACCCGTCATGCCGCCGCCGCTGCGCAATCACGGCAACGTCATCATCTCGCTGAACGCGTTTGTCCGCTGGTTGTCGGCGCAGGTCGAGGCCGCGGGGATCGACATCTTCAGCGGTTTCGCCGCACAGGCCGTCCTGATGGACGGCTCGCGCGTGATCGGCGTGCGCACCGGCGATCGCGGCATCGGGAAGACGGGTGAACCGAAGTCCAATTTCGAGCCAGGTCCGGACATCCGGGCGAAGGTGACGATCTTCTGTGACGGTGTGCGCGGCAACCTGACCAAAGAGCTGCTGCGGCGGCTGCAACTGGGCAAGGGCCGCGCTCCCGAAGTGTTCGCCCTTGGGATCAAGGAACTGTGGGACGTGCCCGCCGATCGTATGGCCGCGGGCACGGTCTTCCACACCATGGGGTATCCGCTCCGGCAGGAAGAGTTCGGCGGCGGATTCGTCTACGCCATGCCCGAAGGGCGATTGTCGGTTGGCTTCGTCGTCGGACTCGACTACAAGGATCCGCTGTTCGATCCGCACGCCGCGTTCAACCGCTTCAAGCGGCACCCCTTCATGAAGGCGCTGCTCGACGGTGGGCACATGGTCCGCTATGGCGCCAAGGCGCTGCCAGAGGGCGGATGGAACAGCATCCCGCAGCCGTACATGGACGGCGGGTTGATCGCGGGGGATGCCGGCGGATTTCTCAACGCGCTGCGCCTCAAAGGCATCCACCTCGCCATGCGGACGGGGATGCTGGCGGCCGAGGCCGCATTGGAGGCCGTGCGCGCGGGGGACACCTCGGCCTCGAGCCTCAAGCGATACCAGGACCGGATCGACGCGAGCCCGGTGCGGGCCGAGCTCTATCCAGTGCGCAACGTCCACCAGGCGTTCAGCTACGGACTGTTCGCCGGGATGTTGTTCGCCGGCGTGTCGCTCTTCACCAGGGGCTGGTGGGTGAAGGACCTGAAGGGGGAGCCTGGCCACGAGCGCATGGAGAAATTGCGTCTCGCGGACCGTGAAGGTCCGCGCCGCATCGAGCAAGGCTCCGGTCGCACCGAGCCGATCGCCGTGCCCGTCGATCGCAAGCTCACGTTCGACAAGGCGACCAACGTGCACTTTTCCGGCACCGCCCACGACGAGGATCAGCCACCGCACCTGCTCGTGCACACCGACGTGTGCAGTTCGATCTGCGGCGATGAGTACGGCCACCCGTGCCTGCGCTTCTGCCCGGCCAACGTCTATGAAATCGTCCACGAGGCCGACGGCACGCCCCGTCTGCAGATCAACGCCAGCAACTGCGTGCACTGCAAGACCTGCGACATCATGGATCCGTACCAGGTCATCACCTGGGTGCCGCCCGAGGGCGGAGGCGGTCCGCAATACACCGGAATGTGACCTGCCGCGGCTACAGGAGAATGGGGTCCAGTAGCGCGGGGGCTTCAGCCCTCGCGAAGACAAATGGACAGTGATTGGCGATTATCGCGGCGAAAGCGGACCGAGGTTGCAGCCATTGCAGGCCTCGGCTATCCACTCATCAACGCGCTCGGACAGACCTTGCGCTGGAGGGTCGAAGGGCGCGAGCACCTCGACGCGATCGCGGCGTCCGGCCGCCAGCCGGTCATGGCCTTTTGGCACGGCCGCATTCTTCCCGCGACCTTCTATTTCCGCCGGCGCGGCATCATCGTCATCACCAGCGAGAACTTCGACGGTGAATGGATCGCGCGGATCATCGAGCGGTTCGGCTACGGCACCGCGCGCGGGTCCACCTCGCGCGGCGGATTGAAGGCGCTGCTGCAGCTCAAGCGCGACATGGAAGCCGGCAAGGCGGCTGGCTTTACGCTGGACGGTCCACGCGGCCCCGCGCGCGTGGCGCAGCCTGGCGCGATCTGGCTGGCGAAGGCCACCGGTAACCCGGTGTTGCCGTTTCACGCGGAGTCATCACGCCACTGGACGCTCAAGAGCTGGGACCGAACGCAGATCCCGAAACCCTTCAGCACCGTGGCGCTGGCGATCGGCGAGCCGCTGAGCGTGCCAGCCGATGCGAGCGACGCGAAGGTAGAGGAGCAGCGGCTGCGGCTCGAATCAAGCCTGAAGTCGCTCGAGGCCACGACGCTCGAGATGCTTGCTAGAGCCGAGAGCCCAAAGCCCAGAGCCTAAGGAACCTGCACTCCGGCCGCGTTGTGATAGTGCCCGTGCGCCGGGTCCCAGACGCGGACGCTGTCTCCGGTTGCCGGGTCGCTGTTGTACGACACGAGGCCGATGGCGATGGCAGCCAGCACCGCGCCGCCCACCACGATCATCAGCATGCGGCTGCGAGTCGCGCCGTCGCCGGCCTCGTGACACTTCTTGTATTTCTTTCCGCTTCCGCAGGGACACAGATCGTTTCGCCCGGTCTTGGCCATCTTGTGGTATCTCCTTCCCCGATCACGTCCGGCCGCTCCGTTATCGCGGCCGGGACATCGCGGTCGGCGGCTGGTTGTGCGCAGTACCCAACCAGTTGAAACGCGCCATGAGTTCCTCCGACGGGGTGCCACTGTAACATAGCGCCGCCCGCGAAGGCGTTGCGCCCTGACCGTGAATGAACCGTCCTGCTGCGCGGAGACGCGGAGCTGTGCGAACGGTTCTTCTCGTACAATCCCATCCGTGTCCCTGGCCGTCTTCACGTCCGACCGCTTTGCCGATCACCTGAATCCCCCCGGTCACCCCGAGCGCGTCGAGCGTGCCGAGGTGATGCAGGTGGTGGCGTCGGAATTCCGCCAGACCGGCGGACGCGTCGTCGAGCCCCGGCCGGCGACCGAGGACGAGCTGGCCCGGGTGCACGACCGCGAGTACCTCGGGCTGATCAGGGAGACCGCCGGCCGCGCCGTGGCGCTCGATCCCGATACCTACACGTCCAACGACACCTACGAGGTGGCGTTGCTGGCCGCCGGAGCGGGTGCCGGCGCTGTCGATCACGTGCTGGACGGTGGGCCGCGCTCCCGCGCGCTCGCGATGATTCGGCCGCCGGGTCATCACGCCGAGCGCAATCGAGCGATGGGGTTCTGCCTGTTCAACAACGTGGCGATCGCGGCGGCGCATGCCCGGGCCCGCGGCCTGTCGCGCGTCGCCATCGTCGATTACGACGTGCACCACGGCAATGGCACGCAGTGGACGTTCTACGAAGATCCGTCTGTCCTGTTCGTCTCGTCGCACCAGTTTCCCTTCTACCCGGGCACCGGCGCGGCCAATGAGATCGGCAGGGAGGCCGGAACCGGCTTCACCGTCAACCTGCCGCTCGAAGCCGGCGCCACCGACGCGGATCACGACCGCGTGTACATCGCGGCGGTCTTGCCGGTGCTCCGCCAGTTCAAGCCTGAGCTGATCCTGATCTCCGCGGGCTTCGATGCGCACGTGGACGATCCGCTGGGCGGCATGCGCGTGACAGCTCCGCAGTTTGGCCGGCTGACCGCCTTGATTGCGTCGGTGGCCGACGAGTGCTGCGCGGGACGCGTCGTGGCTGTGACCGAGGGCGGCTACGACCTGAAGGCGCTCGCCGAGTCGCTGCGGAGCACGATTGCCGCGCTCGCCGGCGACACCACACTCGAGAAGCTGCCCGCGCCGGCAGGCCCCACACCGCGCGGCGACGCATGCCTGGCGGCGGTTCTTCCTCATCTTCGCAATTACTGGACGATATAATCGTTCAAGGTGCACGTGCACTGTGCATGGTGCCAGTGCACCTGCATCGTGCATGGTGCCAGTGCGCCTGCACCGTGCACTCGCACAGATGCACCGTGCACCTGCACCGTGCACTCGCACCGGTGCACCGTGCACCCTGCACTTTGAACATGGATTATCGTCCTCAGGAACTCGACAAGAAGTGGCAGCACAAGTGGGCGGCATCTCGCGCTTTCGAGGTGTCGGTCGACCCCGCGCGGCCGAAGTTCTACTGCCTCGAGATGTTCGCGTATCCATCCGGACACGCCCACGTCGGCCACGTCCGCAACTACATCATCGGCGACGTGATGGCACGCATGAAGCGGATGCGCGGCTATAACGTCCTGCATCCGTTCGGCTGGGACGCCTTCGGACTTCCGGCTGAGAACGCCGCGATCAAGAACGGCATCCATCCCGAGGTCTCGACGCGCAGCAACATCGCGCACATGAAGGGGCAGCTCCAGCGCCTCGGCATCAGTTACGCCTGGGAGCGTGAGTTCGCGACCTGCGACCCGGAGTACTACAAGTGGAACCAGTGGCTCTTCATACGGATGTTCGAGAAGGGCCTGGCGTATCGCCGCAAGTCGTCGGTGAACTGGTGCCCGGTGGACAACACCGTGCTCGCCAACGAACAGGTGGTGGACGGCGGCTGCTGGCGCTGCGGCACGCCGGTCGAGATGCGCGACCTGGAACAGTGGTGCTTCCGCATCACGGCGTATGCCGACGAGCTCCTCGACGCCACGGCGGCGCTCCAGGGATGGCCCGAAAAAGTTCTGACGATGCAGCGGAACTGGATCGGACGGTCGGAAGGCTCGCGCGTCAAGTTCGCCGTCGAACCCCAAAGCCCAGAGCCTAAAGCCCAGAGCCCGGACGCCTTCGAGGTCTTCACCACCCGCATCGATACGATCTTCGGGGCCACGTTCGCGCTGCTCGGCCCCGAACACCCGCTCGTCGCGACATTTGCCGAGACGTCGCCTGACCCTGAAGGGTTTCGCAAGATGGCACTCGACTTCCGCCTGCAGGACCGCGCGGCCCGCATGAGTGGAGAGATCGAGAAGCAGGGGTTCGATACCGGGCGCCGGGCGATCAATCCCTTCACCAGGCAGCCGATCCCGATCTGGGTGGCCAACTTCGTGCTCGGCGAGTACGGCACCGGCGCCGTGATGGCGGTCCCGGCCCACGACCAGCGCGATTTCGAGTTCGCCCGGAAGTTCAACCTGCCGATTCGCGTGGTCATCACACCTGACGGCAAGCCGCAGTCCGCCGACGCGATGACCGAGTCGGCCGAAGCCTTCGGCACGCTGGTCGATTCAGGGGAATATTCGGGGCTGGCCTCCGCTGACGCGCAGAAGAAGATGATCGGCGCCGCCAGGGAGCGGGGCATCGGCGAAGGCACCGTGCAGTACCGGCTCAAAGACTGGGGCATTTCACGGCAGCGGTACTGGGGCACGCCGATCCCCATGATCTACTGCGAGAAAGACGGCATCGTGCCGGTGCCGGACGACCAGCTTCCCGTGGAGCTGCCCAGGATTACCGAGTTCACCGGGCGCGGCGATTCGCCGCTCGCGCAGGTGCCGGAGTTCGTCAACGTGAAGTGCCCGACGTGCGGCGGTCCGGCGAGGCGCGAGACCGACACGATGGACACGTTCGTGGACTCGTCCTGGTACTTCTACCGCTTCGCCGACCCGCGCAACGGCACGATGCCCTTCGACCCGGCGGCGGTGAAGTACTGGCTGCCCGTGGACTTCTACAGCGGCGGCGTCGAGCACGCGATCCTGCACCTGATCTACTCGCGGTTTTTCGCGCGCGTGTTCCGCGACATCGACCTGGTGGACCACAGCGAACCGTTCACGCAGCTCCTCACGCAGGGGATGGTGCTCAAAGACGGCGCGGTCATGTCGAAGTCCAAGGGCAACGTCGTCGATCCCGACTCGATGCTGCAGAAGTACGGCGCCGACGCGCTGCGGCTCTACGTGATGTTCGTGGCACCGCCGGAGAAAGAGGTCGAGTGGAGCGACTCGGGCCTCGAAGGGAGCTTCCGCTTCCTGGCCCGGGTGTGGCGCTTCGTCGACCACTGGAACGAGACCGTCGCGGGAGATGGCATCGCCAGTCCCGACGGGTGCGACACGCTCAACGCAGCCGAGCGGGCGCTGCGGCGGAAGACGCACGAGACCATTCGCCGCGTCACTCAGGACATCGAGCAGCGGCAGCAGTTGAACACGGCCGTCTCCGCCATGATGGAGCTCGTCAACGACCTCTACGCGTTCGGCGAGCAGACGGTCACGGGCGGCCCTGGCCGCCACGCCGACGAGGACGTCGATCGTGCCGGTGAGGTCGAGCGCCGCGAAACGATCTGCGTGGTCCGCGAGGCCTGCGAGGCGCTGATTCGGATGCTCGCGCCGTTCGCGCCGCATATGGCCGAGGAGATGTGGGACATGATCGGCCACGGCGAGACGCTGGCGGCCGCGACCTGGCCGGAGTTCAGGGCCGACGTCGCGAAGGCCGACGAGATCGTCATCCCCGTGCAGGTCAACGGCAAGGTGCGCGCACGCCTCACCGTCGCGGCGGAGACGTCGGAATCAGACCTCGAGAAGCTGGCGCTCGCCGACCCGACGGTGATGACGCATACGGCGGGGAAGACGGTGAAGAAGGTCGTGGTGGCGAAGGGAAGACTGGTGTCGATTGTCGTTCAATAGATTCGCCCCGTCGCTCGTCTTCGTCCTGGCACTGGCCTCTTCGGGCTGCGGCTATGCGCTGGCCGGACGCGGGTCCTTCCTGCCCGACTACATCCGCGTCGTCGGCGTTCCCCAGTTGCAGAATCTCAGTACGTTTTTTCAGGTGGAGCAGGTGCTCACCGAGAAGATCCGGACCGAGTTCATCGGCCGCGGCAAGTACGCGGTCATTCCGGAGGCGCCTGGAGCCGATGCGATCGTCACCGGCGCCGTGACCTCGATCACCGTGCAGCCGGTGGGATTCACCGAGCAACAGCTCGCATCGCGCTACCTGTTCACGCTGACGATGCGCGTGGAGTTCATCGATGCGAGAACGACGCAGGTGCTCTGGTCGAATCAGGCGCTGACCTTCCGAGAGGAGTACGAGTTGAGCACCCGCAGCAACGTCGCGCTCGAGGGCGCCGAATTTCTCACCCAGGAGCGCAGCTCGTTCGACCGCATCTCGAGCGACATCGCCCGCTCGGTGGTGACCGCCATTCTCGAAGCGTTCTGATGCCTCCCTTGACGCCGGCCGCGCTGCGCAAGCAGGTCGCCTCCGGGGAGACTGCGCCGCTCTATATGCTCGTCGGCGCCGACGACATGGAGAAGACGGCGGTCGCCAACGACTTTACCGAGATGGTGGACGAAGGGCTGCGGGCGTTCAACGTCGATCACCTCTACGGCGGCGAGGCCAAGGTGGACGACCTGCTCCACGCCGCGGGCACGCTGCCGATGATGGCCCCCAGGCGGGTGGTCGTGATTCACGAGGCAGAGAAGCTCCTCATCCCGAAGCGCGAGAGCAAGGCGGCCGAAGAGGAGCTCGAGCGCCTCGAGGAGTTCGTCAAGCATCCGCCGGCCCACGCGACCGTCGTGTTCGTGTGCGGACCGGTCGACATGCGCCGGCGCCTGGTCAAGATCCTCGTCAAAGAGGCGCACGTGGTCGATTGCGGGACGATCGACGACGCCGGCGACGCCGAGCGCTGGGTGAAGGCGCGCGCCGCGAAAGAAGGCATCACGCTCGACCCCGCGACCTCGCGTGCGCTGGTGGAGCGAACCGGGCTCGACATCGTCCGCCTGCGCGGCGCGATCGAGCGCCTTGCGCTGTATGCCATGGGGCAGCCGACGATCACCGCCGAGGATGCGCGGCAGGCGGTGCCGGCGGGTCCGGAGGCGCAGGCCGACTGGGGGATCGCGAATGCGATCGGCCGCAACGACGCGGCCGAAGCGCTGCGCGAGCTCGGGCTGTCGCTCGATGCCGGCGCGCCGCCCTTCATGGTGCTCGGGCAGCTCCGTCTCGCCGCTGAAAAGGTACCGGGGCCGCGCCTTGGCGCGGCGATCGAGGCGCTGCTGCGAACGGACCTCGCCCTCAAGTCGTCGGGCGGCGATCCCCGCATTCTGCTGGAGCGGTTGGTGGTGGAGTTGTGTGGAACGCGACGTGCGGGCCGGCTCTAGCCGGCCCTTACGCGCTTGCGCCCGACTTCAACCGCAACGCCAGCCGCGACTTGTAGCGGCCCGCCGTGTTGCGGTGAATGATGCCCTTGGTGGCCATCTTGTCTACGATCGACGCGGTCTTGCTCAGCGCCTCTTTCGCGCCGCTCAGGTCCTTGGCATCGAGCGATGCCCGGATCGCCTTGAGCGCGGTGCGGAGCTTGGTGCGCATCGAACGGTTGTGTTCCCGGCGCTTGACGTTCTGCCGGTTTGCTTTGAGCGCTGACTTCGTACGCTTGGCCACGTTGCGGACTTCCTCTCTCTAAGAAAACGTGATTGTACTACGTGCCCGGGGTTATTGGGGCTGCAGCACGTCCAGGGCGACTTTCCAGACCCCGTCCCGCCCACGGGTCCAGACACGCGTGTAAAAGCCCTTCTGGGCTGGATCGTTGCCCGCGGCAGGGGCCGCGTAGCTGCCCCAGGTATAGCCAAGGTCGGCCGATCGCGCTGCTTCCGCATACCGCGTCTCGCCCGCCGAGAGCGACGGCTGCGTGCCGAGCCACGACAGGATGGCGGTCTCGCCGACGACTGGCAGCACATTCGGGTAGTGCAGCCGGGCCCCTTCGGCCAGACGGCCGCGATAGCCAGCCGCGCGATTGCCGAGGGCGGCCGTGGTCAGCGCGGCGTCGGCCTCGCGCAGCGACCCGGCGGCGGTCTCGAGGGTGTCATTCCCGGCATGGCGCGGCCCCTGCGGCGGGCGGGTGAAGCCGGGAGCAAACGGCGCCGGTGCCGGCGTGGTCACGCCCACGTCGATGACGACCTTGTAGCGGCCGTCTGCCTGCCGCTTCCAGACGGACGCGTAGCTGCCATGCCGCGGCGCGCCGTTGTTTTGCGCCGGATTGATGCTGGTGGAGGGGCCCGTCAGGTAGCCAAGCTCGCCGCTGGCCGCGGCGTCGCCATGCCGCGGCTCCCACAGCAACTGCATGTCCTTCGGCGGATCTGGCAGCGTCCGGATCTGATCCCTGGCCGAGCCGGCGTTATCGCCATCGAAGCCGATCGCGGAGTCGGCGAAATACTCGAGGAAGGCTTGCTTCCAGCCGACCACCTTCGCGCGCGCGGCAAACGCGCGTTCGGTATCGACCATGGACTGGAGTGAAGCAGGAAGCGTTTCGGATTGGAGAGGGTAGCCGGAGGCATTCAGACCTCCGGGGATGACGAGGCCTCCGGTCGCGACGAGCGCGACGGCCAGCAGCAGGCTAGCGCGAGAGAATCTCGTACGGGCCCGAGGACGGGCGGTCGGAAAAGTAGTGCGCAACCGGCTGGCCATTGACGATGTCGATCCGCTTGTAGATCACGCGCTTTCCGGGCGTCGGTTCCGCCGGGGCGGTCTCGAGGCTTGCAAACGAGCCGACCTTCTTCACGTAATCGCGTGTTTCCTGGAAGGGCGGGACCTTGCGGCCGTGGCGATCGACGGCGCCGTAGCCGGCATTGTAGGCGGCCAGCGCCAGCGTCTCATCGCCGCTGTAGCGGTCGAGCAACTGTCGCAGGTACGCCGTGCCGCCGCGGATGTTCTCGGCCGGGTCGAACGCGTTGCGCACGCCAAGCTCCATCGCCGTGCCGGGCATGAGCTGCATGAGGCCCATGGCGCCTTTCGGCGACCGCGCGCGCGGATTGAATCCTGACTCCACCTGGATGACGGCGCGAACGAGATCGGGACGGACGCCTTGCGAACGCGCGTGCTCGAGCACCAGCGGCTCGTACTGCGCGCGGATGCGCGGCGCCGCGCTGGGCCGGGTGGAACGCAGCGTGGGCGCATTGGGCACGGCGTAGGTCTTCGCATCGTCGCTTTGGCGGCGATCCGACAGCACCATGTTGCCGTTGGCGTCGCGCCACGCGTAGATCTGGGCATCGGCCTCGCCGGGCCAGAGCAGTGCCGCGCACGTCACGAGCAGGAGCGTTCTGATGAGCATTCGTTGGAAACCGCTGAGATTCAAGAGCTTAACGTACAGTTCAACGCCTCGGGAGTCTCCCGTAATATCGGCGCAGAACCGCCCTGACGTTAGTCAGATATCATGCGGCGGAACCGATGAGTTTCTGGCGGGCGTTTCCAAGCCAATTTCTGCGCAAAGCACTGTTCAGGTGGTAGTTACGGCGAGGAGAATCGGATGACGTGGTGGCGGCGATGGGTGCGGCAGCCTCAGACGGTATTTCTGCGCAGGGCGGCATTTCAGGTGCACCTCTGGATTGGCCTGGCTCTCGGGCTCTACATCGTCATGCTGAGCGTGACGGGCAGCGCGCTCGTGTTCAGGGTGGAGATGGACCGGGCGTTTCGGACGCCGCAGCCGGCGTTTGACGAGAACGCGACGGTGCTCACGACTGAACAGATTACCCAGCGCGCCCTGGCGCTCTATCCCGGCTATACCGTGACCTTCGTCAGCGAAGGCATACGACCGCGCAACCCTTCGATTCTGGTGGAGATGAAGCGGGGCGACGAGTCGAAGGAGCGGCTGTTCAACCCCTACACCGGCGAGGATCTCGGCGACTCGTTCCCCTGGCGGTCACGCGCGTTGTTGTGGATGGTGAACCTGCACGACGAGCTGCTGTTCGACCGGACCGGGCGCTGGTGGAATGGGTTTCTGAGCGCGATCGTCACCGTGCTCTGTCTCACCGGCGCCGTCGTCTGGTGGCCCGGCTCGATGCGGTGGCGCCGCGGCGTGTCGGTCAAGTGGAACGCGGGCTGGCGCCGGGTGAACTTCGATCTGCACAGCGCGCTCGGCTTCTGGATGTTCGCGCTGTTGTTCGTCTGGGCTTTTTCCGGCGTCTACCTCGGGATGCCCGATCCATTCACAGCAGCCATGGACTATTTCGCGGGCCCGGAGGGCGACGGCAAGATTGCGCTCTGGATAGAGACGGGGATGCTGTGGATGACGCGGCTGCACTTCGGTCGCTGGCGCAACATCCCGCTCCAAATTCTCTGGGTCGTCCTCGGACTCGCGCCTGCGGTGATGTTTGTGACCGGCGGGATCATGTGGTGGCAGCGCGTGGTCCGCAAGCGCAACCCGGAGACGGGCCGACCCGTCGCGCGTTCCGCCTAGACGTGGCGTTGTTCTGCGGCGGAGATGAGGAGTGAAAAAAATGCGATTCGTGAGGTAGGCCTGCGACGCAGAATCTGCCTGAATTGCGCACGGACGAGCCCGATTGTCCAATGTTATGGCGGGCACGCCATTCGCTTCCTCTCGGCGCGTGGAGAGTGACGATGCTAGAGTTGACCGAGGGACAACGGCGAGTCATTGTCGATAAAGTGCCGGATATGGCAAACGTCGCGGCCGGCGGGATGGTCTTCGGTCAGTTCCTTGCCGATCGACCTTTTTCGATTGCGGTCGCTGCGGCTGGTGCCGCCGCATGGGCAGTGCTCGGCGTCTTCACGTTGATCCTGGCGGGAAGGAGTAAATCATGAGTGACCCAACCGGTCTATTCATCCTCCTCGGCGGAATCGTACTGTCAGTCGGAGCGGTCGTGCTGTGGGATTGGCTTGCCCAACGTGAGCGTCTTCGAAAACGGCACCGCGGCCAGTCGGCCTAAGATCAACTGGAAGTGCGATCCGGGTAACCGGAGGCCTTCAGGCCTCCGGAGACAATAGCCTTTCGATCACGCCGCGGCTGGCGGCGAGCATCTCGGCAACCTTTGAGGGGTCCTTGCCGCCCGCTTCCGCGAAGTCGGCGCGGCCGCCGCCGCGGCCGCCGACGAGCGGCGCCAACTGCTTCACGATTTCGCCCGCGGGCGCTTTCTTCGTCAGGTCTGGCGTCACACCGACGACCACCGAAATCTTGCCGTCCGACGGCGCAGCGAGGACGACGACACCGCTCTTGATCTGGTCGCGGAGGCGGTCAACGAGCGCGCGCAGGCCGTCCTTGTCGAGGCCGCTGACTTCACGCGCAATCAGCTTCACGCCAGCCACGTCCACGCCTTCGTCAGTCTGACCCGCACCGCCACCGCCGCCAATCGCGGCCTTCATCTTCGCCTGCTGCAGCTCGCGGGCGAGGCGCTTGTTCTCGTCCTGCAGCGCGCCGATCCTGGCCGACAGCTCGCCGGGACGCGCGTTGAGCGCCGACGTTGCAGCCGCGAGCTCGTCGCGGTCCCGCTGGAATGCCTTCACCGACTCGAGGCCGGTGGTCGCCTCGATGCGGCGCGTGCCGGCCGCGACGCCGCCTTCCGACACGATAGCGAACAGGCCGATGTCACCGGTCGCGCGCACGTGCGTGCCGCCGCACAGTTCCGTGCTGAAGCCCGGGATCGAGACGACGCGCACGTTGTCGCCGTACTTCTCGCCAAACAGCGCCATCGCGCCGGCAGCAATCGCCTCCTGCGTGTTCTTCACGTCGGTCTGCACGGCCATGTTCTTCAGCACCTGCTCGTTGACGATGCGCTCGACGTCGAGGAGCTGCTCGCGGGTGAGGGCGCTGAAGTGGACGAAGTCGAATCGCAGGCGGTCCGGTGCTACGAGCGATCCCGCCTGTTTCACGTGCGAGCCGAGCACCTGGCGCAGCGCCGCGTGCAGCAGGTGCGTGGCGGTGTGGTGTCTGCGCGTCGCGTCGCGAAGCGCCGAATCGACACTCGCCGTCACCAGGTCTCGATAGCTCAGGACGCCGCGGGTGACCTTGACGAAATGGAAGCGCGGCATCTCCGGCGCACGGGTGACGTCCGAGACGGCAGCCTCGCCATGCGGACCGGTCAGCGCACCCGCATCCGAGACCTGGCCGCCCGCCTGGAGATAGAACGGCGTTTCAGCGAGCGCCACGAAGCCTTCGTCGCCCTCGTTGAGCGCATCGACGCTCTGACGGTTGGCGTCGAGCAGTTCCACGATCTGGGTATTCACCGTCGTCGCGTCGTAGCCGCGAAAGGCGTCGGGCAGCGACTGCACGCCCGGCCTGGTGTGGAACGTTGCGTCGGCCGCCGCGGCCAGCGTTCCAAACTTGCTCTTCGCGCGCGCCTTGTCGCGCTGTCCATTCATCGCGGCGTCGAAACCCTCGCGATCGAGCGTCAGCGTGCGCGCCTCGATCATGTCCTCGATGAATTCCCTGGGCAGGCCGTAGGTGTCGTACAGGCGGAAGGCGACGTCGCCCGGCACCACCGAGCCCCGCGCCGCTGCCTCGTCCAGCGCCTTCTCGAGCCGTGGAAGGCCGTCGGTCAACACCGCGTCGAATTGCTTTTCTTCCGCCAGGATCGTCTGCTCGACCATTCCGCGGTTGGTGCGGATCTCCGGATAGGCGCCGCCCATCTCGCGGTCGAGGATGCCGACGATCCGGTGCATGAAGGGCTCGGAGAGGCCCAGGTGCTTGCCGTGCCGCATCGCCCGCCGCATGATCTTGCGCAGCACGTACCCGCGGAATTCGTTCGACGGCATGACGCCGTCGGCAATCAGGAATGTCGTCGCCCTGATGTGGTCGGCGATGACGCGCATCGAGACGTCAGAGGCGTCCATCGTGCCGCGGTAGGTGTGGCCTGACAGGCGGCCAATCTCTGCGAGGATCGGCGTGAAGAGGTCGGTGTCGTAGTTCGATTCCTTGCCTTGCAGCACGGACGTGATGCGCTCGAGACCCATGCCGGTGTCGATTGAGGGTGCCGGGAGCGGCTTGAGCACACCGCCTGGCTGGCGATCGAACTCCATGAACACGTTGTTCCAGATTTCGATCTCCGGGTCGCGGCCGGTGCCGCGGACGTAGTAGATCTCGGTGCAGCGCCCGCAGGGTCCCGTATCGCCCATCTGCCAGAAGTTATCGTCTGCCCCCAGCTCCACGATCTTGTCGGCCGGCACGAACCTCCGCCAGATGTCGTACGCCTCGTCGTCGCGCGGGATGCCGGCTTCGCCCTTGAAGACCGACACGATGAGGCGGTCTGGCGGCATCTTCCAGACGTCGGTCAAGAGCGTCCAGGCAAATTCGATCGCGTCCTTCTTGAAGTAATCGCCGAAGGAGAAGTTGCCCAGCATCTCGAAGAACGTGTGGTGCCGCAGGGAAGGGCCGACGTTGTCGAGGTCGTTGTGCTTGCCGCTGACGCGCATGCACTTCTGCGATGAGGTGGCGCGCGTATAGTCGCGCTTCTCCTTGCCGAGGAAGACGTCCTTGAACTGGTTCATCCCCGCGTTGGTGAAGAGCAGGGTGGGGTCGTCGTGTGGCACGAGCGGCGAGCTCGACACGATCCGGTGGCCGTGGTCCTCGAAGTACTTCAGGAAGGATCGGCGGATGTCGTTGGCGCTAGTCGTCATGAGTTAGGCGAATGTTCTTGATGCGTCCCCGGATTGCCGAGCTCACCCGGGCGGGATCGAATCCCTGTGCGAGCAGGTAGCGGTGCACGCGCCGCGCGGTGGCCATGTCGGTCAATGGCCCCCGCCGAAGCCGCCGCTCGAGCGCCTGCTCGAGCAGCACGTTCTCGTCCAGTTCCCCGAACACCTCGGCGACGGCGGCTCGTGCCACCGTGCGGGCGATCCCGAGCGACTCGACCTGCCGGAGCACGCGCGCCCGGCCCCGATGCTTGATGCGCACCTCGGTGCGCGCGCACGCCAACGCCGTCCGGTGGTCGTCGAGCGCCCGCTCGCGCCGCAGCCGCGCGACGGCCGTGTCTATGTCGTCACCCTCGAACTCCTTGCGCGCCAGACGCGTGCGAACCTGGGATTCCGACAGCTCGCGCCGGCCGAGCATCTTCAACCCCGCCACATAGGCGCGGTCCGCATCCTCCATCTAAGCAGTTTACGACGACACGGGCCACAGAGACACAGAGTCACAGAGTTCTATCTTGGAAAGTCTCTGTGTCTCTGTGACTCTGTGGCTTGTAAGAGGCGGAGGCTCTAACTGCCGTAGCGAGTGATCTCTGGCGTCGCGCCGTGCTGGACGCTGGCCATCTGGTCGCGCGCCATGTCGGCGGTCGTCGAGATGCCCTGCACCTTCAGCTTGAACTCGTCCACGTTCGACGCCCAGCGGAGCGCCTCCTCGTAGGAGATGAGGTTCTGCGAGAAGAGATAGAAGATCGACTGATCGAAGGTCTGCATCCCGTACTGGGACGTGCCCTGCGCGATCGCGCCGTGGATCAGGTGCGTCTTCTCCTTGTCCATGATGCAGTCGCGGATGAAGGCGGTGCTGATCAGCACTTCGACCGCCGGCGCGCGCCCCTTGCCGTCGGTCTTCGGGATGAGCCTCTGCGAGATGACCGCCTTGAGCACGCTGGCGAGCTGGATGCGGATCTGCTTCTGCTGGTGGGGCGGAAAGACGGCGATGATGCGGTTGATCGTCTCGGTGGCGTCGAGGGTGTGCAGCGTCGAAAACACCAGGTGGCCCGTTTCGGCCGCGAGGAGCGCCGTTTCGATCGTCTCGAAGTCGCGCATCTCGCCGACGAGGATGACATCGGGATCCTGCCGCAGGGCGCTGCGCAACGCGTGCGAGAAGGAATTGGTGTCAACGCCGATCTCCCGCTGGTTGATGATCGACCGGTTGTCGCGGTGCAGGTATTCGATCGGGTCCTCGACCGTCATGACGTGGCATGTGCGCGACGAATTTATTTCGTCGATCATGGCCGCCAGCGTCGTGCTCTTGCCGCTGCCGGTGGTGCCCGTCACCAGCACCAGCCCGCGCTCTTCCGAGGCGATTTTCTTCAGGACCTGGGGCAGCGCCAGGTCGTCGATCGTGGCGACCTTCATCGGGATCACGCGGAAGATCATCCCGATCGTGCCGCGCTGCTGAAAGGTGTTGCACCGGAACCGGCCGAGGCCGGCCACGCTGTACGCGAGGTCCACCTCGTGGTTGTCCTTGAACTTCTCGCGGTGGGCGGTCGGCAGCACCGCCGCCGCGATTGCCAGCATGTCTTCGTGCTCGAGCCGCTTGTCTTCCTTGGCGGGCACGAGCTGGCCGCGCACCCGCATCATCGGGTAGCTGCCGACCTTCAGATGGAGATCCGAGGCGCCTCCCTCGACCGCAATCTTCAGGAGGTCGTTGACATGCATGCCCTCAGTCTATCGGCTCTTGGCGGCTCCGGTGGCGGTGGCAGCGGGGCTGTTCACGAATTGCAGCCAGCCGTGCGTATCTGGCGCATCTCCGCGCACGATCTGGAAGAAGCGCTGCTGAATCGCTTCCGTCACCGGTCCGCGGCTCCCCCGGCCGACCTTGACCCGGTCCACGGTCCTGATGGGCGTCACTTCGACGGCCGTGCCCACGAAGAACACTTCGTCGGCGATATAGAGCATCTCGCGGGGCAGCGTCTGCTCGCGCACCTCGAACCCGAGGTCGCGCGCCAGCGTGAGGACGCAGTCTCTGGTGATGCCTGACAGCACCGAGTTGCCGATCGGCGGCGTGTAGATCGTCCCCTCGCGGACGACAAACACGTTCTGGCCGCTGCCTTCGCTCAGGTTGCCCTGTGTATCGAGGGCGATCCCCTCGGCGTAGCCGTCGGCGATTGCTTCCATCTTGATCAACTGTGCGTTGGCGTAGTTGGCGACGCTCTTGGCCATCGCCGGCGTCGTGTTGGGCGCGTTGCGGGCCCACGTCGCGATCTTGACGTCGATGCCTTCCTCGATCGCTTCCTTGGTGAAGTAGGCGGGCCACTCCCACACCATCAGCGCCACGTCCACGGGGCAGGGGAGCGGGTTGACGCCGAGCGAGTCGTATCCGCGGTACATCAGCGGCCGGATGTAGCAGGCGCGGAGCTTGTTGACCTGGATCAGCTCGACGATCGCGTCGCTGAGCGTCTGCTGGTCGTACGGCGATTCCATCCGGTAGATGCGCGCCGAGTCGAACAGCCGCTTCATATGCGCGTCCAGCCTGAAGCACGCGGGCCCGTTCTTGGTGTCGTAGCACCGGGCGCCCTCGAAGACGCCGCTGCCGTAGTGCACGATGTGGGACGCGATGTGGATGTTGGCGTCTTTCCAGTCCACAAACGTCCCGTTCATCCAGATCTTGCCGGTGCCCGGAAAAGCCATCTCAAACTCCCAATTCCCAACCCCGCAACTGCCAACGCGTTACCCAAGTCATTTGGGAGTTGGCGGCTTGGTAGTTGGGCGTGTCTTGATCCTAGCAGGGCTCCGGGCAAACCCCCAATGTCAGCGCGACAACTCTGGGGCTTTGGGCTCTCGGCTTTCGGCTTTGGCCAGAGCCCAGAGCCGAGGGCCTACTGTGATTCGTTACAGAACGGACACTTGGCGGTGCGGGCGGGGAGTGGCTTGCGGCAGTGCCAGCAGAAGCGGGCAGTTTGCGGCGTGTCCCTGGCGCGGAGGCGGGCCTGGATGTCGGACGCCTGCTCGTCGGCGATGGGCACCACCGCGCTCGTCCTCGCCGCCTTCCGTGGGGCGGGTTCGCGCGCCCCGAGCACCGCGTCCAGCAGCTCGGACGCACGCTGGTACCGTGCATTCGGGTCGGCGGAGAGCGATTTGAGCACGATGTCGCTGATCGCCCTGGGAATCTTGGGGTTCTTGAGCCGGGGCGCCGTAATCAGCTCGCCCCGCATCAGCCGCTCGATGTCGGCCGGCGCCGGCGTGTCGTAGGGGAGCGACCCGGTGAGCATCTGGTACATCGTCACGCCCACGGAATAGACGTCGCTCG
Organism: Acidobacteriota bacterium; assembly: GCA_947465645.1. The sequence continues at coordinate 4,565 of CANIBQ010000016.1, read as the reverse complement.
CGAACACCGCCTTGCCGTGAAACTGCTCGGGCGCCATGTACGGCGGGCTGCCGATCACGGTGGTGCCGTGCGCGGCGATCTCGAGAAATCTCGAGGTGCCGAAGTCGGTGACCTTGAGCATCCCGTTCTCGGTGACCAGCATGTTGCCGGGTCGCAGGTCGCGGTGCAGGATGCCGGCGCGATGCGCGTGGTCCACGGCGTTGCAGATCTGGCAGGTGAAGTCGAGCGCGCGCGTCACGTCGAGCGCTCCCTCGCGCATGATGAGCTGCTCGAGCGTCTCGCCCGTCACGTACTCCATCACGATGAAAAACACGTCGTCCTGCCGCTCGGCGGTCAGCACCGTGACGATGTTGGGATGGCTCATCGAGGCGAGAAGGCGCGGCTCCTTCACCATCTCGCTGAAGTCGAGGTTCTGCTTGTGGGGGACCTTGAGGGCGACTTTCTTGTCGATCCAGGTGTCTTCGGCCAGGTACACGCTGCCGAAGCCGCCGCTGCCGAGTGGAGAGAGGATGCGGTATTTGCCGATCGTCTGACCGCGAAAGAACACGAGCGGATTATAGCGTGGCGCGAACCTTGTCAGGTTCGCGTGAGAGATATCTTGTCGCCGGTGGCGATGCGTCCTTCGTGCAACACCTTCGCGTACAGGCGGCTCCAGCCTGGATGCACCTTCTGCGACACGCGCGTCATGCGGCCGTCGGCGAACGAGCCGGCGATCTGCGTGCAGGGAGCCGCGTAGGCCGTGAGCTCCAGTTCGACCTCGCCAATCGTCACCCGCGCTCCCGGCACCATCAGCGACCAGTCGATGCCCGTGAACGTCAGATTCTCCCCGATCGTCCCGGGCTCGATTGGATGCCCCTCCGCCTGGAGCGACTCGATCAGCTCCAGTGAGTAGATCGCCACGGCGCGGTTCGGCCCGCCGTGGACGCGCAGGTTGCGCTGCCGGTCGCCTTCGACGCCGTTGGCATCCACCCACGCGGAGCGCCACGGACGCTTCGGAACGCCGCCGTCTGAAACATTGATCGAGTGCACCGTCGCGTCAGGCATGTAGTCAAAAGGATAGCGCCCTCTATAATCGCGGCGTGAATCCCCGCTTCTATGCCCCTGCCGCCCGTGCAGGCGGCGTGACCGCGCTGCCTGATGAAGAGGGGCAGCACCTGACGCGCGTGCTGCGGCTCAAGGTGGGCGCGGCCATTCGGGTGTTCGACGGCCGCGGCCACGAATTCGACGCGCTGGTGGAGAAGGCAGGGAAGAGCGAGGTGCTGGTCGCCGTGGGCGCCGCGCGTCCCGCGGCTGCCGCGGAAGCGCGCATCGCGGTGACCCTGGCGCAGGCGGTGCTCAAAGGCGACAAGATGGACGACGTCGTCCGGGACGCCGTGATGATGGGCGTCGCCGCCATCCAGCCGATCGTCTCGGCCCGCACCGAAGTCAGCCTGGCGGCGCTCCAACGCGGCCGGCGGCGCGACAGGTGGCAGCGGATCGCCGTGTCGTCGGCCAAGCAGTGCGGAAGGGCATCGGTCCCCGACGTTCGCGAGCCCATTACCTTTGACGCGGTTCCATCTGCGCTGACCGCCCTGACCCTCCCCGACCCTGGCCTGATGTTCGTCGAGCCGGCTGCTTCAGCCGACGCCGCCTCGCTGTCCGAGCTGAACCTATCCGCTCCGCGCGAAGCCACCGTCGTCATCGGTCCGGAAGGAGGGTGGACACCAGAGGAAGTGACGCTGGGCGCCACCGCGTGCCGGCTGGTGACGCTCCGGTCGCCCACGCTCAGGGCAGATGCCATGGCGCTGGTGGCGCTGACCGCGCTCTTTGCGACCTGGAAGGAACTCTAAGCTAGCTCTTTCGGGGTGCTTCGAGGACAGTAACCCGGCGCTCAAGGGATTGATGATCCGCCTGCTGATCATTGAGCCGCGCGTTGGTTTCCTGCATATGCGCGAATACCAGGTCGTACAGGTTCCTGAAATCGCTGCGCATCGCCTCCGTTAACACTTCGGCGTACCCGCGCATATCGTCGAAACGCTCGTCGACTCTGGCGAACTTGGCGTCGACCTGATCGAAGCGTTCGTCAACCTTGACTTCGAAGCGGTGGAGTTTGCCTTCGAGGCTCTCGACACGTTCTTCAACGCGTTCGAGGCGTCCTTCAACGCCCTCCAGGCGCACTTCAATGCGCTCGACGCGGCCATCGAGCGTGCTTATCTGTGCGGTCAGACTCATTCGGCGCGCCATTCTACATCGTCGACTCATGCACGCGGAATGCCGTCAACCGCCGCCAATAAACTCGGGGCATTCGGCGATGGATGGCGTCGTTGCTTTCAACAACTGCAGCGCTCGTGCGCGCGCGATGGTGAAGAAAGTGCAACCAATCATCAGTCCGCGCAGACGCGCACCGTTCCGAAGTCACGACGCATTGCTTCGAATCCCGTCTCGATCTGGGTGATCATGCCTTTGACAAACCACGCCTCACAACGCGATTAGGAGCGTATGGCCGTGTTCCTGAGCGCGATTGACTAGTGGGCGAGGTCGGCCGCTAATTCAAACGAGCCCATCCTAAGTGCGGCGCGGAACTACTTGAGTGCTTTCAAGAGGTCGCGAAGGCTGAGCACGCGTGGATCTGCCGACCGGCGCCCGAGATTGGCCGTTGCGCCATAATTGCCTCGCCGCTCGAATTCATTGAGGACGCGCATCAAGACAGAACCGTCCCAGCGGCGCCCCGCGTACGTCGAATCTTCATCAACTTCGAAAACCGCGTAGATTTCGCCACCCGCCGTACCCGGATAACCGCTGCGCAATAAGTCGGTTGCCGTGAAGACGCGGTAGCCGGGAGAGCGGAGACGAAACAACCCTGGGGCTACGACTCGGCGGTGCGTGCGCAGCAACAGATGACGAGCAGACGAGATCTCAGGTGGTACCTGCCACGAACCAGGACGGTCACCCAGACGCACATTCGCCAAGCCCGTGGTTCTCGTCCAGGCGAGCTGCGCCGCCGTCTCGTACCAAGCGACGACAACATGATGCTCGGCTGGTGGGAGGGCTCGGTTGTTGCTTCCGAGCACGTCGCGCTCAGCGAGGTTCAGTGCCCCATAGTTCATCAAAGCGGGGCATCCTACATCGTCGGTAAAGCACCGACGAACGGCACGCCGGTCGCACCGACATCGCAGAACGATCGCACCGAGCAGCGTTAGTTCGATCGCACCCGTATCAGCGTGACGCACACCCATTCGTCTTCCTGGGTGCGGTCGCGCATGTCGAACGCCGGAAAGGCCGCGAGCACGTCCTGCTCCTCCTGCTGCATGAACCCGCTCAGGATCAACTGTCCCGCTTGCGCTGCGAACGCCTGGAGCCGATCGGCCGCTAGAATCAGCAGCCCACCCGTGAGGTTCGCGAGCACGACGTCGAAACGCTCGTCCGGCATGGTCCGCAGATCCGCCACCCGTATCTCCACGGTCAACGCGGCATTCAGCGCGACGTTCTCGCGCGCGGCGTGAACGGCGTCCGGATCGTCGTCGATTCCGAGGGCGTACGTGGCGCCGAAGACGCCCGCCGCAATCGCCAGTACCCCCGAGCCGGTGCCGACATCCAGCACGCGTGCGCCAGCCATGTCGACCCGCTGCAATGCGGCGAGGCACAAACGGGTGGTCGCGTGATGCCCGGTGCCAAACCCCATCGACGGCTGGATGACGATGACGTCCGGGACGTCCCAGGGCGGGGCGACGATGATCTTGCCTACGCGAATGGCTTGAAGGCTGGCCTGCGACCGGGCTGCCCAGTCTTCATCGGCGACGTCGAACGAGGTGATCGAGCCGTCGGAAAAGTCTGACGCCAGCGCAGCGGCTGCGCGGTCGCGCTCGTCTGGGGTGTGAAAGAAGACGCGCCACGTGGTCGGCGCGACTTCCTCGATGGCGGCGATCTGGTAGTCGGATATAGCCGCCTGGAGGAGCTCGTCAGAGGCCGGATCGTTGAAGGTGACCTCGAGGGCCGGCCAGGTGCGCACTCGTTATCCGAAGATGTCCTTCACCCGGTCGAAGATGCCCTTGTCGTCGCCGACCTCGCCCACGGGCGTGGGAGCAAACTTTTCCTTCGGCAGCGACGTGGCCAACTGCTCCAGCAGCTTCTTCTGCTCCTTTGACAGCTTCTTGGGCGTGACGACCTTCACGGTCACGAGAAGGTCGCCCCGCCCGCGTCCGCTCACGTCGGGCATCCCGCGACCGCGGAGCTTGAAGGTTTCGCCGCTTTGCGTCCCCTCGGGTATGGCGAAGGCTTCCTCGCCTTCGAGGGTCGGGATCGCGATCTCGCCGCCGAGCGCGATGGTGGTGAAGTTCAGCGGAACCTCGACGAACAGATCGTTGTTCTCACGCTGGAAGAACTCGTGGTCCTGGACGTGGATGACGACGTAGAGATCGCCAGAGGGGCCGCCCGACGACCCCGCTTCGCCCTCGCCGCTGACTCGGAGCTGCTGGCCGGTGGCGATGCCGGCGGGAATCCTGACGCCGATCTTCTTTTCCTTCCGCACGCGGCCGGAGCCGCGGCACGTGGTGCACGGCGTGGCGATGATCGAGCCGGTTCCGCGG
>CANIBQ010000015.1 GCA_947465645.1 Acidobacteriota bacterium | reverse complement strand
GCGCGCGGAGGGCGTGACGATTCCATGAAGCTCAAACTCGGCATCCCCAAGGGCTCGCTGCAGGACGCGACGATTCAGCTCTTCGCGCGCGCGGGCTTCAACATCTACGTCAGCACGCGCTCGTACTTTCCCACCATCGACGATGACGAGATCGAGTGCATGCTGATCCGGGCACAGGAGATGGCGCGCTACGTCAGCGACGGGGTGCTCGACGCGGGCCTGACGGGCCAGGACTGGATCGCCGAGCACAAGCTCGGCGGCGCCTCGAAGCACGAGCTCACCAGCATCGCCGACCTGATCTACGCGAAACAGAGCTTCGGCAAGGTTCGGTGGGTACTCGCCGCCCCCGAGGATTCGCGCTATAAGACTGCCGCTGACTTCAAGGACGCGACGATTGCCACCGAGCTCGTGCGCGTGACGAAGGCGTACTTCGAGACGAAGAAAGTGCCGGTCAACGTCGAGTTCTCCTGGGGCGCGACGGAGGTGAAACCGCCGGTGCTGGCCGACGGCATCGTGGAGGTCACCGAGACCGGCTCGAGCCTGCGCGCCAACCGCCTTCGCATTCTCGACACGGTGATGGAGTCGAACACGCAGCTCATCGCCAACGACGCGGCGCTGGCGGAGCCCTGGAAGCGCACGAAAATCGAGAATCTGGCGTTGCTGCTGCGCGCGGCCATCGAGGCACACGGGCGGGTGGGGCTCATGCTCAACGTCCGCCGCGCCGACTTGAAGAAGATCCTCGACCTGCTCCCCGCCCTGCAGCGGCCGACGATTTCATCGCTCAGCGATGAAGACTGGGTGGCCGTCAACACGATCATCGAGGAACGGACGGTCCGCGACCTCATCCCGAAGGTGAAGGCGGCGGGCGGCCAGGGAATCGTCGAGTATCCGCTCAATAAGATCGTCGTCTAGTTGCCAGTTGTCAGTTGTCAGTTGTCAGTTGTCAGCAATGCTGAAGATTGTTGAATCGACGAATCGGCGGGCGATAGAAGCCCTGCTGGCGCCCGAGCGGACGCGCGACACGGCGACCGAACGCAAGGTCGCGGCGATCGTCTCCGACGTGCGCCGCGGCGGCGACGCGGCCCTGCGCCGGTATGCGGTGAAGCTCGACCGCCAGGACGGCCCTCTCGAGATCTCCGCCGAAGAGATGCGCGCCGCGGCGGCCACCGTTCCGGCGCCCGTTCGCCGCGCCATTCGCGCCGCGGCCCGGAACATCCGGGCGGTGGCGAAGCGACAGGTGCCGCGCGGCTGGCGCGCCAGGGTGGCCGCCGGCGTCACCGTCGAGCAGCGCATCGTTCCCCTCGACCGCGTCGGCTGCTACGTGCCCGGCGGACGATACCCGCTTCCCTCTTCGCTGCTCATGACCGCCATCCCCGCGGCGGCCGCCGGCGTGCGCGAGGTCATCGCGGTCTGCCCGCGCCCTGAGCCGGTCGTCATGGCCGCCGCGCTCGAGGCCGGCGTCGCTCGCATGTTTCGCGTCGGCGGCGCGCACGCCGTGGCGGCCCTCGCCTACGGCACCGCGACCGTGCCGCGCGTGGACAAAATCGTCGGTCCTGGCAATCGCTACGTCGCGGCGGCAAAAGCGCTCGTGTCGGCCGATTGCGGGATCGATTTCTATGCGGGACCAACCGAGATCGTGATCGTGGCGGCGCGCGGCCCGGCGGCGTGGATTGCCGCGGACCTCATCGCGCAGGCCGAGCACGATCCCGACGCGCGAGCCGTGCTCATCACGCCAAGCCGCGCGCTGGCGGCCCGCGTCGCACGCGAGGTCGAACGCCGCATGCCCGCCTCGGGACCGGCCCGCGACTCCCTCCGCGCCCACGGCGGCATCATCGTCACATCCTCCGTCAGAGAGGCGATGGAGCTGGCGAACGCGTCCGCTCCGGAACACCTGGTCGTGGACGACGAGCGGATGGTCGCGATGGTCAGGTGCGCGGGTTCTCTCTTTGTGGGGCCGTGGTCGGCGCAGGTCGCGGGTGATTACGCGATTGGATCGAACCATGTACTGCCGACCGCCGGTGCCGCCCGCGTGCGGGGCGGCCTGTCGGCCGCCGACTTCGTCCGGCAGATTACGGTTCAACGCCTGACAGAGCGCGGCTTGCGCGGCATCGCCGACACGGTGATCGATCTGGCGAGCGCCGAAGGACTGCAGGCGCACGCGGCATCGATTGCGGTGCGAACCCGATGACGACACGCCTGCAGGGATATCCCAGTCCGGGCGACGGCTTGCGCCTGCACCTCAACGAGAACACGGGCGGCTGCTCGCCGCGCGTGCTCGAGGCGATCCGGCGCGTACGGCCATCGGACGTCTCGACCTATCCGCAGTACCGCGAGGCCATCGCGGCGTGCGCCAGGCATTTCAACGTCGACCCCGACTGGTTGCTGCTCACCAACGGTCTCGATGAGGGCATCCTGATGGCGGCGATCGGCCACATCGCGCGCCGGCGTTTGCACGACGCCGAGACGATCATCCCGCTGCCGGCATTCGACCCCTATCCGAACGCCACGGAGGCGGCCGGCGCGACCGCCGTGAAGGTGCGGCCTGAGCCTGGATACCGGTTCCAGACCGAGGCGGTGCTGCAGGCGATCACGCCGCGGACACGGATGATCTTTCTGAACACGCCGAACAATCCGACCGGCCAACTGATTCCGATCAAAGACCTGATCCACATCAGTACGGCGGCGCCGCACGCGGTCGTACTGATCGACGAGGCGTACATCGAGTTCGGCGGCACGACGTTTCTGCCGGAGCTGGCCAGGTTCCCCAATGTCCTGGTCGGCCGGACGTTCTCGAAGGCCTACGGCCTCGCCGGCATGCGGGTGGGCATCGTGATCGGCCAGCCCCAGGCGCTCGATCCCGTACGCGCGGTGACGCTCCCCTTCAACATCAACGGCGTGGCGCTGACCGCGCTGCAGGCGGCGCTCGAGGACGAGGAGTTCCTGCCGCGGTACGCCGCGCAGGTCGCCGAATCGCGCGAGCGACTCTACGTGGCGTGCCGGCGGCTTGGACTCGAATACTGGGAGAGCGCCGCGAATTTCGTCATGCTGCGCGTCGGCGAGACAGCGCCGTTCATCGAGGCGCTCGCCGCGCGCAAGGTGCACGTCCGGGATCGATCCAAGGATGCGACGACGCCAGGGTGCATCCGGATTACGACAGGCATGATCGAACATACCGATGCAGCCATCGATGCGCTGGAGTCAGTGATGGAGGGACGGTCATGAGCGCGCCATCGCGGACCGTAAAGGTCCGCGCCGCATCGAGCACGGTCAGCGCCGCATCGAGCAAGCCTCGCACCGCGGCCTTTGATCGGCAGACGACGGAGACGCAGATCCGGGGCAAGCTGGTCATCGACGGCACCGGCCGCTACAAGGTGACCACCGGCATCCGCTTCTTCGATCACATGCTCGATCTGTTCACGCGGCACGGCGGCTTTGACCTGACCCTGCGCGCCACCGGCGACCTCGACGTCGACCAGCATCACACGGTCGAAGACGTCGGCATCGTGCTCGGCGCCGCCACGCTCGAAGCGCTCGGCGACCGGAAAGGCATCAACCGCGCCGGGTATTTCATCATGCCGATGGATGAGACGCTGGCGGTGGCGGCGATCGATCTCAGCGGCCGGCCGCACGCCACGGTGGACCTGAAGCTGAAGGTCGATCGGGTGGGCGACCTGCAGAGCGAGCTGATTCACGACTTCTTCGACGGCTTCGCCTCGGCGGCGCGCGCGAACGTGCACGTCAAGGTCCTGTACGGACGCTCGAGCCACCATCACGTCGAGGCGGTGTTCAAGGCGTTTGCGCGCGCGCTCCGCGTCGCGTGCGCCAGGGATGCGCGGCTCGCCAGGATGCTGCCGAGCACCAAAGGGCTGCTGTGATTGCGCTGATTGACTACGGCGCCGGCAACCTGACGTCGGTGCGCAAGGCGTTGACGGCGCTGGGTGCGGAGTTCACGACGCCTCGATCGCCGGAGGAATGCGCCGACGCATCCGGCCTCATCGTTCCTGGCGTCGGCAATTTCGCCGCAACGGCGGCGCTCGCAGGGCCGTGGCGCGACGCCATCGCCGCCGCGGTGGCTGCAGGCACGCCGCTCCTTGGTATCTGCCTCGGCATGCAGTGGCTGTTCGAGGGGAGCGATGAAGCCCCCGAGGTGGCGGGCCTCGCGGTGCTGCCAGGCCGCGTGTCGCGGCTTCGCGGGAATGCGGAGCAGCGCCTCAAGATCCCGCACGTCGGATGGAATGCGCTCGAGGTGGATCGCGGAGCTCAAGGGTCCGCGCCGCATTTAGGCCGCCTGCTTGCCGGGCTTCCGCCGCGCGCGTATGTTTACTTTACTCACTCCTACGCCGCGCCGGTGACCGCCGACTGCACCGCGTCGACGACGCACGCCGAATCATTCGCGGCGGTCGTCGAACGCGGACACGTGTTCGGCGTGCAGTTCCATCCTGAGAAGTCGGGCGACGCGGGGCTGCAGATCCTCCGCAACTTCCTGACGGCATGCCGGGCGTGCTGACCAAGCGCATCATCGCCTGCATGGACGTCCGCGACGGCCAGGTGGTCAAGGGCGTGCAGTTCCAGCAGTTGCGGCACGCGGGCGATCCAGCGGAGCTTGCGCGGCGGTACAACGTGGAAGGCATCGACGAGGTCGTCGTCCTCGACATCACGGCGACGATCGAAACGCGCCAGGCGCTCGCGCGCACGATCAGCGCCGTCGCCCACGAAATCTTCCTGCCGCTCACCGTTGGCGGCGGCATCCGGTCTGAGGAGGATGCGGCAGCCGTCGTCGACGCCGGAGCCGACAAGGTCAGCTTGAATACGGCAGCGCTCCGCAATCCCGAGCTGATCACGACGCTCGCCCGCCGCTACGGCAGCCAGGCGGTCATCGTGGCGATCGACGCGAAGCGGCGTGACGAGGGGTTCGCTGTGTATGTGCGCAGCGGCACCGCCGACGCCGCCCGCGACGCGGTCGAGTGGGCCCGGGAGGCGGAATCGCGCGGTGCCGGCGAGATCCTGCTCACCTCGATGGATCGCGACGGGACGCGTGCGGGGTTTGACTGCGAGATGACGGCAGCGGTCAGCAACGCCGTGAACATTCCGGTCATCGCCTCCGGCGGAGCCGGCGGCCGCGAGCACTTCGCGGACGTCTTCACCCGGGGCTGCGCCGATGCCGCGCTCGCCGCATCGATCTTTCACTACGACGACACGCGCGTGAGCGAACTGAAGCGCTACCTGGATACCCAGGGCATCCCCGTGCGCCTGTAATCGATGCGCTTCACACTACAACGGGCCACAGAGGCACGGAGACACGGAGTTCCAAGAATGGCTTTCTCCGTGTCTCTGTGTCTCCGTGGCTTGTGATCGCGAAAAGATGCTTATCCCCTCCATCGACCTTCAAGGCGGCCACATCGTCCAGCTCGTGCAGGGTGAGAAGCTGGCGATCGAGGCCACGGACCCGGAACCGTGGATTGAGAAGTTCTCGCGATTCCCTCGCGTGCAACTGATCGACCTCGATGCGGCCAAGGGTCAAGGCGACAACGGCGGGCTCGCCGCGATGATCTGCGGACGACTGCCCTGCCGCGTCGGCGGAGGGATTCGAAGCGTCGAACGCGCCCGGCAGGTGCTCGACGCCGGCGCGCATGCCGTGATCGTCAGCTCGTCGCTCTTTCGCGGCGGAGAGGTCGACCTGGCGTTCGCGCGCACGCTCGCCGGGGCGATCGGCATCGAACGGGTGATCGCCGCCGTCGACAGCCGCGGCGGCCACGTCGCCATTCACGGCTGGAAGACGATCCTGCCGATCACCGCGGTCGATGCCGTGCGCGCACTGGAGCCGTATTGCGCGGAGTTCCTCTACACCCACGTCGATACCGAGGGCCTGATGCAGGGCACCGACATGAACGCGATCCTCGCCGTCAGGCGCGCGACGGCGCGCCGGGTGACGGCGGCCGGTGGCATCACCACGGTGGACGAGATCAACAGCCTCGACGCCGAAGGCGTCGACGCCGTCGTCGGCATGGCGATCTATACGGGCCAGCTCCCGCTGGACGCGTTCAAGTAATGCTGTTAAGGATGGGCCGACCTATCATCTGATCGATTCGCTGTTACGGGAATGGATCGCGAGACATACTGACGCGTGCGGATTCCACTGCTCGATCGCCTCGGGCTCTCTCGTCCGGAGCTGCGCGCCTGGGCGATGTACGACTGGGCCAACTCCGCGTTTCAATCGACGATCATCACGGCGGTGTTTCCTGACTTCTTCAGCTCCGTCGCCGCCGCCGATCTGCCGCCGGCAGTCGCCACGGCAAGATTTGCCTGGGCCACCACCATCGCCGTGACGATCATCGCCATCCTCGGCCCGGTCCTCGGTGCGATTGCCGACTATCGCGCGATGAAGAAGCGCCTGCTCGCCCTCTTCATGGTGATCGGCGTCACCGCGACGCTCATGATGGCGGGGATCGACCGCGGCGAATGGCCATCGGCGCTGGCGCTCTTCATGGTAGCCAATGTTGCGATCGCGGCGAGCTTCGTGTTCTACGACTCACTGCTGCCGCACATCGCCGCTCCGCACGAAATCGACCGCGTCTCCACCGGTGCGTACGCGCTGGGATACCTCGGCGGCGGCATCGTGCTCGTCTTCAACCTGCTGTGGATCCTGATGCCAGGAATGTTCGGCATTCCAGACACCATCGCGGCCATCAAGCTGTCGTTTGTCAGCGTCGGCATCTGGTGGCTGGTGTTCTCGATTCCATTGCTGCGCGGCGTTGCCGAGCCGGCCCGCACGCTCGAGGCCGACGAAACGGGCCGCGAGGGCACGATCGGCGTCGCGTTCAAGCGGGTGTGGGAGACCTTCCACGAGCTTCGCGGATACCGGAACGCCTTCCTGATGCTCGTGGCGTTCCTCCTGTACAACGACGGCATCCAGACGATTATCCGGATGGCGACGATCTACGGCGCGGAAGTTGGCATCGACCGCAACGCGCGCATCGCCGCCTTCGTCGTCGTGCAGTTCGTCGGCGTGCCGTTCTCCTTCATGTTCGGCTCGATCGCCGCGCGTATCGGCGCCAAGACCTCCATCTTCATCGCGCTCGGCGTGTACGTGGGGATCAGCATCCTCGCGTTCTTCATGACGACGGCGTGGCAGTTCTTCGCGTTGGCATTCCTCGTGGGGACGGTGCAGGGCGGCAGCCAGGCGCTCAGCCGGTCGCTCTTCGCGAGAATGATTCCCAAACACAAGTCATCCCAGTACTTTGGCTTCTTCTCGGTGTTCGAGAAGTTCGCCGGCATCGCCGGGCCGGCGATGTTCGCCCTCTCGGTAACCATCTTCGGATCGAGCCGCGCCGCCGTGCTGTCGGTGATTGCCTTCTTCGTGGCGGGCGGTCTCGTGCTCACACGAGTCAACGTGGCCGCAGGTGAGGCCCAGGTGGCCAACTGATGCGCGTCGCGGTGACGGGCGGCGCCGGCTTCCTTGGAGGAGCGCTCGTCGAACGGCTGCGCGGCGACGGCCACACCGTGACCGTCCTGACGCGTGGGCCGAGCGGCGCTGGAAGGGTGCACTGGGACCCGGAATCGCCGACCGGCGCATGGACCTCAACGCTCGATGGATCAGATGCGGTGATCAACCTCGCGGGCGAGTCGATTGCCGGCGGCCGCTGGACGGCGCGGCGCAAGGCGCTCATCCGCGACAGCCGCGTGAAATCGACGCGCGCGCTCGCTTCCGCGATCCGCGAGGCACGGCGTCCGCCGGCGGTTTTCGTCAGCGGATCGGCGGTGGGGATCTACGGATCGCGCGGCGACGAGCCGCTCACCGAGGAGTCGGCGCTCGGATCGGATTTTCTGGCCAGCGTCGGCATCGAGTGGGAGCGCGAAGCGCTCGCGGCGGCCCCGGTGACCCGGGTCGTGCTCGTCCGCACGGGCCTCGTGCTGGACAAGTCCGGCGGCGCGCTGCCGCAGATCGCGATGCCCTTCTATTTTTTCGCGGGAGGTCCGGCCGGGTCAGGCCGGCAGCAGATGTCGTGGATTCATCGCGACGACTGGGTGGAGCTGGTTCGCTGGTCGCTCTCGAACGCGGCGGTGACCGGTCCGCTGAATGCCACCGCGCCCAATCCCGTGACCAATCGCGAGTTCGCGAGGACGCTCGGCCGCGTGCTGCGCCGTCCGGGATTTGTACCGACGCCCGCCCTGGCGCTGCGCCTCGCGCTTGGCGAAATGGCAGAGGCGCTGCTGCTCAGCGGACAGCGCGTCCTGCCGGCCAAGGCGCAATCGCTTGGTTTTGCCTTCCGCTATCCCCTGCTGGAGCCCGCGCTTCGCGCGGTCCTCGGGCCTTAGGCTTTGGGCTTTGGGCTTTGGGCTTTGGAACGTCCCTGAGCCCAGAGCCTAAAGCCTCTCTATCGTCCAGTAGAGGGCCATGCAGCCAATCAGCACGGAGGCAGGAACGACGATGCGGTCGCGGTACCAGGCGCGATGACCGCACTGCCATCCGACGAGCAGGAAGGCGGCGCCAATCACCGCCAGTTGCCCCGCCTCGACCCCGACGTTGAAGGTCAGCAGGGCGGTGAGGAAGTCGGCGCGCGGCAGGCCGAGCTCGCTCAGCGCGCCGGCGAAACCCATCCCGTGCAGCAGGCCGAACGCGAACACCAGCGCGATTCGCCACGGCTTGAGCTCGGTCAGCAGCAGGTTCTCGATCGCGATGTACGCGATCGAGACCGCGATCAACGGTTCGACGATGGCCGGCGGCGCGGCAATCAGCCCGTAGATGCTCAGCCCGAGGGTGAGCGAGTGGGCGACGGTGAAAGCGCTCACCTGCCAGAGCACCGTGCGCAGCCGGCGGCTGAACAGGAAGATCCCGAGCACGAACAGCATGTGATCCAGGCCGTGCGGCACGATGTGGGTGAAGCCAAGCGCGAGGTACCGCCAGGCCGTGGCGGCGCGGCTGGCCCGAGGCGGCGGTGTCGTCAGGGGAAACGGCGCACTCGACTGCCCGCCCTCCAGCCATTCGACCGTGGCGTCCGCGGCCTCGTTGCCCTTCGTCGTCAGGGCGTATGTCGTAAACGTCCACGAGTAGAGCCATGTAAACTGACGCGCGTCTCGCGGGATCTCGCCGGTCAGCCGGATCGTCGCGAGGATCGGTGACATGGCATCGATCGCGGGTGACACTGCATACCGGATGGTGGGGCGAACCTCCGCTCCATCGAAGGCGACGGCGACGCGTTGTCGAAAGATGTCGTCGCGCTGGGCGAGCCACTCCGCGAAGCCAGCCGGAGTGAGCGCGGCGGGTGGCAGTGATGGCACCTGCGTTCCCGCCACAGCCTCGAGCTTCTCAGCGAGCGACACGGCGTCGGTGACGATCTCGATGTTGTACCCGCGTCCGTCGTGCAACATCGCGGATACGACGGTCGCGCCGAGCTCGTGCGCGCGGACGAGCGAACTCATCGCGATCAACGAGACGACCACACCCCCCGCGACGCGTCGATGCACGGACGTCACGACTCCCTGACCGCGAAGGTGAGCGACGCCCAATAGCTGGCCCATTCCGCGTTGGCGCCCGCCGGTGCCTCGACCATGTGCACCGCCTTGATCAGCCACACGCCGCCGCGAGGCAACCGGAACCGCACTCGCCCGTCCTTGCCGCTTCGAGCGGTCAGTTTCTGCGCCGGGTGTGCGCGGTTGATCGCCACAACCAGCGCACCGGCCAGCGGCCGGTTCTCGTACGTCAGGCGGACCGGCAGATCCTGACCAGCGTCCATCGTGTATGGATTCCGCTCGGCGACGAGCTCGAACGCGAAGCCGAGCGATCGGTCGCCCTGGGTCTGGTCCGTCTGTCCCGAGAGCACCAGGCTCTTGGCGGAACGCGAGAAGATCTCCCGGACCGCGCCGGCCTGGCCGCGGCTGGCTCTCAGCGCCGCGACCGCCTCGAGGCCTTCCTCTTTCAGGTATTGACTGAACTTCTCCGGCGTCTGCTGGAGCGGGCTCGGGTTGCTCCAATAGCCGATGACGAGCAGGCCGGGCACGGCCGCCCGAACAAAGCCAGCCGGGTCAGCGCCGGGTCGCCCCACAACCGGCTTGCGGCCTTCCCCGTCCACGACGACGAACTGATTGATCAGCGCGGGATCACGTGGCAGAGGGTCGCCAAGAAAGTGCTCACCGACACGCAACCTCACGCCGACAATCTCTCCCGCTGCCGGAGAGAAAGTCATCGGATCGATCCACATGTCGTGAGCGAACATCGGCGTGACGCTCAGGGTGAGCGTCGCCACAATCAACGCCAGTTTCTTCACGCGTTGTCTCCTCGCTTTGGCGCATCTTCTATTTCCACGGGCCACGGAGACACCCACATCCGCAAGGCTTCGGTGGGCAGGCAGGACGCTTGGGCGCCGAAGCCTCCGGCGAAGGCGGCTGCCTCCATGGCAACGTGTCAGTGATCGACCTCAGTTCGTGGTGTTCGGATCCGGGATCGTCGGGACGGGGCGCTCGTTGGTGCCGCCGTGCCCTTGGAGCAGACCCTGGTGGGCCAGAGCCAGGAACGGAAACCTCGAGAGATAGTCCTTGTCGTTGGTCTCGACACCCTTGGCGAGACCCGCGCCCGGATCGCCCGCGACGATCAGGCTGATCAGCACGCTGTTGACGTTCACCTGGTTACGGTTCGCGGCAGTGCCACCGCCGATGCGCCGGCCGTTGGGAAAGCTCGAATCGATGGCCGCGTCCAGGGTAATCACGTCACCGGTATTGCCGTCGGTGATCGGAATCGGCCTGCCAAGGTTGATCGCGTTGATGATGTCCACGCGCGGACCCTTGAGCGTCGCCACGGTGCCGGCCGGCACGCCCAACGCCCGGTAGATGCCCAGCAGGTCGGCGTCGCGGACGAGGACCGGGTAGAGGATGTCGGCGCCGAAATTGGAGACGTCGGTGCTCGGGTCGGTGTGCAGATAGAGCGTCTGACGCTGCGCGCCGACTAGGCCGGCGTTGAAGAGCGGCAGGCCATTGCGTCCCACCTGCACCCACGGGCCCGAGCCTGTCACGCCCGTGATGTTGTTGCTGGCATTGACGGTCTGCGTCTCCTGGCGGCTGATGCTCGACCACACGCGAAGAAGGCTGTCGGTCGAGTTGGCCACGAGCGCACCGTTGTGCGGAATGCCGCCCGGGAACAGCTCCGCCGTCGGGATCTCGAGGGCGATCGAGAAGACGTTGAAGCCGGTGAACACGTCCTTGCCAGGCGGCCGGCGCGCGCCGCGGATGCCGCCGAGATCGTTGGCGTTCAGGTTGACGAGGTCGAAGATCCCCTTCTCATCGAGTTGATACGGATCGTCGAACTGTCCGGCGATGACGCGCCCGCCGTTCGAGAGCGTGCGGATGTAGGAATCGACGAACGTCTGGTCGTAGAGACCTTCCTCGCGACTCCGGCGATCGCCGGAGTCGTAGCCCTGGAAAGAGCCAAGACCGTAGACGAGTCGATCCGTCTGCGGACCATGGTTGTTCGGGAGAACGGGGACGTTCTCGCCGAGCACGACGGGGTTGTTGTTGCCGGGACCGAAGACGCGCGTGACCGTCATGGTCTCGGTGCCGCCGGTGAGCTGCCACAGCAGCTCGTTGCCGCCGCCGACCGGATCGTTGGGGCCGGGCGCCGCTTCGGGCACGAGCCGGTTGGTGAACTCGACGCGGTACACCGCCTGGTCCGAGAGCCTTGCGCCTTTGCCGACGTGGAACTCGTAGCGGTAGCCGTTACAGGCACGCAGGCCATGGTTGCCCTGGCCCGGTTCGTGCAGCGGGTTGAAGTTCATGACCAGATAGAGCTTGTCGTGCGATCCGTTCGACACCCACGCGTAGGTGTCGGTGTTGTCGGCGCACGGCTCGTTGAGAATCGCCAACGCTTCCCTGTGGCTTGACCCGTGCACGATGACACCGGTCGCGGCGAGCACTGCGCCGGCAATGAACCCCTTCATCAGTCGTTTCATACCTTCTCCATTTTTCTTTTCCGCCGGCGCGGAACGGCCGACGAACACATCTACGGAGGAATGAGGAGGATGGATGTATCGGGGGAGGGGGAAGATGGAAGCTAGCCCGGTTTGCCGACGAGATAAAACTCGCCGGTCGGCGCGGGCACTCCGCCCGCGGGCTCGAGGGTCACGGCGACCGCCGTGGGCGCGGGAATGTCGGGGGGGGTGTAGAAATAGGCCATGCCACCACCAGTCGGATCGGGCGCGACGAGTCCGGCGCTGATCGGTGCGTCCGCGGTCACGACCCACACCTGGTACACCTTGCCGGCAGGAAGCGCGGGGAGGTTGGAGGTGGCGAACACCATGCCGCGCTCCCGGCTCCAAAGCGCGCGACCGCTTGACTGCGGCGACGTCGCCTGTCCCGCGAGATCGATCCGCACGAGATCGGGTGCGGCCAGAACCGCCACCGACGACTGGAGGTCGCCGACGCGCATCTGCAGGCGCACGGCGTACGCGCCGAGAGCGGCTACGAGAATGAGCGATGCCGCGAGCGGCCACCAGTGGCTTGCGTGCGGTCGTGGACGTGGCGGCGCAGGCCGCGGCGCCTCGGCCGCCTTCGCAAACGACCCGAGGACGCGCTGACGCAGGTCCGCAGGAGGCGTGCGCTGGGGCACGGCGTAGGCGAGCGCATGGGTCGTACGACGCAGGCTCTGCACTTCGGCCGCGCACACGTCGCACGTCGCCAGGTGCGCTTCGAACGCGTCCTTCTCGTCCGGCTCGAGGCTGCCCAGCACGTAGGGCGCCGCGTTGGCCTTCACGTCGCCGTGTGCGGGAGTCATGACCGTACCTCTGCGAGCGTCTCTCGCAGCTTCAGCAAGCCAAGCCGGATGCGGGTCTTCACGGTGCCGAGCGGCTCCTCGATCCGGTCGGCAATCTCGCGCTGCGTGAGCCGCTCGTAGTACGCGAGCTCGATCGCGAGCCGCTGCAGCAGGGGAAGCTCGCCGAGCGCGCGCTGCATGCGCCGCGCCTGCTCGGCGTCGAGCACCTCGGAAACCGGGTCGGCTGCTCCCGACGACATCTCTTCGATGGCGCGAACGTCCACTGTCTGCGGTCCCGAGCGGGCGCGCCGCGCGCGGAGCTTGTCGATCGCCCGGGTCCTCGCCATGACGAGCAGCCACGCACCGACGGCGCCGCGGGACGCGTCGTACCGCTCCGCCTGGCGCCATGCCTGCGCGAACACGTCTTGCACCACGTCCTCTGCGTCTCCCTCATCGTGGAGGATACGCAGGACCAGCGAATAGACGGGTCTCGCGTGGCGATCGTAGAGCGACGCGGCGGCGGCGCCGTCGCCCGACGACAGCCGGCTCAGGCAGGCACGATCCGCCGCCTGAGCCTCAGCAGACTCGGGCCGGAACCCGGCCAACGCCGCGAGCAGCCACATCATGAAGTTCTACGCACGCGCGGCAGGCGCGGATGTTCCTGGTTACTTGGTATACCGGACGAGGGCGTCGAGCCAGGGCGCCACCAGGTCTGGCGAACCTGCGGCCCCATCGAACACGATCTGCTTCGTCCCCAGCCGCTGGCCATAAAACCGCTCGTTGGCATCGACATCCTGGCGGATCGTGCTGCCGTTGATGGTGACACCGGCAAAGAGGCCGCGCGCGCGGGAATAGCTGAGGATCTGGGCGCGAAGCTGGATGTCGGTGGCCGCCTGCGCATCGCGCCCCACCGGCCCGGCTGCCACCGACGCGTCGGCGCCAATCTTGAACTGGTTGCGCACCAGGTTCTCGAGGCCGCGCCGGTCGTTGATGACGAGGATGATGTCTGCCGCCTGTCCGCCGATCTGGAGGCCGAAGCTGCCGCCCGTCAGCGTCATGAACGCGGGTGCGGACCACCCGGTCGCGGAGCGGACGCTCAGGATGCCTCTGCCGCGTGTGCCGCCGACGATGAAACCGGCTTTGACCGTGTCGGGAAAGATCGCGATGCCTTCGGCCTTGCCAAGGATCGCGCTCGGAATCGCCTTGTCTGCGGCGCCCATGATCTCTCCGAAGACGGTCGTCGCGTCGCGCACGCGCTTCGCTTCGTCGGTGTTCTGTTTGTCTTGCGCGGATGGAAACGAGGAAAAGAGAAGGACAGCCGCGAGTGCCGCGGCTGGTGCGATCGGTCGTGTCATGCCTAGATGATAGCCGGTGCACCCGCGCGGAAGTCAGCCCCGAGGATGGTCGTCGAATTCACGCCCAGCCAGCTATCGAGCACCTTCGCGTAGACCGAGCGGAAGTCCGTTTCGTAGCGGACATCGCCGCCGCTGTTCTCGAGCGTAGCGTTACCCGGGTTCGGATCGAGCGACGCCGCGGTGCCGTAGATTCCGCCGCGCACGCCGCCGCCCATCGCCAACATGATGCCGGCCGCGCCATGGTCGGTGCCCTGGCTGCCGTTCTCGGAGATGCGCCGTCCAAATTCGGAGAACTGCAGCATCAGCGTGTCGTTGAGCAGTCCCTGGTTGCGCAGGTCGTTGTAGAACGCGAGCACGCTGTCGCCGATGGTGCCCATCAGGTTGGCGTAGCCGCCGCCGCCGGCGTTGCCCTGCCCCGAGTGCGTATCGAAGCCGCCGAACTGCACCCAGTAGACCTTGGTGCCGATGCCGCGGACGATCGATCCGGCGACGGTCCGAAGCGCCTGGGCGAGACCGTTGTTGGCATAGGTGACCGACGGAACGTAGGCGTTGACCTGGCTCACACGGTCGAGCGTATCGAGGGCCCCGCGAACGGATCCGTTCACGAACGAGAGATGGGGACGATCCTCCGCAACGTGCGACGACATCCGCGTCGCGGTGTTGCGTTCATTCAGCGCTTCGGCCCCGCCATTGGGACTCGACAGACTGTAGGTGCGCGAATCGGGAATCGCCGGCACCGCCACCGTGCGCGCCATCAGCGCTCGCGGCGTCTCGCGCGTCGCGTTCCAGCCGATCAGCGGATCCACTGGAGAGGGAAGCGTATCGAGGTAGCGGCCGAGCCACCCGAGGCTCGAAGGCGAGTTCGGATCGCCGGTGCCCCAGATGTCGGTGCCCTGGAAGTGCGAGCGGCTGGAATTGTTGTAGCCGGCGCGCTGAATGACGGCGAGGCGGCCGTCGTTGAAGATGCTGTGCAGGCCGGTGAGGCGCGGATGCAGGCCAAGCGTGGTGCCCCTGCTGTCGCTGCCGATCTGCAGCACCTGTCCCGCCGGAATCGCAATCGCGGGACGGCGGCTGTAATAGAACGGATCCCTGTACGGAACGACCGTGCTCAGCGAGTCGTTGCCGCCGCTCAGGTACAGCACGACAAGGTTGCGCGAGCGCACGCCCTGCGCGAGCGCGATGTCGCTCAGGAACGCCGGCGCGGCGAAGCTGACGGTAAACGCCGTGACGCCGTCGCGGAGGAACTCTCGTCGTGAAACCTTCATGGGCACTGCACCTATACGAACTGGTATTCGGACGAGCCCACGATCAGGCGCGCGAGTCCGGCTGATTTGGTGTTCAACACTGCATCGGTCGCGGGCCAGGTGGCGTTCGTGCGCAGGTACGTCAGCAGATCGTTGTACGGACCCTGGTCGAGATAGGCCGGCGACAGGCGGTCCGTGAAAAAGGCCAACGCCTCGTCAGGCGACTTGCGCGCAACGACACCGACCTCGCGCGCGAGGTTGAACCGCTGGTTGGCCGCCAGCGTCGTCGCGAAATTCATCCGCGCCAGCATCGCCCCGCTCGAGAACCATCCCGGACCGAGTTCCCAGCCGTTGACGTCCGGCGGTTCGAAGAGCGTCTGGCCCATGTTGGTCAACGGCGTGCGCGCGACGTCCACGCTGAGCCCGTTCCAGCCGACCTCGCGGATCGCCCGCACGACGAACTCGACCGGCCACGAATACCGCGTGAACCACCGCGCCGGATCGACGAACCAGGAAGACCGCAGGATGAAGCGGATCACGGGACGCATCTCGGTCCTGTTCTCGAGATAGACGCCGGCGACCGCCTCGACAAACGCGGGATCCGGCGCCGCGAGCTCGGTGATGAAGAAGTTCCAGAGCTTGCGCGCGAGGCGCCGCGCGGTTTCCGGGTGCGTGGCCAGGGCGGTAATGAAATCGATGCCGTCCTGCATCCCGTCAGCCGCCGAGCGCGCCGGAATCGTCCTGTTGCCGTCGGAGTAAATCGGAAACGTGAAGGCCTTTGCCGCCACGTCGTGCTGGGCGGCGTTGTAGACGAACTCGTAATACGTGTTCGGATCGTCGTTGCGGCCGTTCGCGACGGGGTTGCGAATATTCCACCCGGTGAAGACGCGGGCCGCCGCGTACACGTCCTGCTCGACGTAGTTGCCGAGACCGAACGTGAAGAGCTCCATGATTTCGCGGCCGAAGTTTTCCTGCGGGCGCGCCTTGACGTTCGTGCGGCCGTCGAGCCAGACGATGGTCGCCGGATCTCTGGCCACCTCGACGAGCAGGTTGCGGAAGCTGCCGAGCGCGTTCTGGCGGAACAATTCGATCTGGCCCTGGGGCCCCGGCAGCTCGCCGGCCTTGAGCGCCATCATCTTCGTCGCCTGCACGGCGCCGTAGACGCCGGCCAGCTTGCTGTAGGCCGTCGCGAAGTGGTTGTGCCAGAAGAGCGCCATCTTTTCCTGCAGCGGGCGCTGCGAGTGCACCATGCGGAACAGCCATCGCTGCCGGGCATCTTCGATGTTGGTGTTCGGCGAGAACTGGCCGCGCGTCGTGACGCCGACGTAGGCCGCCTGTCCGATCTTCGAGTCGACCTCGTCAGGCTGCCGTTGGTACTCGACCAGGTAGTCGACGGCCACCGAGATCGGCGTCTCTTCGAAGCGGTACAGATCTTCAGCGTTCGGACCGAAGCCCGCGCGCCGCAGCAGGTGTTCGACGTGCCAGTTGCCTCTTGCCATCAGTCTTCTTTGGGAGTCGCTCTGATCTTATGGTTCAGCTGTGTCTTTGGGAACAGCGATTTTTCGACCCGCACTTACACTTCTCGTAGGCAATCGGCCGTTAACCGCAGAACATGGGCCTGTAGAGCGGATTTTCTGCCAGCGGCCCTCAGGCGAAAAGAGACGGCGGGATTCGCGCCCAGAGTTCGTGCTATCCGCTCCCTAAAGTAGGTTGAAGCGGCGATTGGGCCCTAGGAAAACCCACCCGTAACTGCTCATCCGCGAGGACGACGTGCCGCCCCGCGCGCGCCAGCGACCAGGCCGCGGCGCTTCCCGCCGGACCGGCGCCGACGATCCGCACGTCGCAGGTGGACGCCGTCGCCATTGGTTCACTATGCTACCTGCGAAAACATGAGCAAAAAACGGAAGGCGGCGACGCCCGCGCGGTCCGCGGGCCGTAAAGGCCCGCGCCGCATCAAGAAGACTAAGACCACCATGCGGCGCGGACCTTCACGGTCCGCGACAGAGGTGCCGCCGGCCCGGGTGATCGGCAGCGGGCTGGCGCCGGGGATGCAGGCGCTCAACACCTACCTCGCGGTGGCGAATGTCGGTGCGACGATGGAGTTTCTCGAGCGCGCGTTCGGCTTCTCGCGCGGCGTCGTGCTGGCCGACACCGACGGCCAGCCCCGGTACGCGGAGATGCGCCACGAGGCCTCCGTCGTGATGCTGATCAGAAAGGGCGATGCCACGTCGCCCACTGGCGGCGCCGCGGCTGTGTATACCTACGTGGAGGATGTAGACCGCGCCCTCGCGCAGGCGAGAGGCGCCGGCGCCGGCGTGGAAGAAGCCGAGGACAAGCCCTGGGGAGACCGGATCGCCTTCGTGACCGACCCCGACGGCTACCGGTGGGTGCTGGCGACCTTCAAGAAGCTGGTTCCCTTTTCGTAGCGCCTGTGAGGAATTTCGCTCTGTGCCTCCGTGTCTCTGTGGCCTGTGGCAGCAGATGACGCTCCCTCTAACACGTCACGCCTCCAGTCAGGTGCGCAGAACCCGGGCATAGAACTCTTCGTACATCGGGACGACGCGGTCCGTGCAGAACTCCTCGCGAACGCGCCGGCAGGCGGCCTGCGCCATCTGACGATGGCGTGCAGGATTGATCAATAGCTCCACCGCACTTGCGGCCATCTCGTCGAGCGCCTCGACCGGATGCAGGAAGCCGCTGACGCCGTGCTCGATCACCTCGGGCAATCCGCCGACGCGCGACGCGACGACAGGCACTTCGCACGCCATCGCCTCGAGCGCGGCCAGCCCGAAGCTCTCCTGCGCGGAGGGCAACAGGAACACGTCGCTGGCGGAAAGCAGCGGCTGCACCTCCTCCTGCGCACCGACCGAACGAACCAGATGCGTGATGCCAAGCTCGCGTGCGACGCGGTGCGCCGTCGTCAGCTCAGGGCCGTCGCCCACGAGTAGCAGTCGCGCGCCGACCTCCCGGCGAATCCGGTCGAAGATCCGTACGACGGCATCGATCCGCTTCACCGGACGGAAGTTCGAGACGTGGATCACCAGCTTGGTGTGGTCGTCTCCCGCCAGCCGCCTTCGCAGCTCCGGGGAGTCGAGCCGGCGGTGAACGGCGCAGTCGAGAAAGTTCGGAATCACCGCGATGTCGCGCGTCACGCCAAGCTCGGCGTGCGTCGATCTGCGCAGGCTCTCCGACACCGCCGTCACGCCGTCCGACTGTTCGATCGAGAACGCGACGATCTCGGAATAGGACGGGTCGTTGCCGACCAGCGTGATGTCGGTCCCGTGCAACGTGGTCACGACCTTGGGCACGACGCCGGCCCCGCTCGACGCGAGCACCTGACGCGAGAGAAATCCCGCGGTGGCGTGCGGGACGGCGTAATGCGCGTGGATGATGTCGAGGCTCAGGTCGCGCGCCACCTGAACGATCCGGTTCGCCAGCGACAGCAGATACTGCGGCTCGCGGAAGAGCGGATAGGTCGGGGTCAGCACCTGGTGAAACGACAGACCCTCGTGAAACTCGCCGAGGCGGAACGGCATGTCGGTGCTGATGATGTGCACCTGGTGGCCTCTCGACGCGAGCGCCTTGCCGAGCTCGGTGGCGACGATGCCGCTGCCACCGACCGACGCGTAGCAGACGATGCCGACGTTCACCGGCGGCTCCCGAGCGGAGTCGAGGGGCCCGCGTCGGGGATCAGATGCGGGCGGACGACCGGGGATTTCACGACGAAGCCCTCGGCAAACGCCACACCGGCCTGCGCGCCGAATTGCGCGTCGCGGCTTTCGATGAGCTGCTGGAAGCGCGATGACGTCAGCCGGGTGGCCACCGCGCCGGCCGCGACCGGCGTGAACTGGCTGGCATGGCACGCGAGGGCGAGCCGCTTGGTGTCGTACTGATCGCTCACGTCCACCACGAATGATGGCGGCGCCCAGTCATTGATGAAGTAGTAACAGGATGACTCCGCCTTCCACGCGTCGCCTTCGGCCGCGTAGCGCCGCAGCCCGGCACTGAACACCGCCTCGGTCAATAGCTGGCTGGCCGCGACGTGATCGGGGTGCCGATCCGACCAGTACGGCAGCGCGACGACACGAGGACGGGCCCGACGAATGAGCGCCGCAATCGCGCGTGTGTGGGAGGGGTCGCTGCCGATGGCGCGATCGGGCAGCCGCAGATTCGTACGCCATGCCGCACCAAGCACCGCGCGCGCCGCCTCCGACTCGGCGAGCCGCTCCTCGATGGTGCCGTTGCTGCCCATTTCGCCGGCGGTGAGATCGCACAACCCGACGCGGAAGCCGAGGGCCACGTGCCTGGCCACGGTTCCCCCGATGCCGATCTCGATGTCGTCGGGGTGCGGTCCAAACGCGAGCAGATCGACCTGGCCGACCTCAGTGGTCATCGCGCCCAGCCGAACACCCGGTCGCTCTTGTCAGGCTCGTCCTGGAGCGCGCGGAGCAGGATGCGGGCGGCGAGAAATGACCCGGTCACCGAGTCGCGGGCCCCGCCAAGCGCAAACAGGTGTCGCGGGTAGTTGCGGTGCGGGCCGATGTACATCAATCCGTCCGCAGTCTCGCCGTACGTCGTCTCCCATCCGTATTCGGGCTGAAGACCGGAGATGGCCGAATAGCGCATGAGGAGTTCGTACATCAACTGCCCGGTACGCTGCACGCGCATCGCGTCACGGAGCTTTTCCGGCGTCTCGTCCTTGTCCGCGCCGGCGAGGAGAAGCTTTTCGTCCGTCCACCGCATCCGGTGCGCCGGCGTCCGCGAGTCGCGGACGATCGTGTCGCCTTGACCGAGCTGCTTTCGAACCGGAGCGGGGATGGGCGCGGTCAGCGCCTGATACAGTTCGCGCCGCTTGAAGTGGCGTCGAAGCGGCCGGAACTCCGGCGTCGCCGTCCCCGTGCAGACAACGATCGTCCTGGCGTGAATCACGCCGCCGTCGGTGGTCACATCGACCTGCTTGTCCTCGAAGCGGACCTTCTTGACCAGCGAGCGCTCGAAGAAGACGCCCTTGCGGCGCGTGGCGGCGTCGGCCATCCCCAGACATGCGCGATAGGGGTCGAGGGTAAAGCTGTCGCGCATGCGCACGCCGACCGGAGCCTCGAGGTTGAGCGCGCTCTTGATCTGCTTCTGCGACAGCCAGGCGAACTCGAGACCGGCGGATTCCCTCGCCTCGTATTCCTTGCGGAATTCCTTTTCGTCGCCGCGCGTCGCCACGACAAACAGTGGCTGCGGCTCGACGTGGCATTTGATCTTGAGCCGCTTGAGCAGCGCGGCTCCGTCGACCGATGCGCGGCGCCAGATCTCGAAGGCCTGGCGAGCCAAACGCAGCCCCTGCGCGGCGGCCAGGGCGCGGAACGCCGGGCCGGGATCGGGCAGCAGGAGTCCCGGGCTTCGACCACTGCTTCCCTGGCCGACGCGGTCGCGCTCGAGCAGCACGACTTTGAGTCCAGCGGACGCGCACGCCTGCGCCGTGGCGCAGCCGGTCAACCCGCCGCCGACGATGACGACGTCGGTGGTCAGCTCGCCACGAAACCGCGGATAGTCCGGCCGGCGGTCGTTGGGAAACTGGTGTATCCACGGGGAGGCGCCGTAGCGTGTCTTCATGTCAGGTCTAGTGGACCGTTCGGACTGATTGAGTACTAGTCACAACAAGCCTCCGAGCGCGATCGGTAGTAATTCGGGCGAGCGACGCACGAGAGGCAAACGTCAGATCGTAATCTAAGATCATCGTCACGATGGTGCGCCGCGTTCTGCGCGTGGTTCTGTATGGCCTGCTGCTACTGGCGGTGGTGTCGGTTGCCGCCACATTCTGGGGGTGGCGGGAGCTGCGGGGTAGCCTGGCACAGCTCGACGGCAGTCGCCAACTGGCGGGCCTTTCGGCGCCGGTGCAGGTGACCCGCGACAGCCTGGGCATCCCCACGATTCAGGGGGCCACCCGCGCGGATGTGGCCCGGGCCACCGGCTTTCTTCACGCGCAGGACCGCTTCTTCCAGATGGACCTGGCGCGTCGCCGGGCGGCCGGGGAACTGGCGGCGCTGGTCGGCCCCCGGGCGCTGGCGCTCGACCGTGAAATCCGCATTCACCGCTTTCGCGCGCAGGCGCAGCAGGCCGTGACGTTGGTCACGGCCGACCACCGGGTGGTGCTCGAGGCCTACACGGCCGGCGTCAACGCCGGACTCCAGGCGCTCCAGACCGTGCCATTCGAATACCTCGTCCTCCGTCAGGATCCTCTGGCGTGGCGGGCGGAGGATACGTTCCTCGTGGTGCTGTCGATGTTCGTCACGCTGCAGGATACCGACGGCTCGTACGAGGCGACGCTGGCGACGATGCGCGACGTCCTGCCGCCTGGGATGTTCGACTTCCTGAATCCTCGAGGGTCCGAATGGGATGCGCCGGTCGTCGGGGAAGCGTTCACCGTGCCGCCGATTCCGGGCCCGGATGTCTACAACCTTCGCGCGAGACGCGAAGGAAAGGTGCCGATTGACCTGCGTCGCCGCGAAGACGACTTGTCCTCGCGACCACGCGAAGAGGCAGCGCTCGGCAGCAATAGCTTCGCGGTGTCCGGCCGCCTGACGGCCGATGGCGGCGCGCTGCTCGCCAACGACATGCATCTCGGCATCCGCGTGCCGAACACGTGGTACCGCGCAGCATTCGAGTGGCCGGATCCGTCGAGTCCATCCGAGCCGCATCGCCTGTTCGGCGTCAGCCTTCCAGGCGTGCCCGCCATGGTCGTGGGCAGCAACACCCACGTGGCATGGGGCTTTACCAACACCTACGCCGACTGGAACGACATCGTGCTCCTCGAAACCGATCCTGGCCAACCCAACAGGTACAAGACACCCGGCGGCTGGCGCGAGTTCGAGCGGTTCAAAGAAACGTTTCAGATCGCGGGCGAGCCGGACGAACGCCACGACGTGTTGTGGACGATCTGGGGACCGCTGCTGGGCCCCGATCACCGCGGACGGCCACGAGCTTTCCGCTGGGTGGCGCACGCTGCCGACCGCCTGGCCGCGTCGGTAGTGCCCTTCGAAGGCGATCGCACCCTCGAAGAGGCGTTCGACACGGCGAACGGGTTGGGAACGCCGGGGCAGAACATGGTCGCGGCCGACCGTTCGGGCCGGATCGGCTGGAGTGTCTACGGCGCGATCCCGAGGCGTGTCGGGATCGATGGCCAGATGCCGGCGTCGTGGGCGGAGGGCACTCGCGGATGGGACGGGTGGCTGAACGATGCCGAGTACCCGCGCATCATCGATCCGCCGGGTGGACGACTCTGGACGGCGAACGCGCGCGTGGTGGACGGGGCGATGCTCGCCTCCCTCGGCGACGCGGGCTACGAGATCGGCGGCCGCGCGCACATCATCCGGGATCGACTCGCTGCCCGGGAGCGTTTCGCCGCGCGCGACCTGCTGGCGATCCAGCTCGACACGCGCGCGGAGTTCCTGTCGCGGTGGCGCGACCTGCTCGTAAAGACGCTGACGCCAGACGCGGTTGCGGGATGGCCGCAGCGCGCGGCACTCAAGGAGATCGTGGAGCACCGGTGGACCGGCGAAGCCTCGCCTGATTCCGCCGCCTACCGCTTCACGCGCGCATTCCGCGACACATTCTCCGAGCGCGTCATCGCCTTCGTGCTCTCGGAGTGCTACGACGCGGATCGGACGTTCGACTACACGACCATTCGCAGGCGCGAGGCTGCAATCTGGAAACTGGTCACCGAGCAGCCGCGGCACCTGCTGGATCCGCAGTACGAGTCATGGCCGGCGCTTCTGCTCGCCGCCGTCGATGCCACGATCGAGCAGGCCACGAGCCAGGGTTCGGATGATCTCGCGACGCACACCTGGTCGGAATACAACGTCGTGGCGTACCGGCATCCGCTCTCGGCAGCCATCCCCTTCGGCAGCCGCTGGCTCGACATGCCGCGCGTACCGCTGCCTGGCGATCTCTATACGCCGCGCGTGCAGTGGGGCAACATCGGCGCATCGGAGCGGATGATCGTTTCACCCGGGCGCGAGGCCGAGGGCATCCTGCACATGCCCACCGGTCAAAGCGGACATCCGCTCTCGCCGTTTTATGCGAGCTCGCATGACGCGTGGGCGAAGGGCGAGCCCACGCCATTCCTCCCCGGTCGAGCTCTGCACACGCTCGAGCTCACGCCGTAGTCAAACAATTCCGCCAACGGTCGAGCTTTACGGAGTGCCTAATTAGCGCTTTTCACGTTGACCTAGCCACAGAGTCACAGAGACACAGAGGTGTTCAGCTTTCTCTCCGTGACTCTGCGTCCCTGTGGCCCGTGATCGCGAAACTTGAAGTAGGTCTCAGATCAGCAGCGCGTCCCGCGCCGCGAGCACGCGGTCCTGCGCTTCCTCGACGGTTCGGCCAACGGCCGTGAGGTGTCCCATCTTTCGACCTGGCCGCGGATCGGTTTTCCCATATAGGTGGAGCTTGACGTCGGTGAAGCGGCAGGCCGCCGCCCAGTTCGGCTCGCCGTCCACCCAGAGCTCGCCGAGCAGGTTGGCCATCGCCGCGGGACGTGGGATCTCCGGTGAGCCGAGCGGCAGCCCGCAGATGGCGCGCACCTGCTGCTCGAACTGGCTGGTCATCGCCGCGTCGACGGTGAGATGGCCTGAGTTGTGGGGCCGCGGCGCCAGCTCGTTGACCAGGAGCTCGCCGTCGGTGCTGAGGAAGAATTCAACGCACAGCACGCCGACATACTGCAGCTCGTGGAGGATGTCTCTCACGATCTCGGCCGCCTGGGCGGCAATCGCCGGAGGGATGGCGGCCGGCACCGTCGTGACGTCGAGGATGTGGTTGCGGTGCCGATTCTCGAACGGCACGTATTCGACGACCTCGCCCGTGACGCCGCGGGCCGCCACCACCGAAATCTCCGCCTGCAGGCTCACGAATTTCTCGATCACCGCCTCCTGGTGGCCGATCGCCGTCCAGATGTGCTCGATGTCGGCGGGCGTCGTCACCTTGTGCTGCCCTTTGCCGTCGTAGCCGAACGCCGCGGTCTTGATGATCGCGGGCGTGCCGACGCGCGCCACCGCGTCCCACAACTCGTCGAGCGTTGCCGCGCGAGCGAAGGGCGCCGTCGGGATGCCGCGGTCGGCCAGGAACGTCTTCTCCCTCCCGCGTTCCTGCGCCGTGTGCAGCGCGACGCCTGACGGCCGCACCGGAGCGAGCGCCTCGATGGCGTCCACCGCCTCGAACGGCACGTTCTCGAACTCGAAGGTCACGACGTCGACGCCGCCGGCAAACGTGCGCAGCGCGTCGAGATCTTCGTATGGCGCGGTGACCTCGAGATCGGCGACCTGCCCTGTCGGCGAATCTTCCTCGGGAGAGAAGGTGTGGACGCGGTACCCCATGCAGCGGGCGGCGATGGCGAACATGCGGCCAAGCTGGCCGCTCCCCAGCACGCCCAACGCCGCACCAGGGCCGATGATCCGAGTCACGGCAGTTGTTCCCTGCGGACCTTCTCTGTCTGTTCTTGACGGAACGTGCGCAGCCGCGTGCGCAGTTCGGGACGGGAATTGGAGAGAATCGAAATCGCCATCAGTCCGGCGTTGATGGCGCCCGGCTTGCCGATCGCCATCGTGCCCACCGGCACGCCGCCTGGCATCTGCACGATGGAGAGGAGCGAATCGAGCCCCTGCAGCGCGGCGCCCTGCACCGGCACCCCGAGGACGGGGACGACGGTATGGGCGGCCACCATCCCCGGCAGGTGCGCGGCGCCGCCGGCGCCCGCGATGATCACTTCTATGCCGCGTCCCTCGGCGCCGGTCGCAAATTCCGCCAACCACGCAGGCGTGCGGTGCGCCGACACGACGTGACGCTCGTGGGCGATGTCGAAGCGCTCCAGCACTTCGACCGCATGCTGCATCGTCTCCCAATCAGACGATGACCCCATCACGACGGCGACAAGAGGCGACATCCTCTACATTCCCATGCGTTTCTTCAACTCAACGTTGATCGCGTCCATGAACGCCTCGGTCGTGAGGAATGGATGATCGGGACGCACGAGGAGCGCGAGGTCCTTCGTCATCCGCCCCGATTCGACGACGTCGACGCAGACCTTCTCGAGGGTCTCGGCGAACGTCACCACCTCGGGCGTGCCGTCGAACTGACCGCGGTACTGAAGGCCGCGCGTCCAGGCATAGATGGACGCGATCGGATTGGTCGAGGTCGGCTTGCCCTGCTGATGCATCCGGTAGTGGCGCGTGACGGTGCCGTGAGCCGCTTCCGCTTCAACCGTCTTGCCGTCGGGCGACATCAGCACCGATGTCATGAGGCCGAGCGAGCCGTAGCCCTGCGCCACCGTGTCTGACTGCACGTCGCCGTCGTAGTTCTTGCAGGCCCAGAGGTAACCGCCGCTCCACTTCAGGCTGGCCGCCACCATGTCGTCGATCAGCCGGTGCTCGTAGGTCAGCTTCTTCGCTTCGAACTTTGCGCGGAACTCCGTTTCGAAGACCCGCTCGAACGTGTTCTTGAAGGTGCCGTCGTACACCTTGAGGATGGTGTTCTTGGTCGAGAGGTACACCGGGTAGTTGCGACCGAGGCCATACGTGAAGCAGGCGCGGGCGAACCCTTCAATCGACGCGTCGAGATTGAACATCCCGAGCATCACCCCGGGGCCGGGCGCCTTGATGACTTCGCGCTCGATCGGCTCGCCGCCGCTGGCCGGCGTCCAGCTCATCTTGAGCGTGCCTGCCGATGGGAAGTGAAAGTCCTGCGCGCGGTACTGGTCGCCAAAGCCGTGACGGGCGACCACCACCGGCTTGTCCCAGTGCGGCACGATGCGCGGGACGTTGCGGCAGATGATCGGCTCGCGGAAGATCGTGCCGTCCAGGATGTTGCGGATCGTGCCGTTCGGCGAACGGTACATCTGCTTCAGGCCGAATTCCTTGACCCTCGCCTCGTCCGGCGTGATCGTCGCGCACTTCACCGCGACGCCGTGCTTCAAGGTGGCGTTGGCCGCATCGACGGTGATCTGGTCGTCGGTGCGGTCGCGCGCCTCGATGCCGAGGTCGAAGTATTTGAGGTCGATGTCGAGATACGGAAGGATGAGCTGCTCGCGGATCTTCTGCCAGATGATGCGCGTCATCTCATCGCCGTCCATTTCGACGACGGGGTTCTTGACCTTGATTTTGGCCATGGCTCCTAGCGGGACAAGGTTTGTGGGAACAAACCTCAGATTATAGCGAAAGGCGGACCTGCGGGTCCGCCTCTACTTTCAGTCGCTGAGCGTGGCAAGCAGGATGAGAAAGGTGGCGAAGAAGGCGCCGACCGCGCAAATCGTTCTCGTCATCGTTCCTCCTGCCCTGCAAGGTGCAGAACAGGGTAAACCCGGCTCACTTGCGCGCGTGCCGAGTCGTTCAGGCTCGAAGGTGCAAGCGCGTGCCCATGTACCGGTTCAGGTCGCCCCAATCGCTGGTAGCCGAGGCTTTTCGCGGTTGGTAGCCGGAGGCCTTTAGGCCTCCGAGGAGATACACTCAGCCGAGGAGCGCGTCATGAGGTTCCGTGTCACTCTGCTGCTCATTCTGCTCGCCTCGTTGCCAGCCGGGGCGCAACAACTCGAGGTGCCCTATCGGCTGTTCACGCTCGAGAACGGCCTCACCGTCATCCTTCACCAGGACAGGAGTGTTCCGGTCGTCGCGGTCAACCTCTGGTATCACGTCGGCTCGGCGAACGAGCGCCCCGGCCGCACGGGGTTCGCGCATCTCTTCGAGCACCTGATGTTCGAGGGCTCGAAGAACGTGAAGGAAGGCGAGTTCGACACGCTGCTCGAAGCCGCTGGCGCGAACAACAACGGGTCAACCAATGGCGACCGCACCAACTACGTCATCGACGTCCCTGCCAACGCGCTCGATCTGGCGCTTTTTCTCGAGTCCGATCGCATGGCATACCTCCTCGACACGATGACGCCGGAGCGCGTCAACGGCCAGCGCGACGTCGTCAAGAACGAGCGGCGACAAAGCTACGAGAACCGGCCGTACGGGATGGCATCGCTCGAGCTCGACGAGATGCTGTGGCCGGCGAACCATCCATATCGCTGGCCGACAATCGGACACATGGAAGACCTGACGGCGGCGAGCCACGAAGACGTCGTCGCCTTCTTCAAGAAGTACTACGCGCCCAACAACGCCAGCCTGTCGATCGCCGGCGACATCGATTTCGATCGCGTCCGCGCGCTGGTCGAGAAGTGGTTCGGCGAGATTCCGCGAGGCGACGCCGTCGAGCCGGTCGCGCCGCCGCCCGCGTACCTGACCGGCGTGAAGCGCAAGACGCTGACGGACCGCGTGCGCCTGCCGCGGCTCTACCTCGGATGGCTGACGCCGCGCACGTATGCCCCTGGCGACGCGGCGCTCGACGTGGCCGCGTCGGTCCTGGCCGGCGGCAAGACTTCCCGCCTGTACAAACGACTCGTGTACGACATGCAGATGGCACAGGACGTCTCGGCCTACCAGCAGTCCGGCGCGCTCGGCAGCTCGTATCTGATCGTCGCGACGGCGAGGCCGGGAAAATCGATTGCCGATATCCAGAAGGCGATCGACGAGGAACTGGATCGGCTGCGGCGCGAGCCGCCGACGGCGCGGGAGCTGGAGCGGGCGATCAACCAGACCGAGGCGGCCTTCTACCGGCGCATGGAGCGGGTCGGCAGCTTCGGCGGCAAGGCCGATCAGTTGAACGGGTATTACGTGGCCGGCGGAGGTCCTGACTATTTCGCGGAGGACCTGGCGCGGTACACGTCGCTTTCGCCGTCCGATGTGCAGGCCGCGGTCGTCGGCTGGCTGCCGGCCGGTCGCCGGGTGGAGCTCGTCGTGGAGCCGGAGCCTCAGCCATGAAGAGGATCCTTCTCTCCGCCGTTCTCTGTTCCTCGTTCCTGCTTCCCCTGCTGGCGCAGGGGCCGCCCGATCGGACCCGCCCGCCGCAGCTTGGCCCGCCGCCGCCGCTGAATCTTCCGCCCATTCAGAAGCGCGCGCTCTCCAACGGCCTGCCTGTCTGGGTGATTGAAACGCACGAAGTGCCGATCGCGCAGGTCAATCTCGTCGTGCTGGCTGGCAGCGGCGACGATCCGGCCGGCAAGTTCGGCACCGCCAGCCTCACCGCCGCCATGCTCGACGAAGGCGCCGGGTCGCGCTCGGCGCTCGAGATCGCCGACGCGGTGGAGTTTCTCGGCGCCGACCTCACCACCACGGGCTCGTTCGACTCCTCCGCCGTCCGGCTCAACGTTCCGGTGGCGCGACTGAACGACGCGCTGCCGATCATGGCCGACGTCGCGCTGCGCCCCACGTTCTCCGAAGAAGAGCTGAACCGGCTTCGCCAGGACCGCCTCACTGCGTTGCTCCAGGCGAGGGACGATCCGCCGTCGATCGCCGCGAGGGCATTCTCACGAATCGTCTTCGGCAACACTCACCGTTACGGCACCGGCGCGGCTGGCACCGAATCGACGCTGAAGACCCTCTCCACGCAGGATCTCAGGGCGTTCCATGCCACGTTCTTCCAACCGTCAAACGCTGTGCTCGTCGTGGTTGGCGACGTCAGGGTGGACGCCGTGGTCGCCGCGCTCGAGAAACAGTTCGGCGGCTGGAAGACCACGGTTCCGGTCAGGCGCGTCGAGGTTCCGGGCGCGCAGCAGCTCACGGCCGGACAGATCTACATCGTCGACAAGCCCGGCGCCGAGCAGTCGCAGATCCGCATCGGCTGGGTTGGCGTGCCTCGCAACAATCCCGATTACTTCCCGCTGCAGGTGCTCAACACCGTCCTCGGCGGGTCGTTCACGTCGCGCCTCAATCAGAACCTGCGCGAGGAACATGGCTATGCCTACGGCGCCAGCTCCGCCTTCGACATGCGCCTGTCGGCCGGACCGTTCGTCGCCGCCGCCGGCGTGCAGACCGACAAGACCGCCGAGTCGGTCAGCGAGTTCTTCAACGAGCTGAACGCCATCACGAAGCCGATTCCCGCCGACGAGCTCGCGAAAGCCAGGAATTACATCGCCCTGGGATTTCCCTCGGACTTCGAAACGACCAGGGACCTCGCGGGCAACGCCGAGCAGATGATCGTGTACACGCTGCCGGATGACTACTTCGCACGGTATGTCGCCAACATCCAGGCGGTCACCGCCGACGCCGCGCAGAAGATGGCCGTGAAATACATTCAACCGACACGATTCGCCGTGGTCATCGTCGGCGATCGCAAGGCGATTGAGCCGGGCATCCGCGGGTTGAATCTCATGCCGGTCCGGGTGATGACGGTTGACGAGGCGCTCGGATCGTGAGCGCCACCCTGCGTCTCGAAGAGCTGATCGAGTATTCCGACCACGAGCGCGCGAAGTGGCGGGACTGGATCGCGGCGGATCGGGCGAGGCTTCAGATCCCGTTCCAGCCAGGCGGCCGTTTTCCCACGCTTGGCAGCCTGCTGGATCACGTCTTCCTCGTCGAACGGCGCCACCTGGCTCGCCTGGAAGGCGCCACGCCGCCGGAGACAACTGGCGTTGCCGCGGGAGACGTGGAGGCGCTCTTCGATTACGCCGACCTGGTGCGGGCGGATTTTTCCCGCTATGTGTCAGACCTCGACGATCAGCAGGCGGCCGAGACGATCTCGTTCACCATCGCCTCCGCTCCAGGCGCGTTCCGGATGACGCGCCGCAAGCTCGCCACCACCATCGTGCTGCACGAGACCCGGCACCTCGCGCAGGCGGCGCTGGCGGCGCGCAACGCGGGACACGAGCCGCCCGGAGAGCACGACCTGCTCTTTTTCACGGAGTTCGCCTGATGGACACGTACTACCACCCGAAAGACCTCGGCCGATTCGCGGAGATCGGAGAGGAGGCGCCGGAGCTCTGGAAGAAGTTCCTCGAGTGGTACAACGCCGTCTTCAAGGAAGGCGCGCTGACCGAGCGCGAGAAGGCGCTGATCGCGCTGGGCGTCGCGCATGCGGTGCAGTGCCCGTACTGCATCGACGCCTACAGCACCGCCTGTCTCGAAAAGGGATCCACGCCGGAGCAGATGACCGAAGCCGTCCATGTCGCCGCGGCGATTCGCGGCGGCGCCTCGCTGGTGCACGGCGTGCAGATGCGGAACCATGTAGACAAGCTCTCGATGTAATGAGTCTTCCCACGCTGCTGAATACCCGCAGCCCGCTCGCGGCCGCCGCGATACAGAGGACGACCCTCGCCTCGCTGCCGCTCGCGCGCACATTCGAGGACGCGGCGGCAGCGGCGGGTCATGACCCGCTCACGACGACCGCTGTGAGCATCCTGCAGATGAACCTCGGCAAGCGGTGCAATCAGGCCTGTCACCACTGCCACGTGGACGCGGGGCCCGATCGTACCGAGGTGATGCCGTTAGATGTGGTCGATGCGTGCCTGCGATTCCTCGAGGCCAGCGACATCCCGACACTCGACATCACCGGCGGCGCGCCGGAGCTGCATCCGGCGTTCCGAGATATTGTTCGCCGCGCGCGCGCGGCCGGTCGTCACGTCATCGACCGCTGCAATCTCACGATCACACGCTTGCCCGCCTACGCCGACCTTCCCGAGTTTCTTGCCGAGCACCAAGTCGAGGTCATCGCGTCGCTGCCGTCGTTTGCGGCGCGGCAGACCGATGCCCAGCGCGGCGAGGGTGTGTTCGAGGACTCAATCGCTGCGCTCCAACATTTCAACGCGCTTGGCTACGGTGTCGAAGGATCCGGCCTCGTGCTCAACCTGGTGACAAACCCCGTCGGCGCATTTCTGCCCGGTTCGCAGCGGTCGCTCGAGGCCGACTGGAAGCGCGAGCTGCAGCGGCGTCACGGCATCACGTTCAACCGGCTCTACACGATCACGAACATGCCGATCAGCCGCTTCCTGCAGTTTCTGCTCGACTCGGGAAACCTGCAGGCCTACATGGACAGGCTTGTTGCCGCGTTCAACCCGGCGACGGTGGAAGGATTGATGTGCCGCGACACGCTCTCGGTGGGCTGGGACGGACGGCTCTACGACTGCGATTTCAACCAGATGATCGACCTCGGCACCGCGGCCGAGTCGCCCCAGACGATCTTCGACGCCACGCCTGAATCACTCGCGGCGCGCCGGATCACGCTGGGTCCTCATTGCTTCGGCTGCACGGCGGGCGCCGGCTCGAGCTGCGGCGGAGCGACGACGTAGGAGGACGGGAAGTCAGTTGTCAGTTGTCAGTTGTCAGTTGTCAGAACCGATCGAGCTAGCTCGTGGCCTTCTGACAACTGGCAACCGACAACTAGGAAACTGCTTCAAACACTCCGGTATCGCGATTCTTCCTCACTCGGTCCCATGAAAAGTGCTGGCCGTTCATGGCGATGTAGACGCCGGGCGGCAGCACCTGCGCGAACGACAGGGCGCTGCCGAGGTTGAACAATCCGTCAGAGCTGCCGAAGGCATACGGGATCATGGCGCCGGTCAGGACGACCGTCTTCCCGGTCACGCCCTTCGCGATTGCCGCGGCGGTCTCCACCATCGTGTCGGTGCCGTGGGTGACGACGATCCGGGAGTGATCGCAGTGGGCGCAGTGGCCGACGATCAGCTCGCGATCGTTCTCGGTCATCTCCAGGCTGTCGATCATCAGCAGCGTGCGGATGGACACGTCCACGCGTGAGCGCCCCAGCCGCAGCATCTCGGGAAGATGCGTGTCGCCAAACGAAAGCCGCCCGCGGATCTCGTCGTAGGTCTTGTCGAACGTGCCGCCGGTGATGAAGATGCAGATCATGCCTTCTGTTTTGGAAGCACCGCGCTGACCGCGAGGCCGACAACCACGACGACCACCGCGCCGACGACGTTGTGCCAGAGGAAGGCGACCTTCGTGAACGTGGCGGCCCAGGCCACCGATCCCATGCCAGCCAGCAGGCCGAGGAACGCGCCGTTCGCCGTGGCGCGGGGGAAGGCGATCGCGAGGATGAAGACGCCGAGAATCGATCCGTAAAAGAAGGATCCAAACCGGTTCACGACCTCGATCAGCGATCCGAGCTCCGCGGCCCACACCGCGACGACGCTCGCAAACACCCCCCAGAACACCGTCGCGAGGCGTGAGACGCGGACAAAGTGCCGATCGTCGGCTTCCGCGCGGACGAAGCGGCGATAGAAATCGATGACCGACGCGGTTGACAGTGCCGACAGCTCGCCAGCAATCGTCGACATGGCTGCGGCGAAGATCGCGGCGATCAGGAGACCGACGATCCCGATCGGCATCCGCGTCGTGATGAACGTGGGGAAGACGTAGTTGACGTCGTTATAGGTGGCGTCTCCCGTCGCCTCGCGCACCAGGGCCAACGCCTCGGTGCGGACGGCCCTGACCTCGGTCTCGCTCGTCTTGAACTGCTGCCCTGCGGCCGCGAGTCCGGTGGAGTCGCCCGCGGCATCGGCGTGAGCAACAGCCAGGCCCGCCTCTCGCCGCGCCTCGGCCGCGGCCTGGTAGCGCTGCTCGAGCGTCTGGTATTCGGCGGCGCGCGGACCCTCACGGACCTCGCGATCGTGCCGCCCGTCGAACAGCATCGGCCCGGGCGTAAACACGTAGAACACGAACATCAGCACCCCGACCAGGAGCACGAGTGCCTGCAGCGGAATCTTCCAGTAGGCGCTCATGAGCAGCGATGCACGAGCTTCGTCCACCGACGCCGTGGACAGATATCGCTGCACCTGGCTCTGATCGGTGCCGAAGTAGGAGCAGAACAGGAACAGCGCCGCGATCGTCCCCGACCAGAAGGTGTACTGGTTGGTCAGGTCGAATGTGAAGTCGAACGTCTGCAGGCGTCCAGTCGATCCCGCGAGCCGCAGCGCTTCGGAGACGCCCACGTCGCCGGGCAATCCCACGATGAGCACGACCACGGCTGCCACCAGGCCGGCGACGATCAGCACCATCTGCTTCACGTCGGTCCACGCCACAGCCTGCACGCCGCCGAACATCGTGTAGATCATCGTCGGCACCGCCGTGAGCAGCACGGTGTTCGTCACGCTGATCCCGAGCACCACCGACAGCACGACCGCTGGCGCAGATATGACCACGCCAAGCGACATGCTGCGCGAGAGGAGGAACAGAAAGCTGGTGAATGCGCGGGTCTTTGCGTCGAACCGGCGCTCGAGGTACTCGTACGCGGTATACACCTTCGCGTTGTGGAAGAACGGAACCAGCGTGACGCACAGGATGATCATCGCCAGCGGCAGCGCGTAGTAGAACTGCAGGAACCGCATGCCGTCGATGTAGCCCTGCCCCGTCGTGCCGATCATCGTGATCGCGCTCAACTGGGTCGCCATCACCGACAGGCCGACCGCCCACCACGGGAGGCTTCGTCCGCCCAGGAAGAACCCTTCGAGCTCCTGGGTGCGCTTCGACAGCCGCAACCCGTCCCAGACCATCCAGGTGAGATAGACCGCGATGATCGCCCAGTCGACGGCGTGCATCAGTTGAAGTACTGCTGGAAGGCGTAGAGCGCCGTGAGGACGACGGCCCACACGATCCCGACGCGGACGTAGGTGGCGCGCGTGACGCTCACAGCGCGCGGCTCCGCGCGGCGAGCTGGGCGTGGGCGGCGGTCAACGCGTCGCCGATGCGCGCCAGCCACGCCCGGTCCCGCGCGAGCACCGCATCGGACTGCGTCAGCGCGCGCGTCGTCTCTGCGGGCGCCGGCCCGCCGAGCGTCGTCCGCACGTTGACGAAGTGGCGTGGGCTGAGGATCTCCGCGATCTCCTTGTCGGTATATTCGAGCGGCACGCCGAGCAGGTCGCTCGACACCGTGGCGAGCATCGCGCCGAGTGGCGCGCCGGGGCGCTCGCGGTGCGCCTTCA
The DNA here is from genome assembly GCA_947465645.1 of Acidobacteriota bacterium. Next base: position 41,807 of record CANIBQ010000015.1, on the reverse strand, counting down.
GCAGGCGGCCGGCAATCGCGTGCGCCTGCGTGAACGGGATGCCGTGCTGGCGCACGAGATGGTCGGCGAGCTCGGTCAACGTCGTGCCGCCTTCGGCCGCGCGCGACTCGAGCCGCGCAACGTTGAGCTCCGCGGTCGTCATCGCGGCACCGACCAGCGTCACCGCGCGCAGGGCGTCTCGGAACATCGCCGCCACGAGCGGCTGCAGGTCGTCTTCCGTGTCGACGATGTCGCCGAAGGGCGTGTTGTGGACGCTGAGGATGATGGCGCCGGCCTGACCCAGCGCCTTGCTGCCGATCGCGCGCGCGTGCTCGAGCGCCACCGGGTTGCGCTTCTGCGGCATGATGCTGCTCGATTGCACGAATCCTTCGGCGAGGCGCAGGTAGCCGAACTCCATCGTGCACCAGAGGAGCAGGTCCTGGACGAATCGCCCGAGGCCGGCAAGGGTCACCGCCGTCGCCGACACGCTCTCGAGCAGGTAGTCAACGGTCGCGATGCTGCCGTAGGTGTTGCCGGTCGGGCCGTCGAATCCCAGCAGGTCGCTCGTCATCTGCCGATCGATCGGGAAGCCGGTGCCGGTGATCGCGCACGACCCGAGCGGGTTGCGGTTGGTCGAGACATACGCCGCCTGGAGCCTCGTCGCGTCGCGCTCGAGCTGTTCGATGACGCCAAGCAGGTAGTGCGCGATCGTCGTCGGCTGTGCCGGCTGCGTATGCGTGTGCGCCGCGAACAGCGTCTCCCGATGCCGCCTCGCCAGGTCGATGAGCGCGACCCGCAGGTCCACTGTCGCCGCGGTCAGCGCCACGATGAACTCGCGCTGCCGCATCCGGTACATCGTCATGTCGATGTCGTTGCGGCTCCGCGCGGTGTGCAGGCGGCCGGCGACGTCCTCGCCGCAGGCCTTCACCAGCAGGCGCTCGATAAGGAAGAACAGGTCCTCGCAGGCGTCGTCGTAGGGCGTGGTGCGGATGTCGCTGACCGAGACCGAGTCGAGGCCGTCACGAAGCGTCTTCGCCTCTGACGCGCTGACGATGCCGCGGTGGGCCAGCATCACCAGGTGCGCATAGTGGATCGCCATGAGCGGCGTGAGGAACAGCACCTTCGCGTCCTCGAAGTTCTCGTTGAGGACGTGATTGATGTACTGCGGGTCGAATCTCATTGATCTTAACCCTTCGTCAGATCGTGGGCTGCAGCCAGCGCGAGCGCTGCTGCTTCTGCGTGTCGGTCGCGGACGGATGCGCCTCGAGGCGCCACTGCGGCGGCGGATCGGCCGCAAACGTCATCGGCAGGCGCATCAACTGTTCCCGCCGCGCCACGAGCAGCGTCACCGTGTCGCCGGCCTTGTACTGTTCGAGCCGGTTGTCCCACCGATCCGCGCGCACGCGGAACTCGTCGATCGCCAGGATCTCGTCGTCCACGTTGACGCCCGACGCCACGGCCGGGCTGTCGCGGCGAATCTGCGTCACCACGAGGCGGCCGCCGTCGTTGCGCGTGGACAGCCCCGTCCAGACGCGGGCGCCCGGCGTCGCGGGCTTGAACCGAAGACCCAACAGGTCGAGCGCCTCGGCGTACTCGAGCTCCGACGTCCCTTCGATCGCGTCTCCCCAGAACTCGCGCAGGCTGGTGCCGGCCGTCTGTTCCGCGACCGCGCGGAAGTCCTCGGGAGTGAACCCGCGAGCGCCGGAGAATTTCTGGTACGCCGCGCGCATCACGTCGTCGAGCGACCTGGCGCCGTGTGTCGCCTTGCGGATCTTCGCGTCGAGCAGAAACCCGACGACGGCGCCCTTCGTGTAGTAGCTCACCGACACGTTGACCGAGTTCTCGTCGGGACGGTAGTACTTGATCCACGCGTCGTAGGACGCCATTTCCACCGACTGCACCATGCGGCCGGGCGTCGTCTGCAGCTCGGCGATGTGATCCGACAGGGTGTCGAGATAGTCGGTTTCCGTCGCGAGCCCGGCGCGGTGCACCAGGAGCTCACCGTAGTAATCGGTGACGCCCTCCGAGATCCACAGGCTCTTCGTCAGGACCTCGTCCTCATAGTTGAACGGACCGAGTTCGATCGGCCGCAGGCGCTTGACGTTCCAGGCGTGGAACAGCTCGTGGCTCACCAACCCGAGCCATCCGAGATAGGCTCGCCGGGTGCGCGTGAGCCACCGGTTGGTGGTGAGCAACTGCGAATTCTTGTGCTCGAGGCCGCCGCCTCCCTCGACCGTCAGCGTCATCATGTTGAAGAAGTAGTACTTGTCGTACGGCAGCGACCCCCACATGCGGCGATGCTCGCGGACGAGCGTCTCGAGGTCCTTCGCGGCGCGCGGCGCATCGAAGACACCGCCCTCGCCCTCGTTGACGAGATAGTGCTTCTTGCCGTCGACCTCGAACTCGTACACCGATGGATTGCCGACGACGATGGGCGAGTCGACCAGCGTGTCGAAATCGGGCGCGCGATAGCGATGATCGCCGCCCGGCATGGACGGCAGGCCGGTGAGCGACAGCTTCCAGCCTGCGGCGGGAATGATGGTCACCTCGTGCGCGCGCGGGGTGAGCTCGCTGAGGGTCATGAACGTCGGCGCGCCATTGAGCATCGCGAACCCCGCCTCGACCCAGTTGGTGCGCACGCTCATCTCGCGGGCGTAGACACGGTACTTCACCGTGACGGTCGCGGCTCCACCCGTCGCGATCTGCCAGTGGTTCTTGGCGGCCTTCCGCACGGCGAGCGGGCGGCCGTCGGGACTTGCGGCCGTCACGGCCTCGACGTGGCGCTCGTACTCGCGCACCAGGTACGACCCCGGCGTCCAGACCGCCATCATCAACTCGATCTGCGGACGACCATCGGTGGGCACCACCGCCGACACTTCCACGTAGTGCGTCTGCGGCGCGGGAAAGCTGACGGTGTAGCGGATCGGCTGCGCGGCCGCGGCCGTCATCTGCGCCAGCGCCGGAACGGCGCTCGGCACGGATGCGAGCGTGAGCAGCAAAACGAGGATTCTTGCGGCCATATTGGGCATTCTATAGAATCGAAAACAGTTGTTCCGCAAGTATCTCTTCTCCACTGATCACAAGGTCATCGGCCTTCAGTACGCGCTGACCAGCCTCGTCTTCCTGCTCCTTGGCTTCGTGCTCATCCTCCTCATCCGCTGGCAGCTTGCCTATCCCGGCGAGCCCGTTCCGCTGATCGGTCCGTGGCTCGGAGAAGCCAACGCGCCGGGCGGCGTGATCCTGCCGGAGTTCTACAACCAGCTCGCGGGAATGCACGGCACGATCATGGTGTTCCTCGGCGTCGTGCCGCTCGCGGTCGGCGCGTTTGGCAACTATGTGACGCCGCTCCAGCTCGGCGCGCCGGACATGGCGTTTCCCCGCCTGAACATGGCGAGCTACTGGGCCTACTTCGCGGGCGGCGCGATCATGCTGGCGAGCTTCTTCGTTCCCGGCGGCGCGGCCAACTCCGGCTGGACGTCGTATCCGCCGCTGGCCGACATCGCCACCTCTGGCCAGACGTGGTGGCTCGCCGGCATCTTCCTCATCAGCATCTCGTCGCTGCTGGGATCCGTGAACATGATCACGACGATCGTGCAACTGCGCGCGCCGGGTCTCACGTGGTTCCGCCTGCCGTTCTTCGTCTGGTCTCAGCTCGTGACGGCGTTTCTGCTGTTGCTCGCCTTTCCCGCGCTGCAGGCGGCCGCGCTGCTGCAGGCGATGGACCGCGTCGCCGGCACCAGCTTCTTCCTTCCGAGCGGACTCATCGTGAGCGGGCAGGCGCTCGACGTCGCCGGCGGCGGGAGCGCGCTGTTGTGGCAGCACCTCTTCTGGTTTCTCGCGCATCCAGAGGTGTACGTCCTCGTCCTGCCGGCGATGGGCATCGTCGCCGAAGTCATCGCCAACAACACCAGGAAGTCGCTCTGGGGCTACCGGTTGATGGTGTATTCGATCTTCGTGCTCGGGTTCCTGTCGTTCGCCGTCTGGGCGCACCACATGTTTCTCACCGGCATGGGGACGGCCGTCAGCGCGTTCTTCCAGGCAACGACGCTGATCATTTCGATCCCGTCGGTCGTGGTGCTGAGCGCATTGATCCTGTCGCTCCATGGCGGGTCGATCCGCTTCACGACGCCGATGCTCTTCGCCCTCGCATTCCTGCCGATGTTCGGCATCGGCGGACTGACGGGGCTCCCGCTCGGCCTTGCGCCGAGCAACATCGCGCTGCACGACACCATGTATGTGATCGGGCACTTCCATTACCTGGTCGCACCCGGGACGATCTTCGCGCTCTTCGCGGGGATCTATTACTGGTACCCGAAAGTCACCGGCCGCATGATGAACGGAACGCTGGGCGGGATCCACTTCGCCGGGTCGCTGCTGTGCATGAACCTGATCTTCATGCCGATGTTCATCCAGGGGCTCGGCGGCGTGAACCGCCGGCTGTGGGATGGCGGCCAGCAGTACGCGTATGCGCTGGAGCTGTCCCGCCTGAACATCCCGATGTCGCACGCGGCGTGGGCGCTCGGGGTCTTTCAGATTTTCTTCATCATCAACCTGTTCGGCAGCCTGAAGTTCGGCCGGCGGGCCTCAGCCAACCCGTGGAATGCGACGACGCTGGAATGGACGGCCACCGCATCGCCGCCGCTCGCGCACGGCAACTTCGCGACCGCCCCGCGGGTGTATCGCGGCGCGTACGAGTACAGCGTGCCCGGCGACGCGGCCGACTTCACGCCCCAGAACGAACAGGCGGGCTCCTGACCGTGGAGATCCCCTACGCGACGACCGTCCGGCCTGACACTGGCGTCAGTAATTCCACGCTGGGCATCTGGCTGTTCCTGTCGTCGGAGATCATGCTGTTTGGATCGCTGTTCTCTGCCTACGCCTTGATTCGCGGCGGCGCTGACCAGTGGCCCGATCAGTCTTCGGTGCTGAGCGTGCCGATCGGTGGGATCAACACGGCACTGCTGGTGCTGTCTTCGGTGACGCTCGGGCGCGCGCTCTCGGCCCTCCGCACAGGCGGCGCGGACTTTTACGGTGCGCGAAAGTACCGGATGTTCATGGGCATCACTATCCTGCTGGGTGTCGTCTTCCTCGGAATCAAGGCGTTCGAGTGGAACGACAAGCTCGCACAGGGGTTGCTGCCATCGACGAATAACTTTCTCGGCCTGTACTTCACGATGACCGGTATGCACGCCGCCCATCTCGCGGCCGGGATCCTCGTCAACGCCTATCTGTGGGGGCCAGGCATGCGGATGTGGCGCGCGCAGCCGGAACGGTACACAGGCCGCATCGCCATCGCGCGGCTGTACTGGAATTTCGTAGACGTCGTCTGGATCGCGTTGTTCGTCGTGCTGTACTTGTTGTAGGCCCGATATGGCATGTCCCGTCTGCTACCTCCCCACTGACGAAGCCGCGCGAACGAGCCTGAACCTCGGCATCTTCGTGCTCCTTGGCGTCACCGCTCTCGTCCTGGCCGGCTTCGTCGGATTCATTGCCTCGCTGGTACGACGTGCACGAAACTCCTCACTGGTCGAGGAACAAGCCTAGATGTACGAGTGGCTCGGCTTGCCGCCGGCTGCGTCCGCGCATGCGGGGGACGTCGATCGCATCATCGTGCTCGTGCACTGGCTGATGCTGGTGCTGTTCGTCGGATGGAGCACGTTCTTCGTGTACGTGCTCGTCCGGTTCCGGCGGGCCGCGCATCCGGTGGCGCGCCATCAGGGGCTTCGAGGCAACTGGTCGGCGTGGGTTGAAGGCGGCGTGCTGGCGGCCGAAGTGACGCTCCTGGTCTTCTTCGCGATTCCAACCTGGAGCGCCCGCGTCGATGCCATCCCTCCCGCGCGGCAAAGCCTCGTCGTGCGCGTCGTCGCCGAGCAGTTCGCCTGGAATGTGCACTATCCCGGACCCGATGGCGTGTTCGGCCGCACCGCGCTGGCACTGGTCTCGTCTGACAATCCGCTCGGTCTCGACCGCGACGACCCAGCCTCACGAGACGACCTCACGACCGTCAACGAGCTTCACCTGCCGATCGGGCGCCCGGCGATCGTGTATCTCTCGAGCAAGGATGTGGTGCACAGCTTCGCCCTGCCGCAGATGCGGATCAAGCAGGATGCGATTCCGGGGCTGGTCCAGCCTGTGTGGTTCACGCCGGAGCGGCTGGGCGAGTGGGAGATCGTCTGTTCGCAGTTGTGCGGACTCGGCCACTACCGCATGCGCGGGTTCTATTCCATTCAATCGCCATCCGATTTCGACGAGTGGATGGCACAAGAGACGGCCGCGCTGGCCATCCAGTAGGACTGGATGGCACCTCTTACGCCACACCGCATCCACGCCCGCACGATTCCGCCCGTCCCCGCCCCGCCGGTTGAACGCCGCGCGGAGATCGTTCGATCCTTCCTCAGCGACGCCGCTCACGTGCCTGGCGGATTTGCCGCGGGCGTTGCGTTCCCGAAAGATGAACGCGAAGTCGCGGCGCTGGTGGCGCCCGCCGCGCGCGTGCTGCCGATCGGCGCGCAGTCGTCGCTGACCGGCGGCGCCACGCCTCGAGGCGACGTCGTGATCAGCACACGGGCGCTGGCTCGAGTCGATCGGCCCGCGGACGGCCTGATCCGAGTCGGCGCCGGTGTGCCGCTCGCCGAGCTGCAGCGCACCCTTGCCGCACGCGGGTTGTACTACCCGCCCGTGCCGACATTCGACGGCGCCTTCGTCGGCGGCACCATCTCGACCAACGCCGCCGGCGCCGCGACGTTCAAGTACGGCAGCGCGCGCCGGTGGGTCGACGCGCTCCGCGTGGTGCTGGCCGATGGGTCGCTGCTCGACCTGCGCCGGGGAGCCGTCGTCGCCTCGCCCGATGGCTGGTTCGAGCTCGAACGCGTCTCGGGCGAAACCGTCCGCATACCGGTGCCCACCTATGAGATGCCTGACGTCCCGAAGCTGTCGGCCGGCTATTTCGCCCGCGAGGGAATGGATCTCGTCGATCTCTTCGTCGGCTCGGAAGGCACGCTCGGCGTCATCACCGAGGCAACGCTGCGGGTAATTCCGCTGCCACGGCGGTGCGCGGCGCTGGTGACGTGTGCGTCGAGCGATCAGGCCGTGGCGCTCACGGCGGCGCTCCGTGCCGAGGCCGCCGGAAGCTGGCGCGGCGAAGGCCCGCTTGATGTCTCCGCCGTGGAATACATCGACCACACCGCCGTGCGCGTGCTCCCGGACGAGGCATTCGCGCAGGCCGGCGTTCCACGGCCGCGTCCGTCCGCCGTGCTCCTCCTCATCCAGTTCGAGGTGCCGAAGGACGACGAGGCCGCCCTCGCGCGGTTGACCGCCGTGCTGGACTCATGTGACGTGGAGGCCGATCCGGTGCTGGCGCTGGCCGGAGACGATCGCGGCGCCGCGCGGCTGTACGCCCTGCGCGAGGCGGTGCCGGCGAGCCTCAACGCGCAGATCGCGATCGCCAAGACACGCGTTGACCCGGGGATCCACAAGATGGCGGGAGACCCGATCGTCCCGTTCGATCGGCTGGCCGATTCGATTGCGCTCTACCGCCGCGTGTTCGAGCAGTTCGGTCTCGAGTACGCCATCTGGGGGCACATGTCGGACGGAAACCTGCACCCCAACGTCGTGCCACGGACGCTCGACGACCTCGAGCGCGGCCGTGACGCGATTACGGAGATGTCGCGCGGCGTCGTCGCCATGGGGGGCGCGCCGCTGGCGGAGCATGGCGTCGGACGAAGCGCCCTGAAGCAACGGCTGCTCCGCGGACTGTACGGCGAGGTGGGAATCGAAGAAATGCGCGCGGTCAAGCGCGCGCTGGATCCGGAATGGAAGCTGTCGCCCGGGGTGCTCTTCTCAGAACATCAGGCTGATCGCGGTGAACGCAAGGCCGGCAACGAGCATCCAGAGGGCGGCCGCACCCACGGCCCCAGCGTCTGACGGCCGGTCATCGGTCATCGCACGCGTGACCCGCGGCTGGGCGCTGAACGCCGCTGCCAGTGCGCCGAGTAGCAGTAGCCAGCCCGTCGCAACCAATACGCGCGCCGACACCGACGGCGTTCCGGCCCGCACGGCAAACATCGTCATCGACGCTATCCAGCCCAGCAGCGCAGTGCCGCCCAGCAGCCGGAGGCGGCTGAGCTCCCGATCGACGGATTGCCGCCTGAGCTCAACGCTCAAGAGCCGCTCCGCGCGCCGCCGCTCTTCCTCGAGGTGCGAGCGTTCGAGTTCCGTGCGCGCATGGTCGCGATCGAACGCTTCCTTCAGCGCAGCGACGACGACGTTGGTGAGCCGCGCTTCCACCTGGCCGCCGAGCGCCTGCCCGCCCGTCGCCTGGGGATGATTCGCCTCGTACGGCGGCCGGTTCGTTGCCGCCTTGTAGCGCCTGGCCGCCTCGCGCAGCGAGCTCACCGCGTCCAACGCCGTCATGATGTGGCCGAGCTTCATGCCGAGGTTGGGCTTCAAAATCTGTTCCGCTGCTCAGCCGTGCTCAACCAGCTGTCCCTGAAACGTTTCTGAGCGTCGGTCATGGGCTTGCCGGCTTGCTCGTGCAGCACCGCCTCGAGGTGAGGATCCTCAATCAATCGGAGCGTGCCGGCGATTGGCTGGCCGCGCCGTTCGAACACGATCGGCAGGGCTTCACCGGGCCTGCGGGAGCGAAGCGCGCGGTCGACATCGGCGAGGCCGCTGGTCTCAATGCCTCCGATCGATACGATCACGTCGTCGCGTTCCAGTCCCGCGTCGTAAAAAGGCGAGCCGAAGGCCACCGGCGCCACGACGCGCGGCCGTCCCTGCACGTCCTGCAACTGGAGATCGCCCGCAAAACCCTGACCGGGGGAGCGGCGCCGCAACGTGAAGCCGGCGCGATCAAGCAGCCGCTCGTAGTCCATGACCTCGCGTCCGCGGATGTAGCGCGCGAAGAAGTCGCGGGCAAATGGCGCATCGCCCGAGACGGCCGCCAGCGTGCTCTCGAGGTCGGCCATCGTGTACGGGTTGTCGACATATCCAGGGAGTCTGCCGCCCGGCTTGCCGAACGTCTGCCACAGCGCTCGCATGTAGTGATCCAGCGTGATCGTGCCGTTGCTGCGATCCCGAAGCGTCAGGTCGAGGCCAAGGGCGAGCGCCTCGCCGAACGTGTAGTACGAAATGAAGGTGTTGTTGAAATTGGTACGGTCGACAGCGGTCGCCGCGTCCCAGAACGGCGCCATCTGGCTCATCTCTTCGGCGCTGCGAAGGCGGCGGCCGGGACTGACGGTGACGACATCCACCGCCTCGCCCATCATCCGGGCAAACTCGTCGGGGGTCGCAAGACCGGACCGCGCCATGATCAGCTCGCCGTAGAACTGCGTGAAGCCTTCGGCAAGCCACAGCTCGCCCGACATGTTCGCTTCAGTGAAATCGAACGGCTCGAGCGATCGGGGACGAATGCGCTCGACGTTCCACGAGTGAAAGAACTCGTGCGCGACGGTGCCGAGCAGGCCGTAGCGGTTGCTGCGGAGCGAGCTCGAGCTGGTGAGGAAGGTGCTGTTGCGATGCTCCATCGCGTCGCCGCTCGCCCACGGCAGGTAGTCCGCGATGAACGTATAGGTGTTGCCTTCGTACGCCGGATACTCGCCGAAGATGTCGCGCGCCGCTCCGACGATGCGCTCGACGCCGCGCATGAACTCGTCCAGCTCCTGGTCGGTGCCCGTGTGGTGGAGCGCCACCCTGAAGGTGGGCGAGGCTGCGACGCCTGGCACGGTGAACGTCCTGAGGCTGAAGGCGCTGACCTCGGTAGGACTGTCCATCATGTATTGCAGGTTGGGTGCGGTGTAGGTGTTGGCGTCGAGCCCTGGGAAGAGCTGCGTGCCGACACGCCACGCCGACCCGGAAGGCACCTCGAAACGGATGGCGATCGGCCGCAGCTCGAGTCCGCGGGCCCAGATCATGGCCGCCGGCATGTTGATGTGCGCGTGCGTGCTGTCGATGCCGAGGTACGTCCCGTCGGTGCGGTCGCCGAAGATGCGGTAGGTGACGCGCACCGTCCCGCCGTGGCCGGTCACGTTCCACTGGCTGGGATTCGGACGCACGACGGTCAGCGGCGTTCCGGCGGCGTTGGTGGCGCGCAGGTCGTAGAGATTCTTCGCGAACTCGTGAAGCGAGTACCGTCCCGGCGACGAGCGGCTCATCCGAAGTTCGAGCGGACCGTCGGGGAGACCCGGGAACGTGGCCTCGACCTGCATCCATCGGTGCTCCGGCTCGGGAAACGAGAGGCGGTAGCTGACCGGCGGCGGCGCCTGCGACAGCAGGGCCAGCGGCACCAGGAACACGAGAAGGACGGCGGCGCGTGCGCGGGCAATCATCGACCTGGTGGTAGTTTAATGCGCGTCCGGCGTCGTGCATGACGTCCGCGCCGCCCTCACTTCGCACGTGATGTGACGCGCGTAGAATGACGCGCTGATGCTTCTGCTGCTGCAAATCGCTGTCATCCTCATCGTCTCGCGCATCCTTCGATACCTGTTTGTCGCGATCGGGCAACCCGCGGTCATCGGCGAGATGGTGGCGGGACTGATGCTCGGGCCCTCGCTCTTCGGACTGGTGCTGCCGGGATGGTTCGGCGCCCTGTTTCCGGCCGCGAGCCTCTCGCCGCTCAATGCGCTCAGCCAGCTCGGCCTCCTCCTGTTCATGTTCATCGTCGGCCTGAAACTGGGTTCCCAGCCGCTTGGCACCGCGCGGAGGATCGCGGTCGTCACGAGCCTGACCAGCATCATCGTCCCGTTCGCGCTCGGCGCCGCGGTCGGGTCGCTGGTGCACGCGAGGCTCGCGCCCGAAGGCGTGGCAGTGCTCCCGTTCGCGCTCTTCGTTGGCGCGGCGATGAGCATCACGGCATTCCCGGTGCTGGCGCGCATCCTGTTCGACCAGGGGATGTTCAACACCCAGGTCGGCACCGTCGCCATCTCGTGCGCGGCGTTCGACGATGTGACGGGATGGCTGATCCTGGCAGCCGTGACGATGCTCGTGGATGCCACCGATCCCAGGATGTTCGCGGTGCGCGCGCTGATGCTCGGCGGCTACATCGCGCTGATGATGTACGGCGTGCGGCCGCTGCTTCGCCGGCTGGCGGAGCGGCGCGGTGACGGATTTGGCTCAGGCGCCGACGACCTCGCCGTCCCCGTTCTGGTAATGCTGCTGTCGGCGATGGCCACCGAATGGCTCGGCGTACATGCGCTCTTCGGTGCGTTCTTTGCCGGCCTGATGATGCCGCGCGGGGGCACCGTCGAGCGGGCGTTCGTCGAGCGCGTCGAACCGCTCACGGTGACCCTGCTGGTGCCGCTGTTCTTTGCCTTTACCGGCCTCCGCACCCAGGTGGGGCTGATCGACAGCGCCGAGTTGTGGCTCGACGCAGGCGCGTTCCTCGCCGTGGCGATCGCGGGCAAGGGGGTGGCCTCGACGCTGGCGGCGCGCGTGATGGGCATGACGTGGCGCGACTCGTCGATGCTCGGCGCCCTGCTGAATACCCGCGGGCTCATCGAGCTGGTCATCCTGAGCATCGGGCTGGACCTCGGCATCCTGTCGCCGGTCGTGTTTTCGATGCTGGTGCTGATGGCGCTGATCACGACGTTCATGACGTCGCCGCTGATCGTGCTTCTGCGTAACAAGCAGGCAATTGTGTTCGAAACCGTGTGACGGACCGCGGAGCGGCTCATGGCCCGTCACGGACAGGAAGACCGCCTGCCAGCGCGTCCTGCGGGAATGGGAGCTCGAGACGCCGGCCTAAGCCTTGACGAGCGGCAGCGGCCGTCCCGAATCGTAGCGGCGGATTGTACGCAGGACGACGTCCGCCATCATGTCGAGGAACATCGGGTCGTCGTTGACCGTTTCGGCGCGGGCGAGCGGGAGTCCGATCTCACGGCACACGGCGCCCGCTTCGTGATCGAGGTCGTACAGCACCTCGATGTGATCGCACACGAATCCGATCGGGCTCAGCACCGCCGCCTTCAGGCCCAGGCTGCCCGCGACGGCGTGCTCCGATCGCAGGTAGTCGCACACGTCCGGTTCGAGCCAGGGGTCGCCGGGCCGGCCGCTGCGGCTTTGAAACACGAGTGCCCAATCCTGGAACCCGGCCTTGTCGGCGACGAGCCGGGCGGACTGCTTCAACTGCTCCTGGTAACGCGAGGTCTCGGCCATCCGCGCCGGGATGCTGTGGGCGGTAAAGACCAGCCGTGCGGACGCTCGCACGTCTGACGGAAGCCGGTCGGCCGCGGCGCGCACGCGTTTGGCGTTGGCCTCGATGAAGAGCGGATGGTCGAACCAACTGCCAACGTAGGTGACATCGATGTCGCCGTTGCGCGCGCGGCGAAGGTCGTCGCGCGCGGCGGACACGTTCTCGCGGTACTGCTGGCAGCTCGAGTAGCTGTGATGCGCCGCCGCGATGAACCCGACGGCACGCCGCGCCCCCTCGTCGTGCATCCGCGTGAGCGTGTCCGCGAGCATCGGGTGCCAGTTGCGCATGCCGACGTACACCGGCAGCGGGTGCCCGGCGGCCGCGAGCCGTGTGCGCAGCCCTTCCGCCTGGCGAAGGGTCAGCTCCGTGATCGGCGACACGCCGCCGAACAGCGCATAGTGATGCGCCACTTCCTCGACGCGCTCGGGGCTGACCCGCCGCCCGCGCAGCACGTTGTCGAGAAAAGGCCGCACGTCGGCGGGCCCGTTGGGGCCGCCGAACGAGATCATCAGCACTGAGTCAAACATCTGGAGCGAGCGAAATCTGGCGGTGATGGAGGAGAGCTACTGACGCAGCTCGCCCGCGATCTTTTCCAGGATGGCGCGTTCCTCGGCTGAGACGCGCTTGATCCCGAACACGCCGCCGGAGGCCGCGGCAATGCTCTCGCAGTACTTGACCAGGTCTTCCCCTGACAGCGCGCCTGCGGACGGCGTCCCGGAGGCCAGCAGTGCGCGCACCAGCCGGGTGGCCCGTTCGAACGTGGCATCCGAGGGACGAGTAGAGAGCCATCGTGCGAGCTCCCGATCGGCGGGGCTGCCGTCGGAAATGCCGCGCGAACGCGCCAGGTCGACGATCAGCGTGCGTTCCTGCGGGCTGACATCGCCTTCTGCCCACGCGACCTGAATCAGTGGAACAAATGGCAGGAGACACACGGTGTCCGGCGTGAAGCCCAGCTCCTCGAGCTCCTTCACGAGTTCGGGATCCTGGAATCCACTGGCCGCAGTCAGTTCCTGCCGCGTCTGGTCGGCGGCGGCAGCGCGACGCATCTTCTCGACCAACTCCTGATCTCTCTTGCGGAAATACTCTTCTTCCATTGCCCGGCCGCGGTCACGAACACTATCGTCTGGCATCAGTGCGTCCTTAACGAAATATGAATACGACTCTTATCTTACGGCTGCAGCCATATTCCAACCAGCAAGCTCCATCGGCAGGAGATGTTTTGGCAACCCTCCATACCTCGACAATTCGATTTGGCGCTTGATGGCGCCGGTGTTCATGAATTCACCGTCATGTCTGCAGCCAGTGTTCAACCGGCTTGGTCAAGAACTCTTCCAGCGAGATGCCGTCGCCTCCCACCAGCAGCGTGCGCTTCGGCTTGAAGGCCTCCGCGAAGGCGGATAGCCCTGGAAACGCACCAGGCGCGCGGCCGCTCTTCACTTCGATTGCGATGACCGTGCGGCCGGCACGCACCACGAAGTCCACCTCGCGGTTCCGTTCGCGCCAGTAGAACAGCTCGCAGGCACCACCCGCCGCCGCGTTGGCGAGATGCGCGCCCACGGCCGACTCGACGAGGCGCCCGCGAAACTCGCGGTCGGCCCGCGCTTCATCGGGCGAGAGGCCGGACTGCGCGGTCATGAGCGCGGTGTTCATCACCTGCAGCTTCGGGCTCGACCCGCGCTGGCGAACGGCCTTGCCGGCGTACTTCTGGAGGCCCGTGAGCATCCCAGCGCCGCCCAACAGTTCGAGGTAATGCGCCAGCGTGATGGTATTGCCCGCATCCTGAAGCTGTCCGAGCATTTTTGTATACGAGAGCACCTGGCCGGAATAGCGGCAACCCAGCTCGAACAACCGTCGCAGGAGGGCCGGCTTGTCTACCCGCGTCATCAAGAGGACATCTCGGGAGATGGTGGTCTCGATCAGCGCATCGAGCAGGTAGCGCCGCCAGCGTTGCGGGTCATTGATGAGCGGTGCAGCTCCCGGATAACCGCCGAAGTACAGGTACTGCTCCAGCGAAAAGCCGAAGGCGGCGCGCATCTCGGCGAGTGACCAGTGCGGCAGGTGCACGATTTCAAATCGGCCGGCCAGGGTCTCGGTGAGCCCTTGCTGCATCAAGAGCGGCGCCGACCCGAGGAATAATCCGTCACCTATGTGACCGGAATAGACCGAGCGATTGTGGCGGTGAGGCAGGGATTCGAACCCTGGGTAGAGCTTTACACCCTACAACGGTTTAGCAAACCGCCGCTTTCGGCCACTCAGCCACCTCACCAGCGGACCTCTAAGTATACGGCCCGCAAGCACTTGTGGATCCTGCAAAATATTTATCGTGAAGGCGATCTCACAGTGATACCGGTTTGAAAAACCGTCGCGTGTCCTGTAAGCCCCTGATGGACAGTAAGTTCCGCAATTTGATGCATGCCGATCGCCAGCACTGCGCGGGCGCACTCTTGGGCACACTCGTGGAATGCGCCTGAAATCGCGTATCGTCGGTGGCCGCGCATATGCACGGGTCGGCGACGACGGCTGTGCCCAGGAGTGTGCCCACTTTGTGGTTCCGTTCGGAACACATTCGATTCGCCCGCGGCCCGATGCTGACATCCGTCTATGTCGCTAGACAGGTTGTCGATCAGACTTATAAACTGTGTCGATGACGGCCAAGGATCTGCGGCGCATCCTCAGGTCGTTCGGCGGCGTCGAGGTCCGCCAGCACCTGGACTTCTCCGCCGCATCGAACGTGACCTGGAGCCGTGCCTTGGAAAGGGATGGTTGAAGAAGCTGTGAAGACCTACAAAGTGGCATTCGAACGAGATGAGTCGGGTTGGTGGGTTGCGTCGGTGCGCGGTTTGCGTGGCTGCAACACCCAGGGCCGCACGGTCGATGAAGCCCGTCGGCGCATCGTCGAAGCAATGGAGTTGTTTGTCGACGATGCACGCAAGGCCAAGATCATAGACGACGTCAAGCTTCCGACGGGGGCCGCGCAGGCGATCCGCGCCTACGCGACACTTCGCAAGAAGGCGGAGCGCGAGGACCGCCGCGCGGCGCTGGCAGCCAGGCACGCCGTGCGTGTGTTGCGCGGAGGACGGCTAAAGATGAGCGCTCGCGATGCCGCACGGCTGCTCGGGCTGTCGCACCAGCGCGTGCATCAGCTTACGCAAACTGATGCGTAAGGCGCGGGGAGCGCTCACGGTCGGGGCGCGGCGGGCATGTCTAGATCTTCTTCGAGCAGACGATTTCAGCTGCGCTCGCGCGGCGGCTCGGTTCGCACCTGTTGACCGAAACCATGGAGGAACGGCCCGACGTCGGGCTGGATTCGTACGATCGGCTGTTTCCCAATCAAGACACGTTGCCGCAGGGCGGATTCGGCAATCTCATCGCCCTGCCTCTGCAAAAAGGGCCGCGCGAGCGCGGCCACAGCGTCTTTCTCGACGAGCGTTTCGTGCCATGGGCCGACCAATGGAGGTCGACCTGCTCTGCGCCGATGCGCGCGTCGCGATTGAACTGGACGGCGCCCAACATCTCGCTGACGTTGCAGCGTACCGGCGGGACCGACGCAAGGACCAGCTCCTACAGGAGAACGACTACTTCATCCTTCGTTTTCTGGCGGAAGACGTGGGGAGGGAACTCGACCTGGTGCTTGATGCTGTACTGCGTGCGCTCAGCCATCGCAAGAAGCCGGGTTCACAACTCCTCCTTGCCAGTAAACCTCGGCAAGTGCTTCCCTTCCAATAGGTTGCAGACTGTGTGGGGGCCTACTTACGAAGCACAAAGTGCCCTACATTTGCTTCGACGCCGGATTCCGATGCTGTCAGTCGGACTCAGACCACGCGGCAGCCTGATCGCGTCTGCCATGAAGCACTCTGGCGATCTGCACCTCGGCATCGTGCCGGTAGTAGACGATGTGATTCTCGACGCCGATGGAGCGAACGCCGGGTCCGAACTCCGGACGGAGACGTCCCATCCTGGGCTGTTCCGCCAAGAGATCGAAACGGTCGATGAGGTCGTCGATGAGCCGGTCAGCGGTAGTCGGGCTCGCGTCCTCGGCGACGTACAACCAAACCTCGTCGAGGTCCTGTTCGGCACGCGACGAGAGCCGATACGGCATCTCAGGACTACTTCGTACGGATTGCTCGGCCCCGCGACTTGATCCGTTCAGAGAGTTGTCGGCCTGATGCCTTGTCGTGGGTTTGGCTCTCGCCGCGAGCTAAGGCGTCGAACCCGGCCTGCACGTCCGCACGAAGGTGTTCGCGCGCGTTGTCTCGCTCTTTCAGCAGGCGCAATGCCTCACGTACGACTTCGCTGGCCGTCTGGTACAGACCGCTCTCTACCTTCTCGTTCACGAGCCGTTCGAGCTCGGGCGTGAGTGACACATTCATGCTCGTTTCCGTCCCCAGTTAGCAGACTAGGATCGATAACGAGTAATGTCAAGAATTGCTAGTTCCTGGCATGTTCGGTGTCCCCACGAGTGTGCTCGAACGTGGTCCGAACCATCAGAACGGCAGCCACACATCACTGTGAGATCGCCTTCACGAGAAATATTTGCAGGATCGGTTTGAACGTGAATTTGCTTCGAACGACCGGCCTTCCCTCACACCTCCTTCAGTCGGCCTGACGCGTACTTGTGCAGCAGGCTTGCGATCAGCGTCTGATACGGCAGGCCTTCCGCAAGCGCTCGCTTCTGAATCGCCTCCAGATCCTTGCTCGACAGGCGAATGTTCAACCGTCGGTCTTTCTTGAACGTGGCCTTCGCGTAGCGCGCGTAGCGCACGCGTTCGCGCTTCCCGCCGCCGGTGGACTTCCATTCACCGCGCTCGAAAGACTCAAGCAACTGCTTTTCGTCAGCATCAAGCTTCATGGTCGTCGGACTCCCTATCGAGGTACTGCTTCGTGGCCTTTCGGCTCGGAATGATTGTCTTCAGGAACACGGTGTGCTCGTCCTCGACAAACGGCACCAGGTACACATAGTCCTCCCGTCGGACGACAAACATACGCTGGCCGGCATAACGGTCGTGGTGCGGGTGGTCCACCGTGTCGAGTAGATCGCCTCGTTCGATGTGGAAGACGATGTCCTCGAAGCCGATGCCGCGTTCCGCTCTGAGCTTCGCGTTCTTCGCGTCGTCCCAGCCGAACAATTTCACGGCTACCAGCGTAGCACGACGTGTGCCCGCAAGGCACACATTGGCATCGTCTCCAATGTGCCCAAACGCGGACCGAGGCCGGTCATCCGCCAGCCAAGGCCAACCAAGTTCCCATTTTGTGATTCCTGGCAGCCTTAGCAAACCGCCGCTTCCGGCCACTCAGCCACCTCACCAGTCCTGCGAGGAT
Source organism: Acidobacteriota bacterium (assembly GCA_947465645.1). Next base: position 24,322 of record CANIBQ010000015.1, on the reverse strand, counting down.
ACGGCTGGGAAGGGATTGTGCGAAAGCGATTGTCCCTGTCACGCATTGAAGGGCCCGAGATTAGCGCTCACCCGCTGTTACTTCGCCCGTTGCGGCGTCGCCGGTCACAGCGATGCTCACGCCCCGGCATTGCCGCGCATCGCGCCCGGCGGCGAGGAGCGAGCCTCACCGGCAGGGGACCAAGATCTCCGTGGAGTAAGGTCGGCGCGCCCCGTCTCGCTCGGCGTCTTCACGCATCGGGCTCGGTCAGGAAGTCCTGGAGGTTGGTCTTTCCATAACGGCTCTGCGGCACGATCTGGCGAATGCGCCGCGCGACGAGCGCCATGAGGCCCTTCACCGCCGGCGTCTTGTCCTCGGGATCGGTGGCCGGCAGCAGACGCACGGTGATCGCCTGATCTTTCTGGGAGAGCTGGACGAAGAAAGTTTGTGATCGGGGTTTATCGACGACGACGGCTTCGAGCAACATCATCGTTCCACGCCGGTTGAGAAAGACATCGGTGATCCGCAGGATCAGATTGCCATCCGTCACGACGAAGGGATCCAGCGCAGCAAACACCACCTCGAGCGGACCGGCCTGTTCAACGACGACGTGTGGCATGGGCTCGTGCCTCCTGGCTCGCAGTCTACCGCCAGCCGGCGGGTTGCGAAGCGCGCACCCAAATCGGAGCCGATCTAGTCGTCGCGCGCGACCGGCGCAAGCGGGACACTACGCGCGCTGGCGTTCGAACGCCTGCCGGGTGACCGCGTGACGGAAGGCAAATAGCCGCGTCAGTTTTCGTTGGACGAAGCGCCGGCCGACCAGCCATCCGATCGCGCCGAACGGCAGCTCGTATTCGATCGCGTCTTCCAGTACCGAGGAACGTGGTCCCCGAGGGATCATCCGGTGCACGTGCTTCCAGTACCGAAATGGACCCGCGACCTGCAGGTCCGTGAACGAGCGGCCGTGCTGGTAGTCCCGATGCTCCAGGTCCCACCGCAGCGAGAAGGGGGCCGGGCCCACGCGCAGCGAGACCCGAGCACCGTCACGAATCCCGCCCTCGTGCCGCACCACCCGCACGCGTTCCCACGGTGGCGTCAAGCGTTCGAATGCACCGGGGGCTTCATGCCAATCGAATACGGCGTCGGCTGAGGCGGGAAGGCGCGTGGTTGCGACAAACGTGATGCGGCGCATCGTCACACCTCAGGCGACCGACAACACAGGGCATGAGCGCGCTGTTGAGCATCCCGTCTGCAGTTCCTACGCATTGCCACGTAGCGCGCGCCCGGTTCCGGTGAGACCCGGCGCACGACAACGGAGAAGACCGCCAGGGCAATCGCCCAGCTGATCGAAAGGCGGAGCAAACCGTACCCGAGCGGCGGCAGCAGGGTGACCGCCCCTAGCCCCTCGCCCGCGAGAAAGGCGATCGGACCGCCGGCGGCGCCAAACAGCATCGCGAGCACCGGCCGGCTGATCACGCTGCGCAAACTGAAACGAAACGTCGTCGCAAACTGTGCCCACATGGCCAGCAGCCAGGGCGGCGGCAGCGCGTCGGTCAGCATCCCCGAGGTGAAGCGGTACGTGCCCGCTGCGATCTGAATCATCTCGACGACTGCTCCAACGGCGCTGGCCAGAACCACGATCCCGACTTCGAGGGAGCGTTCCTCAGACAGCGCCAGATGCACGCCGACCAGGATCATCGCAATCACGAATCCGGTCCACGGACGCTGCCACGCTGCGCCGAGCACGCAGGCGACCCATCCAATCTGGTAGATCGCGTAGTTGATCAGTTGGGTGTGCCGCACCTTTCTCACTTCGGACCGCGCGGAAACCAGGGAAAGAACGCCGGCGTGCGGGCGATGTACGTCCGGTAGCCGGGCTTGGAGGCTTTCAGACCGTCCTCGAGCAGCGTCACCCCGGACACTCGCATCAACAGCACCGTCATCAGGGCGGGGCTCAGCACAGTGAGCCATCCAGCCGGTGTCGAGGCGGCGAAGGCATACATGCCCCACCACATCGTCGCGTCTCCGAAATAGTTCGGATGCCGGGTGTAGCGCCACAGCCCGGTGTCGAGCACGTTGCCTCGATTGGACGGCTCGGCCCTGAAGCGCTCGAGTTGATGGTCGCCAACGCTCTCGAAGCCGAACCCGACCGCGAACAGGAACACGCCGAGGCCATCGACCGCGGTGAGGGCAGAGGGCTGAGCGGCGCGCACCGCGACGAGGAGCGGGAGGCCGACGAACCAGAGGATGGCGCCCTGCAGCCAGAAGACGGTGAACAGGCTGCGCCACCAGAAGGCGGGGCCATGCGAGGCGCGCATCGCCTGGTAGCGCGGGTCCTCCCCGCTGCCATGATTACGGCGAAAGATGTGCCAGGAAAGACGCGCGCCCCACAGCGTGATCAGCACCGCGACCAGCCAGGACCGCGGTGTCAGCGTCGGTGACAGGAAGCAGTACAACCACACCAGCAGCACGAAGCCGAGGCCCCAGAAGATATCCGCGATACCCGCATCGCGCAGCCTCACGCCGATCATCCACACGAGGGTCGCGGCAGCGAGGATCGTCCCAAGGCCGACGAGTGCCGCCGTGATACCGGTCACGATCGTGACACCGCGCGCCTGGCCATCCCGCGGCGCGCCTCGATCCGCTCGCCACGGTGGTGCCGCCCCCAGGAGCTTCTCCGGAGGCGCGTCACCGCCGCTCCTGGCGCAACAGCCGATGCTTGAGAACATGCCACAAGGCGGGCCCCGGAGGGCCTTCGACGAATTCCGCGAGCAGAAACGTCACGTCGTCGTGTGCCAGTTCGTCGGACGCCGCATGGCTGTGGAGGGCCGCCAGGAGGCGGCGCGCAAGGTCCTCGCAGCTGCCGGTTTCACTATTGAGCAAGGTCTCGATCCCGCGAGTGTCAAACGGAGTGTCGTCAGGCGATGTGGTCTCGAGCACGCCGTCGGTGAAAAGCAGCATGCGGTCGCCGGGAGATACCCGGAAGCGGTGCTGGCTGTAGGTCGGCGTGAACCCGATGCCCATCGGTAGATCGACGAAGCCGGGTTTCTGAGGCGGCGGTACTGGCTCGCAGAGCGGTGTCCATGCGCCGGTGTCCGCCCGAAAGAGCCAGCCCGTGGGATGGCCGGCGTAGCTCACCGTGAGCTGCCGGCGCGGCGGGTAGTAGGTGGCCAGGACCGCCGTCGTCATCACGCCCGCGCCCCTCTCATTGAGGCGCCGATTAAGCCGGCCCAGGACTTTTCGTCCGTCGATGACGTCCACACTGCGCCGGAGATGGGCGTGCATCTCGGTGCCGATGACGGCCACAGCCGAGCCATGTCCTGCCACATCAGCCAGGCAGACCCGGGCTATCAGGCCTGACCCGCACACCGACAAGTAGTGGATGTCACCTCCGGTCGCGCCAGCGCACGGGCGTGAGTACAGCACGCCGCGCAGCCCCGGCAGCGCCACGTGCGCATGGATCGTCCCGTTGCCACCTCTCACTTCGCCGCAAGCGAACACCGTTGGCGGCGCAGGATTCGATTCAGAAGCGATCACAACGGGATCCCCGCTCCGGTCCGATGACGATCGGCATTCCCCTCGACCGCGCGCCGGCCGATCGCGCGCAGCAAGCCTCCGAATATCAGGGTGTGAACCGGTGAAAGGACATACCAGTAGAGCAGCCCGGACAATCCGACCGGTTCGAACACGGCGGTCTGGTGGATGTCGGCCCCGTCGGCACTCGGCACGACTTCGAACTCGAGCCACGCGCGTCCAGGCACCCGCATTTCTGCGGCGAGCCTCAGTCGTCGTCCGGGTTCGTAGGCCTCGACCCGCCAGAAGTCGAGGGTGTCTCCGACGGCCGGCGCTTCGGGATCGCGCCGCCCGCGACGCATTCCCACTCCGCCCATCAACAGGTCGACTGCGCCCCGTACCCGCCACAGCCACGTGGCGAAATACCAGCCGCGCGCGCCCCCAATCCTCGCGATGGGAACAAACGCGTGGTCCGCATCGACTGCCACATGGATCTGGCGTCGGTCGACCAGCCTGCCACCGAATCGCGCGTCGGCCGGCGACGGCGGGGTGCCTCCTGAGGAGCGCGCATCCGACCAGCGCGTCAGCGCGAACGCTCGATTCTCGTAGCGAATGGCGCGACCGATCGCTTCGCGCAAACCGACCGGCCTGATCGGGAAGGCCGCCAGCGCGGCGGGATCGGTGACGATGGACCGATTCTTCAATCCCGCAATCAGCTCGCGCCCGACCCGAGCGTAGACGGGCGTCACCAGCCCCAGCCACAGGCTCGACAACCGAGGGGTCAGCAACGGAACCGAGATCATCACGCGCTTCAACTCACGCTGTCGGGCGTACTCGCGCATCACGTCGCCGTAACTCGCTTGATCGGCACCGCCTATTTCGAACGTGCGGCTTTCGCCGTCGGGAAGGTCGGGCGCGGATGCCAGATATGCGAGCACGTCGTCGATGCCGATTGGCTGCGCCAGAGTCGACACCCACCGCGGACAGATCATGACCGGCAGACGCTCGACGAGCGCGCGGATGAGCTCGAACGAGAGGCTGCCCGATCCGATGACGACAGACGCGCGGAACTCCACGACCGGCACCCCGCTGGCTCGCAGTACCTCGCCCGTCTCGATCCGGCTCTTGAGATGTTTGCTGAGCGCATCGTCGTCTGTTGCGAGGCCGCCGAGGTACACGATTCGCCGAACCCCCGCCCGCCGAGCCGCGTCGCCAAAGTTGCGGGCGGCCTCGCGATCTTTTTCGAGGTAGTCGCCGTGTGCGCCCATGGAGTGCACGAGGTAATAGGCTACGTCGACTCCGGCAAGGGCGCGATCGAGCGATACCGGATCGAGGAGATCCCCTGCGACCACTTCCGTTGTCGGCGACACGCGCGACGCGAGCGCGGCCGGGCGACGGGCAAGACAGCGAAGTCGGAGGCCGGCGCCTTCGAGGACGGGCACCAGCCGTCCCCCGATGTAGCCGGTCGCGCCGGTGACGAGCACGAGTGGGGCGTCCGCAGCCGGATCAGCCGACACGGGATCTCTGCCGGCGGCGCCTGCTCCGGTGAAGATCTGGGACATCGTTCCTAGAACCGCCAGTCGAACCCGAGAATCGGGAAGATGCCCTGCTGCTCACCGAACTGCTGGCTGTTGGTACGGCGGTTCCAGCTGTAGCCGGCGAAGTTGCGGCGGTTGGTCACGTTCTGCACACCAAGGAACACGTTGAGCGGCTGCCCGCCCACGGTAACGGTACGGTCGACGCGTATGTCGACCCGGCCGTAGTCAGGCGCTCGTTCGGCGTTGACGCGCGTGAGGTCGTACACGCCGCGCCGCTGGGCCGTGGACACGGCCTGGTCGTAGGGCGTGAACGGCCGGCCCGAGAGAAACGAGAGCCGGGCCGAGAGCTCCCACGCCGGCGATAGTCGATAGCCACCAAGCAGGTTGAACACGAACGGATAATCGAACGATCCGGGTCTGAGCACCCGGTCGAAACCCGCGTGCCGCGTGCGCGAAAAGGACAGGTTGCCCTGGCCATAGAGCTTCGAAATGAGCCGCTTCTCCACGAAGAACTCCACGCCCTCGACGTATCCCTCGCCAGCGCTCGAGAGTGGAAACAGGATCTCGCGCACGTCGAAGGTGTCGCCGATGTTCGCCAGCGACACGGTCGGCACGTCGGTCGCGATCGGGTAGTCGGTGTACGTCTTCCGATACGCCTCTGCCGTCACTCGCATGTCGGCCGTAGGGGACCAGGCGAGACCGGTCACGTAGTGGTCGGCGCGCCAGGGCACCAGCGACGCGTTCTGGGGAAACGCCGACACGAAGAGGAACGCCGGCTGCTGATAGTACGACCCGGCGCTCGAGTTCCACGACAGCGCATCGGTGAGGCGGACCTTCACGCCCGCGCGCGGACTGAACCGGGCCTGCGACAGGATGGCGTAATGGTCGACGCGTCCGCCCAGCGTGACGTTGATGCGCGGGGTCATCTGCGTCGAGGTCTGCAGGTAGGCGCCGGTCTGGTACGACCGGAAGCGCGTGGCGAGGGAGAACGGGTCGATGCCGGGCACCGGCGAGTACGGCGTGTCGTTGCCGTACGGCGATTCCACCGTGTAGTCGATGCGGAACGTCTTGAAGCTGCCACCGGCCTGCACCGTGTCGAAGAATGGCACGTGCACGGTCAGGTCATGCTTGATGGTCGTTTCGCCCTCGCGCGAGTTCTCGAAATAGACCACCGGGCTCCGCGAGATGATCACCTCGGGGGACACGCCAGACGGGGGCACGTCCTGCGCCACCAGGTCCTTTACCTGCTGGCCCACCTTGGCCTCGGAGTGGGTGATGCCGAACAGGCCGACACCGCGCGATCCGAAGATGCGCTGCCAGTTGAAGCCCGTGGCGCTGCGCCAGCCTTCGTAGCGGATGTCGAAGTTGGCAATCTCGTCTTCGAGGTCGGTGGACTCGCTGAGACCGAGCCGAATCTCGTCGATGCCCGCGATGTTGACCATCCAGATGCGGTCCCGGGGCGTGAGGTCGTACACGGCCTTGGCGTTGAACGAGTACACCACCGGCACGCCACCGAACCCCACATCCTGGGTAAACAGATCCAGGAAGCTTCGCCGCGCCGACACCACCCACGATCCCTTCCCCGCGTTGATCGGCCCTTCGAGAATGGCGCCGGCGCCGGCGAAGCCGAGCGTCGCCCATCCGCCGAACGCCTTGCGGCTGCCCTCGCGCTGGGTCACCTGCAGCACGCTCGACGTGCGGTTGATGTAGGGCGCCGGATACCCGCCGGTAAGGAAGGTCACATCCTGCAGGAGCTCGGCATCGAGCAGGCTCACCGTGCCGCCGGCCGAGGCGAAGTTCGCGAATGCGTTGATGTTGGGAATCTCGACGTTGTCGACGATGAACAGGTTCTCGAGGGGGCTGCCGCCCCGGACGATGATGTCGTTGCGGAAGTCGTTGGTGCCGATCACGACTCCGGGCAGGCCCTGCACGTACCGCGACACGTCCTGCAGGGCCGCGGCGCTCTTGAGGATCTGCCGCGGCTCCACCAGGAAGCCCGAGTTCTTCACCTCCTCGGGCTCCCGGAAGGCCGGCGCGGTCACGGTGATGGTTTGCTGGAAGTTCTCCGCTTTGGGCAGCGTGATCTCCACGGTGCCGTCCAGCCCGGCACGCACGTCGACCGAATCGCTGGTGAACGGGAGGCCCGCGAGGGGCAGAATCTCCAGACGATACGCGCCCGCACGCAGATCGTCGATGCGAAATACGCCCTGGGCGTCGCTCGTGGCACACGACGCGGTATCAAGGGCGCAGACGCGCACGCCCTCGGCGGGCTGGCCCGCCGCGTTCACCACCACGCCGCTGATGGCGCCGGCGCCGGTGGTGTTCTGTGCAGACGCAGACGGGGCGGCGAGGGCGAACACCGCGGCGGTGAGCACCGATGACGCCCATGGATGCAGACCGAACGAGGTGCCGCGGAATGTCATGGTGTCAGGGCGTGACGGCGCCACAGCGTTGAGGGGTTCGTGAAGCCATACACGCCGTACACGACGAGGCCGAACAGGGCGCCGTAAACCGCCGCCACCGAGACGATCGGCGCGAGCTGGTCGCGGTAGAAGTTCTTCATCAGCAGTCCGCGCCAGACGCCGTCGAGCACCTTGAATGCCACGGCGCCGAGCGTCGCGAGCTTGATCGTGTGTCCCATGACCGTCTCCATTTCTTGAGTCGCCTCAGTCCCCTTTCACCTCCCCGGACGCCCGACGCGGTACGACGGGTACTCCAGCCGCAGACCCCCTGGTCCCCCGCTTCGCGTCACGATTGCGCCACTCGCCGGCACAGATAACCTCAACCCAGGACCAGCCGTCTACAGGGGCAACCTGGCGTCATCTTTCTCTTGCGGTCCCCGTCGTTCGAGTCGGTTGAACTCGAGAACCGTGAATGTCAATCCTCCCGCGAGGAGAAGCGAGACGCATACGCCAACCGTGAAGATCATGGTGTCCATGGACTATCGCCTTCCGCTTCGGAGGGCGAAGTACAGACCAGTCGCGAGAATCGACGGCACCCACAGGCCGACAAAGAGCCCGGCGTCCTTGTTGGGCGGTCCCGCTACGCCGAACCACAGGGCGACGGAAAACAGAAACGACGCGAAGGCGGCGCCCAGAATCAGAAAGTCGCCCGTCTTGAACATGCTCATGCCTCCTAGTGAACACTGCACGATGGAAGTCAGGATACCGCTGGCGATTGCTTTATGTCAAGCTTTTGTCATGGACAAATGATTGACAGGTTGGGCGCCGCGAAGGTGCGCTGCCAACGCGGCTACGTCACCCGGAAGTTCCGCATCATCCCCATGTCTTCATGCTCGAGGATATGGCAGTGGTAGAGGTACAGCCCGGGATGACGTGTGAATGGCACCTGCACGCGAACGGTTTCTCCGGGGAGCACGAGCACCGTGTCCCGCCACCCGTCGTCAACGATGCCTGCACGCAACGCGTTCGTGCCCCGTCCGCTCGTTCGACCGATGACACGAAACTGCCGGCCGTGCATGTGGATGGGATGGGCGGCTTCCATGCCCATCGGGTTCGTCTGGTTGACGAACTCCCAGATCTGGGTCGAGCCGGCGGCCACCGTTTCTTCCGGTGCGGCGCCGGTCATGTCAAAGGTACGACCATCGAGCGACCACGTCATCCGCTGAAACGTCAGCGGAACGCGCCGGATCGGTACGCCGGCGCGCGGCGCCCAGTCCGCATCAAACGAGGACAGCCGCTCGGGCACGCGGAAGGCCGCGCCTTGCCTCGCGCGCGTGCGCAGGGTCATCACGCGCAGCGGCGTTCCATTCGGCACGTTCGAAGGGCCACCCATCATGCCCCCCATCCCGCGACCCCTCATGCCCCCCATCCCGCGCCCCCCCATGCCCATCATGCCGACGACGCCGGCGTCGGCTTCGGCAAATGCCTGGCTCTCGAGATGCACTTCCGTGCCGGCCGCAAGGCTTGTGAGATCCAGCAACAGGTCCGCGCGTTGGCCAGGCGCGAGCGTGAGTGCCTGCTGGTACAGGGGCGTTTCCAGGAGCCCACCGTCTCCGCCAATCACGGCCATCTGCACATCGCGGCTCCAGGCCAGCTTGTAGATACGCGCGTTCGACCCGTTCAACAGGCGCACCCGGTGCCACGCGGCGTCCACCTCCGTCGTCGGCTGCGGCTGGCCGTTGACGAGCACGCGGTCGCCAAGAAAGCCGTTCATCATTTCCATCATGACGCCGCCGTGGAAGACCAGTTGGTTGCGGGCGTCGAACTGACGATCCTGTATGACGCACAGGAGCTCGGTTCCCCCAGAGGGCAGCGCCAGCCTGTCTTCTTCGTCGTCCTGCACCAGGAGCACACCAGCCAGGCCCTGATACACCTGCGCGCCCGTGCGCATGTGCGGGTGCGGGTGATACCAGTACGTCCCCGCGCGGTTGGTCACTTCGAATTCGTACACGTACTCGCGGCCGTGGCCGACGGCCAGACGGGGGTGGCCGTCGGCGCTCTCGGGCACGTCCAGGCCGTGCCAGTGGACGATCGAGTCTTCGCCGAGCTGGTTTGCGAAACGCACACGCACCTTCTGGCCACGGCGAAGGCGGATCACGGGGCCAAGGTAGGAACCGGGAAGTATCTGGAGCGTGTCGGCGGGCCCCTGGAGCAGGCGGCCCGAGAAGCGCCACACGCGCGTCGGCGCGCCGGGAAGCACCGCCACTTCGTCGGGAGCCGCGGTCAACAGCAACTCGACGTCGGGCACGAACCCGCTGTCGGATGTGGTCTGCGAGAATGCGGCAGGACCCGCGCTGGCGGACCGCCGTTGGCACCCGATGGCGCCGGCGACGGTGGACAAGCTCAAAAGACGAAGCAGCTCGCGACGATGCATGGGGCTACTTCCTACCGTTGATCATCAGGACCCTCGTGGCAAGGAGTTTCAGGGACTCGGCAATAGAATGTCTCCGATGCACGACGTGCCACCCGCCCCTCGGGTAAATCTCCCACCTGTCGCCGAGAAACGGCCGAAGACGATTACGGTGCACGGCGATTCGCGGGTCGATGACTATTTCTGGCTTCGCGACACGAGCGATCCCGGCGTCATGACCTACCTGACGGCCGAGAACGCCTATGCCGAGGCGGTGATGAAGCCGACGGCCGCGCTCCAGGACACGCTCTACGCAGAGATGGTCGGTCACATCAAGGAGACCGACGAAACGGTGCCGCACCGGCGCGGCGACTACTTCTATTACTCGCGGACGATCGCAGGACGGCAGTATCCGGTCTGCTGCCGGAAACACGGCAGCCTCGGCGCGCCCGAGGAGATCCTGCTCGACCTCAACGAGCTTGCCGTAGGACAGACGTTCATGGCGCTCGGCTCGTACCAGCCGAGCGACGATGGCACGCTGCTGGCGTTTTCAACGGACCACACCGGCTATCGACAGTTCACGCTCCAGGTGAAGGACCTCAAGACCGGCGCGCTGCTGCCCGATCGAATCGAGCGCGTCACCAGCGTCGTGTGGGCCTCGGACAACAGGACGCTCTTCTACGCGACCGAAGACGCCGTGACGAAGCGCCACGACAGGTTCTTCCGCCACGCCCTCGGCGCCGCCAAGAGCGATCTCCTGTATACCGAGCCGGACGAGCTGTTCGACATCGACGTCGCGCGCACGCGGGATGGCGCCCTCGTCACGCTGCAGATTGCCGCGAAGACGTCCACGGAAGTCCGATACCTGCCTGCCGCCATCCCTTCGGCCCCGCTGAAAGTGGTCGTGCCGCGTGGCGCAGATCACGAATACGACGTCGAGCATCGCGGGGGCCTCTTCTACATCCGGACCAACAAGGACGCCAAGAACTTCCGGGTCGTCACCGCGCCGGTCGCCGATCCGTCGGAGCACAACTGGGAGGAGCTCGTCGCGCATCGGCCGGACGTGAAGGTCGAGGGCATCGATCCATTTGCCGGCCACCTGGTGGTGTCTGAATGGGAGAACGGTCTTCAGCAGATAGAGGTGCTGGAACTCGAGACGGGACACCGGCACCGAATCGAATTCCCTGAGCCGGTGTATGCCGCGTCGCCCGGACAGAACTTCGTGTTCGACACGGCGACGCTTCGCTACAGCTATCAATCGCTCGTGTCGCCCACCTCGGTGTTCGACTACGACATGAGCACCCGCGCGGCGACGCTGTTGAAAGAGACCGAGGTGCCTGGCGGCTTCGACAAGAAGAACTACGCGACAGAGCGGGTCTTCGCGACGGCCGCCGACGGCGTCAGGATCCCCATCTCACTCGTCTATCGACGCGGCGTGCCGCGCGACGGATCGGCTCCGCTGCTGTTGTACGCGTACGGCTCGTACGGCATCGCCATACCGCCGACGTTCTCCGCGAATCGCCTGCCCTTGCTCGACCGGGGCATGATCTTCGCCATCGCCAGCATTCGCGGCGGCGGCGAGCTTGGCGAGCCCTGGCGCGACGCCGGGCGCATGATGAACAAGATCACGACGTTCACCGACTTCATCGCATCGGCGGAGCATCTGATCGCCCAGAAATACACCTCGAGCGATCGGCTGGTCGCCCAGGGCCGCAGCGCCGGCGGCATGTTGATGGGAGCGGTCGCCAACATGCGGCCGGATCTGTTCAAGGCGGTCATCGCGCAGGTGCCGTTCGTCGACATCCTGAACACCATGCTCGACGCCTCGCTGCCGCTCACGACCAGTGAGTACGCCGAGTGGGGCAACCCGAACGAGAGGCCGGCGTACGACTACATGACCAGGTACTCGCCGTACGACAACGTCAAGGCGCAGGCCTATCCCGCGATGCTGGTGGAAGTGTCCGTCAACGACAGCCAGGTGCCGTACTGGGAAGGTGCGAAGCTCACCGCGAAGATTCGGACGTTGAACACCGGCGTCAATCCGATCCTCCTGAAGACGAATCTCGGCGCCGGCCACGGCGGCGCCTCGGGCCGCTACGACGCGTTGAAGGAGACGGCGTTCACCTGGGCGTTCGCGCTGCGGCAGGTCGGAATCGCGAAGTAGTTCGAGCCTCAGTCTACGGTGTAGATCAGATACATCTGCCGCGGCAGGAAATCGTAACCAGTCTGAAGTTTGAACCCGGCCTGCGCTAGTTCGGCATTGATCTGGTCTGGCGTGAAGCGGAACTCCACGGGCGGTCCTGCTGGCGCGTCCTTCTTGAAATCGACGATGGCCAACCGCGCACCGGGCTTCATCAGCGCCTTCAAGGCCGTGAAGTACGCCACTCGATTCGGTATGTGATGGTAGGTATCCACGATCAGCACCACGTCGACAGGCTCGGGGAGGTTGGTGCGATCGGCGCCTGCTTTGACGACCACGACGTTCTTCAGGCCCTCACGCATCGCGCGCTGCCGGACGTACTCGACCATCGTCGCTTCAATGTCGACCGCGTACACCTTCGGCGCGGCCGCTGACTTGGCGAGCCGTACGGTGAAGTACCCGGTTCCCGCTCCAATGTCGGCGACAGTCTGTCCGGGCTTCAGGCCAAGCGCGGCGATCACCCGATCCGGCATCTGCCAGGCGTCCCGAGCGGGGTCATCGAACGACTTCGCGTACCGTTCGGCGTCGGCAAAACTGTGGTCCATGTGATCGGGCTTCTGTCCCGCGGCCGCGGCGGCCCCGTGCGCCTGGTCGTGCACCTGAGCGTACAGACCGGTCGTGAATACGATCGCGAGACCAAGCGCGGAGAGGACCGATGCGTTTTTCATGTGGTACCCTTTCAAACACGGCCTCAGGTCGCGCGACGCAGCCCGAGCGCCCATCCCGTCTAGTTCCTTGAGCGGAGATACGCCTGCAAGTCTACCAACAGTTCCCGTGAGCGACATGGACTCCGTCCACAGGGGCGGCGGCAAGATCGTCTATTGGCACCGCGAATTGCCTCCGTTGGAGGCCGAGTTGATGGACGAACACACGGTCGAGGCGACCAGCGGCCGCGTGCCGGGTACGATCGCTCACCGGGACGAGCTCTGGGATCGCTGTTACCAGGAGCTCATGGCAAGCACCGAGACCAGACTGGCTCAGGAGATCGCTCGCCTCGGCGGCCATTACGCACACGTCAACGAGGAGTCCATCGACATCCGCCACGACGATGCAGCCGGTGAGGCGTGGCTGCACGGCCGTTTCTCGTACATGCTGTACCGTCGGCCCAGCGAACCCTGACCAGTCTCGGATAACTCATAATTGACGCGTGAGCCCACGCGTCAGATTCGCTCCCTCTCCAACCGGTTACCTGCACGTCGGCGGCGCCCGCACGGCGCTCTTCAACTGGTTGTACGCCCGGCGTCATGGCGGCACGTTCGTCCTGCGCATCGAGGACACCGACGTCGAGCGCTCCTCGGCAGACATGGTCACCGGCATTCTCGAAGGGCTGCGCTGGCTCGGGCTCGACTGGGATGAAGGGCCGGAGGTTGGCGGGCCGCACACGCCGTATTTTCAGTCCGAGCGGCTCGAGCGGTATCGCGCCGCGGCCGCGCAGCTCGTGGCCGACGGCCACGCCTACTACTGCTACTGCTCCGCCGATCGTCTCCGCGAGCAACGCGAAGCCGCCGAACAGCGCGGCGAGGCCTGGCAGTACGACCGCGCGTGCCTGGCGCTCCCGCCCGGGCGGATTGCCGAGCTCGAGGCGTCCGGCGCTTCGCGAGCGATCCGCTTCAACGTGCCGCACGGGAGCACGGCGTTCGACGACCAGGTGAAGGGACGGATCGAGTTCGACGGGGCCAACATCGAAGACTTCGTCATCCTTCGCTCGGATCGCTATCCGACCTACCACCTCTCGGTGGTCGCCGACGACATCGACATGGCGATCACGCACGTCATTCGCGGCGACGATCACATCTCCAACACGCCGAAGCACGTGCTGCTCTTCGAGGCCTTCGGTGCGCCGACGCCGCGCTTCGCGCACGTGCCGCTCATCCTCGGGGCCGACAAGAAGCGCCTGAGCAAGCGGCACGGCGCCACATCGGTCACTGAATACCAGCGGCAAGGGTACCTGCCGGACGCGATGGTGAATTTTCTCGCGTTGCTCGGCTGGTCACCAGGCGACGACCGGGAGCTGATGTCCACGCCGGAACTGGTGGACGGCTTCTCCCTCGAGGGGATCAGTGGCGGCAACGCCGTCTTCAACACCGAGAAGCTCGATTGGATGAACGGGCAATACATCGCCCGGCTTCCTGTCGCCCAGCTCGCACAGGCGGTCGAACCCTTTCTCGGCGAGGCCGGCCTCTGGCCCTCCGTGTTGCCAGGCGTCGACGAGCCGTGGCTGCATCGGCTGCTCGATTTGCTCCGCCCGCGTGCGAAGCGGCTCACCGACTTCGTAGACCTCGCGCGCCCTTTCCTGGTGGATACGGTCGAGTACGGTCCGGAGGCGATCGAGAAACACTTATCCACCCCCGGCCTGTCGGCGCACCTCATCGCGCTGGCGCAGTCGCTGGGCACGGCTGTTCCCTTCGATGAACCACATGTGGAAGCCGTGGTGCGTGGATCGGCAGCCGAGCGGGGCATTAAGCCCGGCCTGCTCATCCATGCCGTGCGGGTCGCCGTGACCGGCCGAACCACCAGTCCAGGCCTGTTCGAGGTGCTGGCGTTGCTCGGCAGAGAGCGGACGATCGCCCGCCTTCAGCGCCTTCTAGTTTTTCTTGCCACCCGCGCGTGAGCAAGTTTCATCGAATAAATACGGGACCAGACTGACGAGCTTTCGCATAGCCAAGCTCATCCTCAATTTTCCATGCCATCGTGTTTACGCCCCGCCTGAGTCGGCTCGACAATTCGTAAGTTCCTTTACTGTTGAGACTTAGGGGCACTGTCCTCATGAGCCGTGGCACTTCAGTTGCAGCCGAACCGGAAGAACGCGAGGGTCTGTGAGCCGAGAGGCGGCTCCAGGTCAATCGGATTGTGGCAGGAGGACAGTGTGGCTAAAGAGGATCGCGGATTCGCCTCGATGGATCGCTCCAAGCAGCGGGAGATCGCGAGCAAGGGCGGCAAGGCAGCCCATCAGAAGGGCACAGCCCACGAGTGGACCAGCGAGGAAGCGCGCGAAGCCGGCCGCAAGGGTGGTATGGCGAGCCATCGTCGGCGCTCGGAGCTGACGGGTCAAGGCGGCGAAGGGCCGCCGAACCAGGGCTCACCGGACGGGACCGAGCAGGCCGGGGGAGACGACCGGAACGAGCAGATTCGTTAATCGCCCGTTTCTACACGCGAGTTGAGTTCAAGCGGCTGCGGCGCGCGTAGCGCCCGGCCGCTCATTCTTTGTACGGAGCGCCCGCCTCAACGGTATGATCCGGCCGCGTCATGCCGGACCTCACACTCAATCTCGAGGTATCCGATGTCGACGGCCGCCCGATCGTCGACCCGACGGTCGTCGTTCGCCTCGCACGATCGGACGGGTCAAGCGCCGCGGCCTGGCGTGTGGCGTTCCGCGGACAACGCGAATCGCTTTCGCTGAACGGGGCGCCGGCTGGCTTCGCGCTCATTCTGCGGCTGACGCCCAGCCGCTACCATGACATTCAGGTCGTGTCCCGCGTGCAGGACGGCCAGGTTCGGCCTGCGTCCGGCGATGAGCGCCTCATCGCGCCACGCCGGTCGTCGGAGTGGATCCCCTCCTTCACGCCATGGGCCGCGCTGCCGGCAGCGTTCGACGACTTCAGGCGCGTGCTGGACGTGTCGCCTCAGTTTCGCCTGGGCCGCACGTCGAACCCCGAGCCGTTTTTCGGAGTCAACTACGACGCCGTAGACCCAGCCGACGAGTCACGCGTTCTCGCGAAGCTCAGTCTCCTGAACCTCTACTCGCGCGTCAGCGTCGAGGTCGCTCCGACCACCGGCCAGCCCTGGTTCACTCGCGTCCGGGAGCTGCTGCTGGCGACACGCGAACGCTTCATCGCCGAAGTCGACGAGACGTGCCTGGCGACGGTGCACACGCTCGCCGCCAAGGCGCAAGGTGGCTACCACCGGGCGAAGCACGAACTGCACATCGCGAACTTAGAGGAGATTCCCGGCGTCTCGCAACTGACCGAGATGGCGAGCGTCAAGACGAAGGAGGCGAAAGCCAACCTGCAGTTCACCGTCACACGCGCGATCCGTCATGGGCGGGCCGTCTGCCTGCTGGACGCCGACATCGATGAAAACGGCGCGCTGCTGCTGCACACCTTCGATCTGATCAAGCATGCCTTCACCGGCGGCACGCATCCCGTTGATGTGCACGAGGCGTTGAGGCTCAAGTTTCCCGGTGTGGCGATCGGCTGCCTGCTGGAGCCGCGCGTCGGCGTGCCCGCGGTCACCGTGCGCGTGGTGCCCCCGACGCCCGCGGTCGCGCCGCCGATGCCACCCGCGGGCGTGCCCGGCTCTCCGATTCGGCGTATCGCAGTGCTCGGGGACTCGGTTCCGTGGGGACAGGGCCTGCTGCAGGTGCAGAAGATTCACACCCTCGTCGGGCAGGCGTTCTCGAACGGACCCTCGTTTCCGGCCACGACCATGGCGGCGCACTCGGGCGCCATCATCGGTGTCGGCAGCACCATTCCGAGAGCGGCGGTCGACGGCGAGGTGCCGCGGGCGCATCCGACCTGTCTCGAACAGTGCGCGGCGTATCCCGCTGACGAAGCCGCCGAGGTAGACCTGGTGATCGTCAACGGCGGCATCAACGACGTCGACATCCGGTTCATCCTGAACCCGTTCACAGACCCCGACGATCTCGCCGGCACGACGACGCGCGCCTGCGGGCCGGATCTCACGGTGCTGCTGCGCAGCGTCGCGCGGCGTTTTTCCAGGGCCCGGATCGTGGTGCTCGAGTACTACCCCGTCCTCAGCGCACAGAGCCGATTCAGTTGGGGCATGGAGTTTCTCGCGGCCGTTGGCGTGCCGGTCAACCCGGCGTTGATGGCGATGCCCACGACGGTGATGCCGCCGATCTGGGGACGGATCGTCGAGAACTGCCACACCTTCCACGTCGCCTCGTCGGCGGCGATACGGGCGACGGTCGCCGCGCTCGACGCCGAGTTCCCCAATCGGTTCGAGGCCGTTGACCCGGGTTTCGCCGACGAGAACGCTGCGCTGGCGCCGCAGGCCTGGCTGTTCGGGATCAACTGGGATCTGTCGCCGCAGGATCCCATGGCGCCTCAGCGCCGGCTGGCGTGCGACGTCGCCGAGATCGACCCGTTTCGGCGCGAGCAGTGCTATCGCGCGTCCGCCGGGCATCCCAACGCACTCGGCGCTCACGCCTTCGCGACGGCCATCGTCTCTGCTCTCGCCGTGGGCGCGTAGCGGCCGGCACTATACTTTCCTCCATGAAGAGACCAGCATCTCGTCGCGATTTTCTTCAGGGGGCAGCGGCGGCGGCCGCCGGTGGAGCGCTCGCACTCGGCGCCACTCCCACCTCGTCCGAGGCTGCCGGAACGCAGGCGACTGCCGCCGCCTCGCAGCCTTCTGCACAGCCATCCAGGGCACGCAAGCTTCGAGATCTCCTGCGTCGTCCGGGGCTCCTCATCGCGCCCGAGGCGTACACCGTGATCACCGGCAAGCTTGCCGAGGCGCACGGCTTCGACCTCATCTACATCGGCGGCAACATGATGTCGCTGACCCACCTCGGCGTCCCCGACTGGGGGATCATCACGACGACCGACATGGTGGAGCTCGCCGGCCGCATCGCGCGTGAGGTCTCCATCCCCGCGATTGTCGATGCCGACCAGGCAGGAGAGACGTCGCTCAACGCGTATCGCTCGGTGCAGATCTACGAGCGCGCCGGGATTGCCGGGATGCACATCGAGGACAGCACCAACCCGAAGAAGATGGAGATGTGGGCGGGGCCCGGCGGGCCGGCCACCGCCAGGCTGCAGTCGATCGAGCAGATGCGCGAGCGGCTGCAGGCCGCCGTCTCCGCGCGCACGGATCCCGATTTCGTGATCATCGGCCGCACGACCGCGGAGGACGCCAACGCCGTCATCCGTCGCGGCGTCGCGTTCGCGGAGGCTGGTGCCGACGTCGTCATGAACAGCCTCACCGGGTTCACACCTGACACGATCAACCGCATAGCGGCGGCGCTTCCGGTGCCGCTGCTCGGCATCGGCGTGCCGAAGACGCACCTGGCGGGCACGCGGATGAAGATCAACATCTATCCCAACATCGTCTCGACCGCGGCGCTCGCGCTCACCGACACGATGTACCGCGAGCTGAAGGAGACCGGCGAGACCAGCCGTCCGCAGTTGACCCCGGAATTGCTCACCCGCATCACGAGCTCGGACAAGTTCAGCCAGTTGGCAAAACAATGGCTCTCCATACCGTAACGCGCGCCATCCTCGCCTGCGCGCTGCTCGCGGCGGCCGGATGCGGGCCGACGACGCCCGCGCCCCGGACGGACGCGGCGTCGAATGCCGTCCTGTTCGAAGGGGCACGGCTCATCGTCGGCGACGAGCAGGCGCCGATCGAGAACGCCGCTTTCGTGGTGGAAAACGGCACCGTCACGCAGGTTGGGCGCGTGGGTGGCGTCACCTCGCCTGACGGCGCGGCGCGGGTGAATCTCTCGGGCAAGACCGTGATGCCGGCGATCGTCAACGCCCATGCCCACCTCGGATATCGGCGGGGCGCAAGCTTCGCGGTCGAGAACTACACGCGCGAGAACATCCTCGATCACCTCCAGCGGATGGCGTACCACGGCATTGCGGCGGTGATGAGCATGGGCACCGAGCGGCCCGAAGGCTACGCCTTGCGCGACGAGCTGCGCGCGTCCCCGCCGGCCGGCCTCGCGCTGTTCCTGACCGCCGGCCGCGGCCTTGCCATGCCGAACGGCGGCCCGAATCCGCCGCTGCGGGACGCGCCGTACGGCGTCGCCACCGAGGCCGAGGCGCGCGCCGCCGTGCGCGAGCTGGCCGCGAAGAAGGTAGACCGCTACGTCAAAATCTGGCTCGACGATCGCGGGGGCGCCGTGCAGAAGCTGCCGCCGGCGATCTACACGGCGGCAATCGACGAGGCGCACACGAACGGACTGCTCACGATTACCCACACGCAACTGCTCGCGGACGTGAAGTCGATCGTGCGCGCGGGCATCGACGGCCTGGCGCATCCACCGTGGCGCGGCGGCGAGGAAGTGGACGAGGAGCTTATCGGCCTGCTCAGGGAGCGGCCGAAGATGTTCGTCATGCTGACGCTCTGGGGCACGCGCAACCAGATCTGGGGACGCCGTCCCGCGTGGATCGACGACCCGCTCGTGCGCGAGACGTTCAACGACGAGGACATCAAGGCGCTCGAGAACGCCGGCGTCCCAGAAGATGCGGTCGCGAAGTGGAAGGCGGGCGTCGTGCCTCGCGGCGTGGCGAAGCTGAAGGCTGCTGGTGTGCGGTTTGCCCTGGGCGACGATACCGGGGCCACCAATGGCGCGCAGTATTTCGGCTTCGCGTCGCATATGGAGATGGCGGCCATGGTCGAAGCGGGCCTGACGCCCGCCGAGGCGATCACCGCGGCGACCAGGACGCCAGCCGAGCTGCTTGGCCTCGATCGCCTGGGCACGGTTGCCGCCGGCAAGAGCGCCGACTTCATTGTCCTCGAGGCGAACCCGCTGGAGAACATCAACAACACCCGGCGGATCTCGGCGGTGTACCTGCGCGGCCTGCCGGTCGATCGCGCCGCGCTGCGCGCCAAGTGGTCTGCGTCGAGGCCGACGCAGACCAACTAGCGACCAGGCACTCCTTGCCCGTCTGCTGACGATCTGACTACAATTGGAAGTTCCCGCCGTCGCTCGCCTGATATTCGTGCGAGCTTTGGCGAGGCAAGCCCTGCCTTCGGATCAGCACACATACTGGGAGGTCGTTCAACGGTAGGACACCACGCTCTGGACGTGGTTATTGGGGTTCGAATCCCTACCTCCCAGCCAGCCTTCGCTCACGCTTCGCGTGAGCTACGGCTAGGCAGGCGAGACCAGCGTCAGCGGCTCGCCTGACTAGCTCGCGCGAACACACCGACAGGCGGAGGCTGTCTCGCCGAAGCGCCGCAGGCGCGAAGGCGGACTGAAATCCCCTCAACGATCGAACCAGGTGTGTACGCAGAAACTGTGTACTTCAAAGCATCTCCACGCAGATCGCTAGCATTCTGCGCTGGCGCGATCGGTGCGGGGGATCAGCAGTCATGCGAGGCATCGGAAAGCGGTTCGTGTACATCCTTCGCAGCGATGACGACCCGGATCGTCATTACGTCGGCATCACGAGTGACGTCGATGGGCGCCTGGAGTGGCACAACGGAGGCCCCTCGGGCCATACGGTCGAACATCGTCCGTGGTCGGTTGTCGTGTCGATCGAGTTCCCAACGGAGAAGCAAGCGGTTCGCTTCGAGAAGTACCTGAAATCCGGATCGGGCCGGGCATTCGCGAAGCGCCACTTTGCCGCGGAGATGTAGCGCGGGCCATGACTGTCTCGCTGATGCAGAATCTGCTAGCTCCCACGGTGGGACGACGTTGCAGACTCTGCGTACCCGTGATACGCGCGAATCTCGAACGCGCGTGATCCTTCGGAATTCCTCCAGAACCCGCGTTGGCGCAAAGGGTGCGTCCTCGACCTCCGGAGGAACGCAGATGATCGACGGATTGAAGCTGACGATTCCGGGCGAGAAACTCCGACTGCTCCTGGAAGCTCAGATCCAGCGCCACGAGCAGCGCGCCGAGCGGTGGGCACGTGAGCAGACACGGACACCGGAGGATGAGACTGAGGACACGCCGCTGCTGCCGGATCACATCTGCGCGAACGAGGCGGAGCGCCATGTCTGGCGCGCCGGAGTACTGGCGTTCATCCGCGACCACGTCGAAGCCGGCGAAACCTACCGTCTAGCTCCAGCCGATCTCGAATTCGGTGAGTTACTGCCCAGGGCGCCGGAGTGGCTGATACAGGATGAATATGAAGAGCGAACTCGTATCGGTATCGCCCTTGATCGCATCACGAAAGCCGTTGAAGGCGTCGGTGGTGTGACCCGCCGGTTGCTGGCGAACTGCCATACTTCGGAGGCGGACCTGGCACCGGAACCAGCGGATCGAAGCGAAGAGACAGAGGTGTTTCGGAGCACCCGTCTCGATATCGATAACGGGCCGGAAGTCGTCGTCATTGAGCGGAAATGAGTCAGTCGCTCGGGCTACTTGGACGAGTCGTCGCGATCGCCCGACGCTTGGACGATGTCCTCGTCGCGTGATAGGTTACATGTAACCATCGATGGCAACGCTCTCCACGAAGTCCGCTTCTCGTGACAAGGTGCGCGCTCACCGCGAGCGGTTGCGTCGACGCGGGCTGCGACCCATCCAAATCTGGGTCCCGGACGTGCGCTCTCGGACGTTCGCTCGAGAAGCCCGGCGTCAATCGCGCCTTGTTGCCGCCAGTCCGGTGGAGGCCGGCGAGCAGGCATTCGTCGACGCGGTCTCCGAGTGGCATGCTGAATGAAGCGAGCGGAGATCTGGACGGTCGCTGGTGGGCCTGACTACGCGGGCAAGCCCCGACCGGCGGTCATCATCCAAGACGATGTCTTCGCAGGAACCGCGTCGATTACGCTGTGTCCGTTTACGACGCAGGGCGTGGACGCCCCGCTGATTCGATTGCCGGTCGAACCTACTAAACAGAATGGACTCAATGTCGCCAGCCAAGTGATGGTCGATAAGATCACAACAGTCGCAAAGTCGAAGCTGCAGAAGCGTGTCGGAAAGCTCGCTGAGGAAGACATGATTCGTGTGAATCGGGCTGTTCTGGTATTCCTCGGCCTAGCCGGACGTTCGTAGACGCGTCCACTCCGACGGCGCGTGACAGCGCACGATGGAATTCATTAGATGGTGATGGCGGTTACCAGCCCGTTGCGGAAATCGTCCCGAACACCCAGCCACACTTGACGCGAAAAAACACCTCGCGCGCGCGCTCAAAGAGAAGACATTGGAGGAGCAAGAGTGTACGCCCATTGGCTGGCACGACGGGGCCGGAACCTGTGAGCGTCCCTTGAACGAGCGAGTCTGCGACAATGAGCGCGGATGGGCACCGCCAGCGGCAAATCGAGTCGGCGACAGACACGGGGGCGGAGCGTTGCCGCTCCGGCACTGCTGGCGGCGGCACTGCTCGCCGCGGCCGTCGCGCTCATCGTCTGGTCGATGTCCCCGGCACGCACCCTCGGGCGCCTGGAGCACGAGGAGGTGTCGGCCTTTTCTCGCATCCGTGTCCGCAGCGACGGCGACGTCCGCGCACTGACGTTCGTGCGCGACGACGGCCAGGAGGTCGTGCAGAGCCGCATCAGCCTGACCGCGCCCCACACCCTGGTGTCGCCGTACGCCCGCACCATGTTCGCCAGCTACCTCTACCACCCTCAACCGCGCCGCGTGCTCATCGTCGGCCTGGGCGGCGGCACGATGGTTCGTTTCCTGACCCATCACGAACCGCAGGCGCACATCGACGCGGTCGAGATCGATCCGGCCGTCGTCCGGCTGGCGGATGAATACTTCGGCGTGCGCTCCGGCGGGAACGTCCGCGTGCATACCGCCGACGCGGTGACGTTCGTGGAGTCCACCGCGGACCGCTACGACCTGATCCTCATGGACGCGTTCCTGCGGCCGTCGAGCGACACCGACACGACCGGCGTGCCGACGCGTCTCAAGACGCTGGCGTTTCTCGGCCGCTTGAAGCGGGCGCTTACCCCTGGCGGCGGCGCGTTCAATGTACACGGCCGCATCGGTGTGCTCGACGCGCGCTTCGGTGGGGCGCTGTCGTTCGCCGATGTCCTGCGGAACCGGGAATAGCGCTACGTGGCTGACAGGTCCCTATGCCTTCGTCCGAGGCCACGGCATCTTCCATGACCGTCGTCTTTGCAGCCGTGCTTGTCGTGCACGGCGCTGTTCATCTGCTCGGCGTCGCCAAAGCGTTCGAGGTGGCCGACCTGCCGCAACTCACGCAGCCGATCTCGCGGTCGTCCGGCGTGTTGTGGCTTGTCGCGGCTGTTCTCTGTTTCGGCACCGCCGCATCGCTGTTCCTGTGGCCGCGACACTGGTGGATGGTCGGCGCGGGCGCCCTGCTCGTCTCGGTGATCGTCATCGTCTCCTCGTGGTCGGACGCAAAGTTCGGCCTGGTGCCGAACGGGGTTCTGCTGGTCGGCGTCCTTCTTGGCTTCTTCAGCCAGGGACCGTACAGCCTGCGCGCCGAGTACGACGACGATCGCGAACGCCTTCTGTCGACGACTGCCCAGGAACGAACGGTCACCGGGGCGGATCTGTTGCACCTTCCGCCCATCGTGCAGCGCTACCTTCGCGTGACTGGCGCGGTCGGACGGCCGCACGTGCACAATTTCAGGGCGCGGGTTCACGGCCGGATCCGAGGCGGACCTGACGCGCGGTGGATGCCGCTCGCGGCGGAGCAGCACAACTTCGGCGGCGAGTTCGCCCGCTTGTTCTACATGACGGCATCGATGCTGGCGGTCCCCGTCCAGGGCTACCACCGTTATGTCGGATCCGCGGCGAGCATGCGCGTCAAGGTCGCCGGTGTCGTGCCGGTTGCGACGGCCGACGGGCCTGTCATGACGCAGAGCGAGACGGTCACGCTGTTCAACGACATGTGCATCATGGCGCCCGCCACGCTGATCGATCCCGCGATCGCGTGGGAGGCCGTCGGCGCGCACCGGGTGAAGGCGCGTTTTTCGAATGCCGGCTACACCATCCAGGCGGAGCTCTGGTTCAGCGACTCCGGCGAGCTGACAAACTTCGTGTCCGACGATCGTTATCAGGCGTCAACTGATGGCACGACGATGAGACGCGTGAGGTGGTCAACGCCTGTTCGCGGCTACCGCTCCTACGGCGTGGCGCGCCTGGCGGGGTTCGGCGAAGGTCGCTGGCACGAACCCGGTGGCGAGTACGCGTATATCGAGCTCACGATCGATGACGTCGTGTACAACGTGCCGGAGATCGCAACAGCCCGCCGATGAGACTCCAGGCGGCCAATGACAGCGCGAACGGGATGGTCGCGAGT
Source organism: Acidobacteriota bacterium (assembly GCA_947465645.1). Next base: position 368 of record CANIBQ010000015.1, on the reverse strand, counting down.
GTCAGGGCGCGGCCGGCGGGCCTCGCGGCGGCGTCTCAGCCGCGCGACGAGCCCGCACGACACTCGGCCTGAGCCCTCTCTACAGCAACACACGAGCGCTGGATCGAGCGGCGGCGTCATTTGCCAGGGCCGAGCCCGCGCGCAAGGTGTTCTTCGGGATGCTGGTCGAAGGTTCGGTGCTCGCCAACGACCTCGTGTTTCGCGACGGCCTCGCGCGTGTCGCGAAGGCGCGCGGGGATCTTCGCGGTGCGATCGAAGTCTATCGCCGGCTTCTGACGTTTGGGCCGGAGCAGAAGTGGGTGGCCGCGTTCGATCCGCGCTACGTGCTCGAGATCGCCCGCCTGCTCGAACGCGCCGGCGACACCCAG
>CANIBQ010000014.1 GCA_947465645.1 Acidobacteriota bacterium | reverse complement strand
ATTCACGAGCTGGGCACCAAGGCCGAGCGGCGAGCGCGCGTCGCGGAGCTCTTCGAGCTGGTCGGCCTCGAGACAGGCTACCTCTCGCGGTATCCGCACGAGTTCAGCGGGGGACAGCGGCAGCGCATCGGCATCGCACGCGCGCTGGCTCTCAATCCGGCGCTGATCATCGCCGACGAAGCAGTGTCGGCGCTCGACGTGTCGATTCAGGCGCAGGTCGTGCGACTGATGATGGACCTGAAGGATCGTCTGAAGCTCACCTACTTGTTCATCGCCCACGACCTGCGGCTGGTCGAGCACATCTGCAACCGGGTCGCGGTGATGTACCTGGGAAAGATTGTGGAGATGGGTGAGACGCGCGCGTTGTTCTCGCAGCCGACGCATCCCTACACGCGCGCGCTGCTCAGTGCGATCCCGGTGCTCGATCCCGACACACCGCGCCAGCGAATCCAGCTCGACCCGGCGGCCTTCGATCGCGCCGCGCCGCTGCGCGAGATCGGCGCGCAGCATTGGGCGGCCGTCTAGGCCGCCTGCCTGACGTCCTTTTCGACCTGCCCGTCCCGTAAGTGAATCGAGCGGTGCGCGAACGCCGCGACGTCCGCTTCGTGCGTCACGAGGACGATCGTGTTGCCTGCCTGATGGAGGCGCTTGAAGAGCGCCATGATCTCGGCGCCGGTCTTCGAATCAAGGTTGCCGGTCGGCTCGTCGGCCAGCAGGATGGAGGGGTTGTTGACCAGGGCGCGGGCGATGGCCACGCGCTGGCGCTGCCCGCCGGAGAGCTCGTTGGGACGATGCGTCATTCGGGAGGTGAGTTCCACCATCTCGAGCGCGGCCTGCGCGCGTCGCTGACGGTCCTTCGCGCCCACGCCGGCATACACGAGCGGCAGCTCGACGTTGTGGAGCGCGGTTGCCCGAGGGAGCAGGTTGAACGTCTGGAAGACGAATCCGATCTCTTCGTTGCGGATGCGGGCGAGCTCGTTGTCGTTCATGTCGCTGACGCGCTTGCCGTTCAGCAGGTAGGTGCCCTTGCTGGGCGTGTCGAGGCACCCGATCAGGTTCATGAGCGTCGACTTGCCTGAGCCCGATGGGCCCATGATGGCAACGTACTCCCCGCGCTCGATCTGAATCGTCACGCCGCGCAGGGCATGGATCTCCTCCGAGCCCATCACGTACGTCTTCCACAGGTCCTGCGTATCGATCAGCGCCATCGCGGTGTCCTTACGGCGCGGCCGGCAGGAGGGTTCCCCCGCGTCATCCGGATTTCAGCCGGGTCAGCAGAGACTTGACGACATCGGGGGCGTCGGTCGGGATATGCGCCGCCCAGTTGACGGTGTTGACCGGCACCATGATTAACTTCCCGCCGGCCGGCATCGGCTTGCGCTTCTGCTCGGCAATCGCGGTCGCCAGGTCGCGTGCCGGCGCCACCTTGGGCGCCATGAGAAACACGCACAGATCGCGCTGCTTGTCCGGCTTCATCCGGCTCGCCAGCACCCACGTTTCGGCCAGCACCGCCGCGTCCACCTGATCCGCGAACCGCCCCAGCACCCGCGACGGCAGCTTGAACTTCCAGAACGGCGGCTTAGGAAGGCAGGTGATCTCGAAGCCCTGGACCGGCGGTTCCTCGTAGCTGCCGAACTCGCTCATCAGCGCCTGGCGAAACCGCATGACCGTCGCCTTTTTCACGAGGTCGCTGGCGCCGGCGCGGTCCTGCGAGAACACCGACGAGGGTCCCGAGGGGTTCGGCTCGGGGCTGGGTGCGTGTTCGGCGGGACGCGGTGCCTGCGGGGGACGCTGTGGCGCCTCGGGCGAGGGCGCCGGCGGCGCTGGCGGATGGTAGACGGCGGTTGGCTCGCCGCCGCTCTCGAGGAGCGCGTCGTATTCCGCACGCAGCGTCTCATCGGTGAGCGCCTTGTAGGCCTGGGTCAGCTCCGCGGCCTTGATGGCCGCGATCTCCTGGAATTCCTTACCGAGGTGCTGAACCTTGTCGGGGTGGTACTTCGCGATCTCGCGGCGGAAGGCTCGCTTGATCTCATCCATGGACGCCGCGGGGGCGACGTCCAGCATTTCGTAGTAGGTCTTCACAACCTCCGAAGTCTACTTTCTTATTTCTTGAATTCGGCGACGTTGCTCGCGGCAGGCAATTCCGGCAGCTCGCGCTGGGTGCGCAGCCGCTTGGTGGTGCCCTTCTTGGCGCTGGCCGGATCGGTGCTCTTGGCGCAATAGGGGCAGAACTTCCAGCCCGCCTGCACGGGCTTGTTGCAGTGAGGGCAGCCGCCCCCAACGTGGTGCCCGCAGCTCGGGCACGCCACGAAATCGGGTGAGACGTTGATGCCGCACTCGGGGCAGACGGTCCGCGCCTCGCGAACCTCGGTGACCACGCGCAGCAACTCTTCCGGCGTCGTCTGTCCCGCCTTCACTTTGAGGAGGCCGTCTTCGCCGAGCGAGATCATCCCGGCCGAGATCGCCGCGTCGCGAAGCTGGGCCTCGGAGCCCTTCTGCGAGATCAACCGGCGGAGCTTGTCGGTGACCGGCATGATCTCGTAGATGCCGACGCGTCCGCGGTAACCGGTGTGATTGCACTGGTCGCATCCAACCGCGCGATAGAACGTCAGCGTCGCCGCTTCGGCTTCCGCCACGCTCATGGCGCGCAGCGTTTCCGCCTCAGGTGTGTACGGACGCTTGCAGTGGTTGCACAGCCGGCGCATCAGCCGCTGCGCGACCACGCCAATCAGCGCGGATGCGGCGACGTAGGGCTCGATGCCGATGTCGGTCAAACGCGTGACACACGACGGTGCATCGTCGGTGTGCAGCGTCGAGAGCACGAGGTGGCCCGTCTGGGCAGCCTGCATCGCGATGCGCGCGGTCTCCTGGTCGCGAATTTCGCCGACCAGCACCACGTCCGGATCCTGCCGCAGAATCGACCGCAGGGCGCTGGCGAACGTCAGGTTGATCTTCGCGTTGATCTGGGTCTGGTTGACGCCGGGAATCTGATACTCGACCGGGTCCTCGATCGTGATGATGTTGGTGCGCTCGGACCTGACGGAGGTGAGCGCGGAGCACAGCGTGGTCGTCTTGCCCGAGCCGGTGGGACCGACGACCAGGATCATGCCGTGCTGGTGGCGCAGGAAGAACCGGATGTGCTCGAGCGCATGGGCCGAGAAGCCGAGCTCTTCGAGCGGGGGCACGCCCTTCCGGTGATCGAGGACGCGCATGACGATTTTCTCGCCGAAAATCGTCCGCAGCGTCGAGGCACGGAAATCGACTTCCTGCCCGTCTTCGGCCATGGCGCGCACGCGGCCGTCCTGCGGCAGCCGCTTTTCGGCGATGTCCATGCCGCCCATGATCTTCATGCGCGCGACAAGGCCTTCGTGAACCCACTTCGGCAGGTCCATGACTTCCTTGAGCAGACCGTCGAGGCGGTGACGGACGACGACGTTGTTCTCGTTGGGCTCGATGTGAATGTCGCTCGCGCGGCTCTTGAGGGCGCTCTTGATGACGAGGTCGACCAGGTCGATGATCGGCGCGGTTTCTGGCGTCGCGCCCTTGGTGCCGCCCACCTGCTCGAAGATGTCATCTTCCGGGCGCGGAACGAGGGCGGCGCCGCCGTCCACAAGCGGCGCGAGCATGCCTCCGGTCGTCGTATCCTCGCTTCGCTGCTGACCCCGGCCCCCCGACCGGTTCTGTACGCTCAACCCGCGGCCGGGCTGATTGAGACGCGCCAGCGCCTTATCGGGATAGGATGCGTGAATCGACTCGACGATCTCGGCGCGCGTCGCGACCACCTGCTTGATGCGATAGCCTGTCTGGAACTCGAGGTCCTGGACGAGCGTGAAGAGCAGCGGATCGGACATCGCCACGGTCAGCAAATTCTTTTCGACCGCGATGGCGATGCAGGTGCGCTTGAGGGCGACGTCCTTGGGAATCAGGACGACGGCCGAGGGGTCAGGAGGATTCTCGGCGAGGTTGACGTATGAAAATCCGAGCTGGTACGCGAGGGCCTTCGCGATCTGGCGTTCAGTCGCGAGGTTCATCCGCACGAGTACAGACCCCAGGCGTTCGCCCGAGCGCTTGTGCTCGACGAGCGCCGTCTGGAGATCTGTTTCGGTGATCAGTCCCGCCTGAACGAGACACTCACCGATTTTTTTGCGCAAACCGGCTCCCCAAAACTGTTGTATGACCCCTCAAGGTTTCGGCCGCAAGTGACGAACCCCGTAGAGGCAGCGAAAACTGTAAGACTTGAGTATACAAACCGACCGCGGGAGATCGAACACGACCTTTTGGTAAGTTCGGCCCGAAGTTGGACAACAAGACCTAAAGTGTCGTATAGAGTTCAATGAAGTTCACTGCCCATGCTGGCCGTGCCGCCTCAATCCGATAGCGACTACGTGCAGGAACCGGCCGAGCTACGACACCAGGTCGCCCGCGCCCTACTGCTGCGCTCCGACACCATCGTCCGCGACTCGATCGCCGTCTTCCCGTTCGCGGGCGTCGAGGAGGTCGATGCCGAGTTCAGCCTCAAGCTCGCGGAGCTCATCCTCAGACTGATTACCGATGCGGCGCTGTCAGGACAGCTCAATCCGCGCATGCCCGGCGTGAACGATCTCCGAAAGGTCGCGTCGGAAAAGGCCATCGGCATCCAGCAACTGTTTGGGCTGGTCTACGTCATGGAACGGGCCGCGCTCGACGAGCTCGCGCTCGACGAGTCATTTGGAGCCATGTCCGAACCATGGCCCTCGATCGCCCAGATCGTCCGGCGCTCGTCCTTTGACGTTTTGTCCGCGTTCTCGACCCATCTCACGATGGAGCCCGGCGACGCCGCGATCGTCGACCCGTTGACGACCCTGCATACACGGGCCGTGTTCCTCGCCGCGCTCGAGAAGGAAATTCAGAGGTCCGAGCGGTTCGGCCATCCCTTCGCCGTGATCCTGCTCGACGTGGATCGCCTCGCCGACATCAACGCGAAGCATGGGTACGGCTCAGGCGACCGCGTGCTCGAGCGGATCGGGTTCACCGTGCGGAACTACTTTCGCGAGCAGGACTGGGTGGCACGATACGCCGGCGATTGTTTCGCGGTGCTCCTGCCGGAGACGCATCGCGAGCACGCCGAGCAACTGGCGGATCGCATACGCGCGACGGTGGAGACGCGGCTGGAGCTCCACGACTACCGCTCCGACGAACAGGTCCCTGTCACCGTCTCCGTGGGCGTGCTGATCGCCGAAGCGGTCGACCAGAGCGTGCGCGCCGAGCAACTGCTCGACGACGTCAAGGAAGCCGTCGATCGCGCGAAGCGGGCAGGCCGCAACCGCCTGGAGCAAGTGGACGTGGCGCTGAACCGCTCCGTGCCGCCAACCCGCGACAATCTGCCGATGGACTGAAACGCGGTCAGTGTTCATCCTCATATTGATCTTTTAGTCTCGCAATCACCGCCGGGTCCGCAAGCGTTGTCGTATCGCCGAGGGCCTTCCCCTCGGCAATATCGCGCAGGAGACGGCGCATGATCTTCCCGGACCGCGTTTTCGGGAGGTCCGCGGCGAAGATGATGTCGTCGGGGCGCGCGATTGCACCGATCTTCTTCGCCACATGGTCCTTCAGCTCTGCGACCAGCGACTCGGTGGCCCGGGTGCCTTCCTTGAGCGTGACGAATGCCGCGACCGACTGGCCCTTGATCTCATGCGTGCGGCCGACGACTGCCGCTTCAGCGACGCGTGGATGGTCGACGAGCGCGCTCTCCACCTCCATCGTCCCGATGCGGTGCCCGGCGACGTTCAATACGTCGTCGACGCGCCCGAGCAGCCAGAAGTAGCCGTCCTGATCGCGCTTGGCACCGTCACCCGTGAAATAGACATCCGGCGTCCAGCGGCTCCAGTACTGCGTCACGTACCGCTCGGGATCGCCGTAGATTCCTCGCAGCATCGCTGGCCACGGCCGCGTGAGCGCGAGCAGGCCGCCGCCGGTTTCGATCGAATCACCCTTGTCCGTCTTGATCTCAGCCTTGATGCCAGGAAACGGGCGGGTGGCCGAGCCCGGCTTGCACACCGTCAGCCCCGGCAGCGGCGCAATCATGATCGCGCCCGTTTCGGTCTGCCACCAGGTGTCGACGACCGGGCAGCGCTCGCCGCCGATGTGGCGGTAGTACCAGACCCACGCCTCCGGATTGATCGGCTCGCCTACCGATCCAAGGAGCCGCAGCGATGACATGTCGTGACGGCGCGGCCAGTCGGTACCCCACCGCATGAAGGAACGGATGGCCGTAGGAGCCGTGTAGAAGATCGTGACGCCGTATCGCTCGATGATCTGCCAGAGCCGGTTCTTCTGCGGCCAGTCAGGGGCCCCTTCATACATCAGGACGGTCGCGCCGTTCGCGAGCGGTCCGTACACCACATAGCTGTGCCCGGTGACCCACCCGATATCCGCCGTGCACCAGTAGACGTCTTCCTCCTTGAGGTCGAACACCCACTTCGTGGTGGCATAGGTGCCGACGAGGTAGCCGCCCGTCGTGTGGACAATGCCCTTCGGCTTTCCCGTCGTGCCGGACGTGTAGAGGATGTAGAGCATGTCCTCCGCATCCATCCGCTCAGGCTCGCAGGTATACGGCGCCTCCTGCATCAGCCGGTGATACCAGTGGTCGCGGCCTTCCTTGACGTGCACCTGCACGGGCGATCCCTGCAGCCGCTGCACGATTACGACGTTGCGGATCGAAGGTGTGCCCTCGAGCGCTTCGTCGGCCATCTGCTTGAGCGGCACGACGCTGCCTCGCCGCCATCCGCCGTCGGCGGTGACGAGCAGCGTGCACTGCGAGTCGTTGATGCGGTCCCGCAGCGATTCGGCGCTGAAGCCGCCGAACACCACCGAATGCACTGCGCCGATTCGTGCGCACGCCAGCATCGCAATCGCAAGTTCGGGAATCAGTGGGAGGTAGAGCGCCACGCGGTCGCCGCGCTTCACTCCAAGCGACTTCAGGACGTTTGCAAACTGGCTGACCTGCCGGTAGAGGTCGAAGTAGGTCAGCGTCCGCCGGTCGCCCGGCTCACCTTCCCAGACAATCGCCGCCTTGTTCCGACGCGCCCCACGTACGTGGCGGTCGACACAGTTGACGCTGGCGTTGAGCGTGCCCCCTACGAACCACTTGGCGTGCGGCGGCTTCCACTCCAGAGTTTGGGACCACGGCGTGAACCACTCCAGTTCCTTGGCGAAGTCCGCCCAGAACGCCTCTGGGTCGCGCTCGGCGCGCTCGTAGACGGATGCGTCGCGTACCAGGGCCTGCGCCCGGAATGATTCCGAGGGCGGGAAGGTGCGGTCTTCCTGGAGCAGGTCGGAGATTTCACCTGGCGGTTTCTGGTCGGCCATAGGGGGAGAGAATATCGGTTGTCAGTTGTCAGTTGTCAGTTTGTCGGAAAGCAACAAGCCGGTTCGAGGCTTCTGACAACTGGCAGCCGCCAACTGGCAACTGAGAAAACCGCCAACTAATCGTAGTATTCGCGTCCCAGATGCGTGATCAGTTCTTCGCCCATCATGTGGCGCAGCGTGTTCTTCAGCTTCATCAACTGGATGAACAGGTCGTGTTCCGGGTAGACCTCCGGAGCGTGCATCGGCGCCTTGTAGTAGAAAGACAGCCACTCCTGGATGCCGGACATCCCCGCGCGCTTGGCGAGATCGAGGAACAGCGCTGAATCGAGGACGATCGGCGCCGCGAGAATGCTGTCGCGGCAGAGGAAGTTGATCTTGAGCTGCATCGGATAGCCGAGCCACCCGATTAGATCGATGTTGTCCCAGCCTTCCTTGTTGTCGCCGCGGGGCGGATAGTAGTTGATGCGGACGACGTGGCAGAGGTCCTTGTACAGATCCGGGTAGAGGTGCGGCTGGAAGATGTAATCGAGCGCCGACTTCTTGCTCTCTTCCTTGGTCTTGAACGACTCCGGATCGTCGAGCACTTCGCCGTCGCGGTTGCCGAGGATGTTCGTCGAGTACCAGCCCTTGACGCCCAGCAGCCGTGCCTTCAGTCCCGGCGCGATGATCGTCTTGATCAGCGTCTGGCCGGTCTTCATGTCGTTGCCCGAGAGCGGCGACTTGTTCCGCGCCGCGAGCTCAAGCATGGCCGGGACATCGGCGGTGAGGTTTGGAGCCGCGTTGGCGAACGGAATCCCCTCGCGCAGCGCGGCGTACGCGTAAATCATGCTTGACGGGATCGCGTCGTCGCTGGCCTCGAGGCCCTTTTCGAAGGAGGCGACCGTGGCGTGCACGGCAGACTCCTTCATGAACACTTCGGTGCTGCCGCACCAGACCATCACGAGCCGGTCGCAGCCGTGCGCGTGCTTGAACGCGCGGATATCGGCGATGAGCTGTTCGGCCAGGTCGCGCTTGTTCTTGCCCTTCTTCACATTCGGGCCGTCCAGCCGCTTGACGTAGCGCTGGTCGAACACCGCGGGCATCGGGCGAATCGCTTCGAGCTCGCCGCGAACCTGCTCGAGCTGCTCGCGGTCGAGGACGCCGGCCGTGCGGGCCGCCGCGTAGCAGTCCTCTTCGAAGATGTCCCACCCGCCGAAGACGAGGTCGTCGAGCTCGGCAAGCGGCACGAAATCCTTGATCTTGGGCGAGCGACCTTCGGTGCGCTTGCCCAGGCGAATCGTGCCCATCTGCGTGAGCGAGCCGATCGGCAGCGCTAGGCCTTTACGGATGGCGCAGACGCCGGCGATCGTGGTGGTGCTGACGGCACCGAGGCCAACAAGCAGCACGCCGAGCTTCCCGCGTGCAGGGGCAATTTGGAGTGGAGAACTCACAATCGGCCACTATATCATGAGGAAAATCGATGTTTTTTCTTCGCAAGCGCAGGCAGCAGGAACAGTTGCCCGTGTCGATGAGTGGGGTGCGCATGGGCGAGCGCGCGCTGCAGATCGGGATCGACGATCCGTCGCTCGTCGGCGCGATCGCCGCGAAAGTCGGCTTGAGTGGTCAGGCGGCGATCGCCGTGGCCGACGAGGCCGCGGCGGCGACGGCACGCCGTGCCGCGGAGAAGGCGGGCGTGCTGGTCGATCTCCACGTCGCGCCGCTGCATTCGCTTCCCTTTGCGAACGATTCGTTCGATGTCATCGTGCTGCACGCCAGGAGTGGCTGGCTGACGTCGTTGGATGACGCGACGCGGAATCCCATCCTGCGCGACGCCAACCGCGTGCTGCGGGGCGGCGGACGCCTGGTGGCGATCGAAGGCGCGGCTGGCAGCGCGGTCGACGCGCTCCCCCTCGCCGGCTTCAAGGCCACCCGGATCCTCGCCGAGCGGGACGGTTATCGCTTCACCGAAGGGCTGAAACCCCGCGCCTGACCCGGTGGGGTCAGACCCCAGTGAAGAGAACACTCACATTTTGACATCGGCTGCGGACAGCTGGATCGTCCCGCAATTGCCACAGTATCAAAGGGATCCGTCAGATCCGGCCTGAATTGACCGAGAACGGTCAGGCAAGCCTTTTGCCCCGCACCCTGACGGATTCATGTCTCAAGTTATGGTCCCCGAGGTATTCACGCCGGACGAGGTGGCGCAGGCTGCTGGTGTCGCCCCGCCACTCGTAGAGGCGCTGGTCGCCTCCGGTGAGCTCCGGACGATTGCGGGCTCCGGCTACATCGCCGCGTCAGATGCGATCCGAGCCGGCGGCCGGCTGCGGACCGAGGTGACGTCGCACGTCACCGCTCCCCCGGCGGACATCTTCTCGGCGGCCGGTGACGCCGCCACGGCGACCGAGCGACGCGTTGGCCTGCCGGTCTTTGCTTCGTCGCTTGCGCACGCCTCGCTGTTTCTCGCACTGCTCTGGGTGACCGCCGCGCCCGCCGATACAGCGAGCGAAGAAGCGGTTCACGAGCCGACTCACCTGGTGTTCATCGTCAGCCCGGGGCCCGGAGGTGGCGGGGGCGGAGGCGGTCTCAGGAATCCGCTGCCGCCGCGAAGAGCTGAACAACGCGGTCTCCAGCGTCCGCGCGTCGCCATTCCCGCCGCGACCCCGAAGCCGGTGTTGACGACGGCACGGGCTGAAGCGCCACCGAAGCCGACGCCGGCCGCCGCGCCGGTGCAGCCGAAGGTCGAACCCGCTCCCGAACCGCTGCCCTCGCGCGTACTCGTAGCGCCCGTGGTCACCGCGGCCCCCAACGACGCCGATCGCGAAGGCGTGATCGAGAAGCCCCAGACTGTCGCCGAGAGCCAGGGCTCGGGCGCCGGCGGAGGCGCTGGATCGGGGCAAGGCACGGGCAACGGTGAAGGACGTGGCTCCGGCATCGGCGATGGCTCGGGCGGTGGAACCGGCGGCGGCCCCTTTCGGCCGGGCAGCGGCATCGAGCCCCCGCGACTGCTGCGCGAGGTCAAGGCCGACTACACCGACGAAGGACGGCGGCGGAATGTCACGGGAGACGTCGTGCTCGAGATCGTCGTGCGGCGCGATGGATCCGTCGGCGACGTCCGCGTGCTGCAAGGGCTGGGGTCCGGTCTCGATCAACGCGCCGTCGGCGCGGTTCGCCAGTGGCGCTTCGATCCGGCGCGGCGCCAGGGCGTCGCGGTGGACGTCATCGTCGAAGTCGCCGTTGAGTTCTCGTTGCGATAAGGGTGACGGAAATGAACGTGATGTTGATCGCTCTCACGGTGGTGTCGTTCGTTGCGGCGGCGGGTTTCGCGCTGATCGCCTGGCGGACGCTCGCCGATGATCGCCGCCGCTCGGCGGCGCGCGTCGCTGCCCTGGCGTCGGCAATCGACCGCGGCGCTCCACGCACCGCGCCCGCAACCGTACCGGTCGCCGTGGCTTCGATGTTCACGACCGAGTCCGGAGGCTCGCTCAAGAGCCGTCCCCTGATCAAAGCGGCCGTCGTCGCGGCGATGGGGATCGCGATCGTCGTGGCAGTTGCGATGTCGAGCCGCGGCCCGGACCGATCCCCGGCGCCGGCCGGCAGCGCCGCACGGCAGCAGTCCGCGCCACTCGAGCTCGTGTCGATGCGCCACGCACGCGAGGGCGGCAGCCTCACGGTGTCGGGCCTGGTTCGAAATCCGCGTGCGGGAAGTTCGGCAGCCCGGATCACGGCCGTGGTGTTCGCGTTCGACAAGGACGGGACGTTTGTCGCCAGCGCCCGCGCGCCGCTCGATTTCACCACGCTCGAGCCGGGCGACGAGTCTCCGTTCGTCGTCACGATTCCGAACGTGGCCAACGTCGGCCGATACCGGGTAAGCTTCCGAACCGAGTCGGGCATGCTGCGGCATGTCGACCGCCGCGCCGATCACATGCGCCTTGCGGCCGCACGCCGCCCCGAGGCATGAAGATGAAGACCCTCCCCCGCGCGCTCATCGCTCTCGTGTTGGCAACCGCCGGTGTCGCGTCAATCGCGGCGCAGGACCAGGACGGATTCCGCTTCCGCAGCGGTGTCGAGCTGATCAACGTGACGACCACCGTCACCGACGAGGACAGCCGGTTCGTGTCGGGCCTGCGCAAGGAAGACTTCACGGTCTACGAGGACGGGCAACGACAGGAGGTCACGCACTTCAGCAACGAGCGCGTACCCGTCAGCCTGGGGATCGCACTCGATGCCAGCGGCAGCATGACGCCTGACAAGATGTCGGCGGCGCGGTCGGCCATCGAACGGTTCGTCTACGACCTGCTGGGCAAAGACGACGAGTTGTTCTTCATGGAGTTCGCCAGCCGTCCGTACATCTCGCAGGGGTGGACAAAGGACCGCCGCATCTTGAGCCGCGCGGTCGCCGACGTGAACCCGTCGGGTGGCACGGCGATGTACGACGCGATTGCCGACGCCATCCCGCTCGCGGAAGCGGGAGAGAACCGGAAGAAAGCGCTCCTCGTCATCTCCGACGGCAACGACACGAACAGCTCGACATCGGTCGGCGAGCTCCGGCAGTTGATTCGCGAGAGCGAAGTGCTCGTCTATGCGCTCGGCGTCGACGGCACGACGCGCTCCGTCACGCGCAGCGGTCCCACGGTCCGGATACCGCTCCCAATCCCCTTCCCGTTCCCCGGCGGCCGCCGGCCGCAGGGAAGAATCCCGCCGATCGTCGGCGGCGGCGGAGGCAGTTCGGGGGGAACGTGGTCGCGGAACGCCGGCGAGGGTGTCAATGCCGACGCGCTCCGGCAGATCACCGATGAGACCGGCGGACGCACCGAAATCGTCCGCGGATTCGGTGATCTCGACGGCGCCACGTCCCGCATCGCGGACGAGTTGAGCAAGCAGTATTACCTTGGGTACGCGAGCACCGGCAAGAAGGACGGACGCTGGCACACGATTCGGGTCGAAGTGAAGGATCGCGGCTACACCGTTCGTGCTCGGCGCGGGTACATCGCTTCGTAGTCGCCGCTTGGCTTTGGGCTTTCGGCTCGAGGGCTTGCTATGATGCCGGGGCGTGTCGCTCTTTCTCATCGCTCTCGGACTGAGCCTGCTCGGCGGACTGGGCGGGCTCCTCGTCGCGGCCAGCGTTCTCCTCTTCAAAGATTCCTTCCGCGCTCGGCTGGTGCCGTGGCTGGTCAGCTACGCCGTTGGCGCCCTGCTTGGCGTCTCGATGCTGAACCTGCTGCCCGAGGCGTTGACGCAACTGCCCGCACCGCGGGTGTTTGCCACGCTGCTCGGCGGCATCCTGTTGTTTTTCGTCCTCGAAAAACTGGTGCTCTGGCGGCACTGCCACACGCACGACTGCGAAGTGCACGATGGCAGCGTCGTCCCCGTGCTCGTCGGCGACGCTTTTCACAACTTCGTGGACGGGGCGGTCGTCGCCGCGGCGGTGCTCACCTCGGTGCCGCTTGGCGTCAGTACCGCCTTTGCCGTGGCGGCGCACGAAATCCCGCAGGAGGTCGGCGACTTCGCCATCCTGCTCCACGCGGGCTATTCGCGAAAGCGCGCGCTGCTGCTGAACGTCCTCTCCGCCACCGCCAGCGCCGCCGGCGCAATCGCCGCCTTCTTCGCACTCGAGTCGGTACCGCTGCTCCTTCCGTATTGCCTCGTGCTTGCGGCGGCAAGCTTTCTCTACGTCGCCATGGCTGACCTGATCCCTGGTCTGCACCGCGGCCGTACCGACGCCGGATCGCTCCCCCAGATCCTGCTGATCGGCGCCGGCGTCGCGACGATGCTGCTGTTCTAGCTGAACGTCCGCGGCAGAGGACGCGCCGGCGTAGACCTCGCGAACATTGCCCACATTTCGGCGCTCTTCACTGGCATTCTCCTTGCCCCGGTAGGGGCTGGAGGTACGACATATGTTTGCCAGACTTATCGCCGCGGCTGCAGTGGTGCTCGCAATGAGCGCACCGGCCTTTGCGGCGGATTCAGGGAATCTTCAGCTCTTCCGCGACGTGTCACGGCAGGTGTTGAGGTACCCGCACTTCACGGTGTTCGACAACATTCAGGCGGACGTAAACGAGGGAGTCGTCACGCTGACCGGCAAGGTGACGATGCCGTACAAGAGCACCGACATCGAGAAGCAGGTGGCGAAGCTGGCCGGCGTCACCCAGGTGGTCAACCGCATCGAAGTGCTGCCCGTCTCGCAGTTCGACGATGACCTGCGCCGCGGGATCGCGCGGGCTATTTACGGGAGCTCGAATTTCTATGGTTACGGCTCGATGGTCAACCCGCCGATCCACATCATCGTTGACCGCGGCCACGTGACGCTCGAGGGTGTGGTCAACAGCAACGTGGACCGCGCGATTGCCCGGTCGCTGGCGAGCGGATTCACCGCGTTCTCGGTGACCAACAACCTCAAGACCGACGCCGAGATGAAGGCGGAGATGGAGAAGATCTAACGCGGGCCAGGAACGCCGCCACGCGATCCCCCCGGCGCGGATAGAAGCACAGCGCCGGGAGGTTCGCCGTGTTCATGACCGGGACTCCGCCATCTCACCATCGCGCCCGCGCCGGGCGACCCACCAGATCAGAAGAGCGAACGTCACCGCGGCGGCGACGACCGTCGCGCCGAAGAGGATCACCGTCGTATAGAGAATCGATTCGGGCTCGAGTTGAACCTGCAGGTCGAGCGGCGCGCCTTTCAACCGATCGGCGAGCGGCTGCTCCCACTCCAGGATGTTTCCGCGCTGCACGCCGCTGGGCGAGTTGTGAAACGGGATCTCGCTTGGAAGGTGCATCCGGAACGCCACGAGCTCCTGGCCCATCCATCCGGCGTTCACCTGCTGGCCCGCGGATCGTCCGACCCCCTGCCTGAACTCCATGATGTCGCCCTCGCGGTCGAAGCGATACGACGACCACGCGAACGGGGCCAGAGTGCCGAGCCGTCGCACATCGTCGACGTCCACGCTCACGTGGACGAAGCGCCTGCCGTTGCGCCGCGAAAGGCTGACCTTCGAGACGTCGGCGCCCGGTCCCTCGAACAGCGCGCGAACAGCCGAGCGATCGAGCCGCGCCCGTGGATTGGGATCCAGTTGGAAGCCGCGCAGCGCGACGAGCGACGCCACCGACGCGTTCACGTTCACCGTCGCCGAGCCGTCGAGCGCGAGATACAGCTCCTCTTCGTACTCGTACTCGGGTTTGAACACGCCACGGCCCGCACACGCACTCACAACGACCGCGCAGGCACACACGACGACAAAACACGCGCGCCGCACTGCGCTCGGGGACCCAAAGTGCATGAAGCTCAATGATATATCCTTAGTGGAGCAGCAATTCGACACGCGCGCCCGGCCGCTCCGTTGGAGCGCCGATGATCTTTTTGACAGCAGCCAGTTGATGCTCCAACCTTCATCTGTCATCGCCCTGCAGTAATGGCCCGCCCGACGCTCTTCCTGATAGATGGCAGCTCCCAGATGTACCGCGCGTACCACGCGTTTCGCGGCAAGGGACTGTCGAACCAGGAGGGACAGACGACCCACGCGGTGTACGTGTTCGTCACGATGCTGCGGAAGCTGATTGCGGATCACGCACCCGAGTTCATCGCAGCCTCGTTCGACCTCAAGGGTCCCACCTTCCGCGACAAGATCGTCAGCGACTACAAAGCCAATCGCGCCGCGATGCCCGACGATCTGGCCGAGCAGATCAACTCCGTGCACCAGGCGTGCGAGGCGCTCGGCGTGCCGATTCTCAACTCGCCCGGATACGAAGCCGACGACGTGATCGGCACGATGGCGGAGCGCGCGGCCGCGGAGGGCTTCGAGGTCGCGATCGTGTCGATCGACAAGGACTTTTTTCAACTGGTCCGAGACGGCATCCGCGTGTACGACCCGCGCGAAGACGGTGTGTGGCTCGATGCCAATGGCGTCGTCGAGAAGTTTGGCGTGAAGCCGTCACAGGTCGCGGACGTGCTGGCGCTGGTCGGCGACACCAGTGACAACGTCGGCGGCGTGCCGGGCGTCGGGAAGAAGGGCGCCATCGATCTGATCACCACGTACGGCAGCCTTGACGCGCTGCTCGACCACGCGGCGGCCCTGCCGCAGAAGAAGTACCGCGAGTCGCTGCTCGCGCACCGGGCCGAGGCGCTCCAGAGCCGTGAGCTGGTGACGATTCGCCGAGACGTTCCACTCGACATCGACTTCCAGGCGTTGCGGTACCGCGGCGCGTCCACCGAGCGGTGCTACGAGCTGTTCTCGCGGCTGGCGTTCCGGACGCTGATGAACGAGTACGCGCCGACAGCCGAGACGATCGAGAAGGACTACTCGCTCGTCCTCTCGGTGGCGGAGCTCGATGCGCTGGTGGCGGAGCTTCGCGCGGCTGGCGAGTTCTCGCTGCGAGTGGTTCCGGATCGGCCGTCAGCAATGCTCGCCTCGATTGTGGGGATCGCGTTCTCGACCGCCGATCGACAGGCGCGGTACATCCCGATGGGCCACACGGGCGCCGACTCGAAGGATGATCTGCTCTCGGGCGCGGCCGCCCCTCCGCAACTGGACCGCCGCGACGTCCTCGAGCGGCTCAAGCCGCTGCTCGAGAACGAGGACGTCCGCAAGGTTGGGCACGACCTGAAGTTCGACCTGGTAGTGCTGGCGGGTCATGGCATCTCGCTCAAGGGGCTGGCGTTCGATTCGATGCTCGCCAGCTACCTGCTGGACGCCACGCGTTCGGGCCATCCGCTGGAGGAAACGTCGCTCGAGCACCTGGGTTACAAGGCGTTGAGCGAGGAGGACGTGTGCGGCCGCGGCGCCAAGTCACAACCGCTTGCGCAGTTGTCTCCAGAAGCCGCGCTGAGCTTCGCGGGTGAGCGGGCCGACCTGTCGCGGCAGTTGTCCCATCGGCTCGCACCGCTCCTGGTGACGGACCAGCTCGACGGCGTGTTCCGCGAGATGGAGATGCCGCTGCTTCCCGTACTCGCGGACGTCGAGCGCGCGGGGATTCGGATCGACGGTCCCGCGCTTGCCGCGCAGTCGCAGCACATCGAGCAGGAGCTCGCGCGATACTCGGCGCGGATCTTCGAGCTGGCGGGCGAAGAGTTCAACGTCAACTCGCCCAAGCAGCTTGGGGAAATCTTGTTCGAGAAGCTGCAGTTGCCCGCGCTGAAGAAGACCGGCAAGACGAAATCGGCCTCGACTGCGGTCGAAGTGCTCGAGGAGCTGGCACTCTCCCATGAGCTCCCCCGTCTGATTCTCGATTGGCGGGGTCTCCACAAGCTGAAAAGCACGTACATCGACGCGCTGCCGCAGCTCGTCCATCCGGTTACCGGGCGCGTCCACACCTGTTTCAACCAGGCGGTGGCCGCCACCGGCCGCTTGAGCAGTTCCGATCCCAACCTGCAGAACATCCCGATTCGCACCGAGCTTGGACGCCAGATCCGCCGGGCGTTTGTCGCCGCCCCGGGCAACGTGCTCATCTCCGCCGACTACTCGCAGATCGAGCTCCGGGTCCTCGCGCACCTGGCCGGCGAAGACGCGCTGGTCGAGGCGTTCCGCAGCGGCGAGGACATTCACGACCGTACCGCCCTCAAGGTCTTCGGCGCCGACAGCGGCCTGGATCCGCACGAGCTCCGCCGGCGGGCGAAGATCATCAACTACGCGCTGCTCTACGGCAAGACGGCGTTCACGCTCGCCAAGGACATCGGGGTCAGCAAGGAAGCCGCGCAGGAATTCATCGACGCGTATTTCGCGGGATTCCCCCGCGTGCGGGGATTCATCGAGGAGACCCTCCAGCGCGCGCGCGAGCAGGGCGTGGTGAAGACGTTGTTCGGAAGGCGCAGGCTGGTGCCGGAGCTGAATAGCCGGAACGGCCAGATTCGCGCCGCCGCGGAGCGCGTCACGGTCAACCTGCCGATCCAGGGCACCGCCGCCGACATCCTCAAGAAAGCGATGATCGACGTCCACCGCGAGCTCACGCGGCGACGTCTTGCGACCCGGATGATTCTCACGGTCCACGACGAGCTGCTGTTCGAAGGACCGCGCGATGAGGCGGAACCGGCGGCCGATCTGGTTCGAGACATGATGGAAAGCGCCGCGTCCCTGAACGTTCCGCTAACCGTCGACGTCGGTATCGGCGAGAACTGGCGCGACGCCAAGTCCTAAGGCCACTGCTGCTTCGTCTCCTCCCAGTCGATCTGCGGATCGCGAGCGGGCGTTGTCCTCGCTCGCTCGGGAACAAGCGCCTGCGTCACCAGGCGATCGATGTCTGACCGGAGCTTCTCAGCAGTCTCCGGACTGAGCCTGGCTCTGACCCAGCCCGCCACCGCGCTACTCCAGGCGCGATCGAGGTCGCCGGTGCCGCGCGATGCCGCCGCCAGCCAGTAGTTCGCCGGGGCGCTTCCCGGGTCCTGGCGCAGCTCTTCTTCCATGCGGCTGACAATACGCTCGTAAGCCGGCAGCCGCCGGTCCGGCGGACGGCCCTGCGCCTCGCGGTCGAGCGCGCTTGCCCACCAGTCGAGCAGCATCAGGCGGTCGCGGTGGCTCAGGAGGGCCGCTTTGCCAAGCGCTCCATCGAACACTTCGGCCGCCGCGCCGAAGGCGTTCGCCAGATAGAGCGACTGGCCGATGCCCACGAGATGGTCAACCTGGTCGCGCGGGGGGAGCATCGACGCACGCACGCTGATCAGCGCCTCACGCGCCGTCGCCAGATCCGCCACATCCAGGCGCAGCCGGTAGCGTTCCAGATGCGAGCGAGCCGTGACGAGAGCCGCGGCGTCTGCGGCAGCCGGCTGAGCTCGGGCCAGAGCCGCCGCATCGATGGCGCCGTCGTAGTCGGCGGCGTTGTACAAGGCGCGTGCCTTCGCCAGCGCCGGGGGTTCGGCCGCGGCCGCTGCGCCCGTGGACGACACCAGGAACACCGTCAGGAGGGCGCCGGACGCGCGGAGGGACATCCCGCGGATCGTAACATCGGGCCGACGCTCAAGCTACAATGCGACCCAATGGGAAAGCCGGTGGTCGTGCCTCGCGCGGAGCACGCGATCTCTCGCTCTCAAATCGACGCGGACGCGCTGAAGGTGCTCTATCGCCTCCACCAGAACAATTACCTGGCGTATCTCGTCGGCGGGAGCGTTCGGGATCTGCTGCTCGAGCGGCGGCCGAAGGACTTCGACATCGGCACGTCGGCGCATCCCTACCAGGTCAAGCGGCTCTTCCGGAACTGCTGGATCATCGGCCGCCGGTTCCGCCTCGCGCACGTCCGATTTGGTCCGAAGAACATCGAAGTGGCGACCTTCAGGCGCCAGCTCTCCGCCGAGGAGCTCGCGGCGCCGCCAGAGCCGCCGGCCGAGGATGCGATCCCTCTGCATGCGGACGGCCCCAGCGCCCACGACGGCATGCTCCACCGGGACAACACCTTCGGGACCCCTGAAGAAGACGCCTTCCGCCGCGATTTCACGGTCAACGCGCTGTTTTACGACATCGCGTCCTTTTCGATCATCGACTACACCGGCGGACTCAGGGATCTCGACGCCCGCCTGATTCGCTGCATCGGCAACCCGGTCGAGCGCTTCCAGGAAGACCCGGTCCGGATGCTGCGCGCCATCTCCATGGCCTCGCGGCTCAACTTCGATATCGATCCGCCGATCGACGCCGCCATCGCCGGACACCGGCACGAGATCGCCAAGAGCTCGCCTGCCCGGCTGGTCGAGGAAATCTACAAGGTGCTCCGCGCCGGTGCGTCAGAGCGCGCCTTCCGGATGTGTGCCGAGCGGCGGCTGCTCGAACCGATCGCGCCAGAGCTGCAGAAGGGCGCCGGAGAGGGCCTGTGGCGATCGCTGGCGGCACTCGACGCGTATCGCCACCGCTTCGAGGACACCCCCGACACGCTGACAAACGCGATTCTTCTCGGATCGATGCTGGTGCCGCTCGGCCACACGATCCGGACACTCTCCCCGGCGCCGGTCGCGGAAGGGGAATTCAGGAGGGAACCTCGCCTGGCGCTGGGGCTGCTTCCGCTGGCCAGGCGGGATGTCGAGCGGCTCCGTCAGATCCTCGGGCTCCAGCGGCGGCTCGTGGACATGAACCTGTCACCGAAGGCGCGGCGCGCCCTCATCCACCGTGGACCATTTCGCGAGGCGCTCACCTGGCTCGAGATGCACGGGAACGCCCCGGAGGTGGTGGAGCACTGGCGCGGATTCATCGAGGCGGCCGGCGCCTTCGAGGAAAGCCCTGACGCCGCCGCCGAGGGCCCCGAGCCGAAGCGCAGGCGACGCCGGCGGCGCCGCAGGGCACCGCGAAGCACGACGACCTAGCCGTTCTTCCGCTCGAACTCCTTCATGAAATCGACGAGCGCGTCGACGCCTTCCTCCGGGAACGCGTTGTAGAGCGAGGCGCGCATGCCGCCGACGGCACGGTGGCCCTTGAGGCCGTCGAGGCCCGCGGCGGTTGACTCCTTCACGAACATGTTCTCGAGTTCCTCGGTCCCGAGCCGGAACGTCACGTTCATCACCGATCGGCTGTCTTTCTGCGCGGTGCCACGGTAGAAGCCGCTGCGATCGATCTCGGCATACAGCTTTGACGCCTTGCGGTCGTTGATCTGTCCGATCCCGGCCAGCCCGCCCTGGGACTTCAGCCACTTCATTGTCAGGCCAAGGATGTAGATCCCGAACGTGTTGGGCGTGTTGTACAGCGAGTTGTTTTCCGCCATCAGCTTGTAGTTCAGCATCGTCGGCAGCGCGGCGGTGGACCGGGTGAGCAGGTCCTCGCGAACGATCACGAGCGTGACGCCCGAGGGGCCGAGGTTCTTCTGGGCGCCGGCGTAAATCAGCCCGAACCGCGCGACGTCGATCGGGGCGTGGAAGATGTCGGACGAGACGTCGGCCACGAGGGGCGCCGACCCGACCTCGGGCGGCGCCTTCCACTCGGTGCCTTCAATCGTGTTGTTGGTCGTCATGTGGACGTAGGCGGCGCCCGGCGTCAGCTTCAATTCGCCCTGGGCTGGAATGCGGGTGTACTTGTCGGTCTTCGTGCTTGCCGCCACGTTGACCTTGCCGACCTTGTTCGCTTCCTCGATCGCCTTCACGGCCCACGATCCGGTGTCGATGTAGTCCGCCACGGCGCCCGGTGCCAGCAGGTTCATCGGCACCGCCGAAAACTGCAGGCTCGCGCCGCCCTGCAGCATCAGGATGCGGTAGCTGGCCGGAATGCTGGCGACCTCGCGCATGTTCTGGATCGCGGCACCGAGGATGTCTTCGAACGTCTTCGATCGGTGGCTGATCTCCAGCACGGACATGCCGACGCCGGGGAGCGCCACGAGATCGCGCTGCGCTTCCTCGAGCACCGGCAGCGGGAGGACGGCAGGACCGGCTGAAAAATTGTACACACGGGTCATCGTTGTCATTGTTGCTCCTGGATGTTCACGACATGCAGGCTCAGGATGTCCTGATTGCCCTGCTCGATAGCCCGCAGCAGCGCGGCAGGCGGATTGCCATCGAGATTGATGCGCGCGACGGCGGCCTCTGCGCCGTCGAAGATCACGTTCTCCGTCTCCTGGACGTTGAGGTTGCCGGCTCTCAGATGATCGAACACGTGCGCGAGCACGCCCGGCCGGTCGCGGTGCCGGACGACGAGCATGTGCGTGGCCGGCGTGTGCGTCGCGAGGTTCACGACATTCGGGACGGCGCCGGTATCCCGGTACGCGCGGATCACCCTGACCGCCTCGTCAGCGATCGCTTCCTGCGCCTGCTCGGTGGACGCGCCGATATGATGCGTGCCGTACACATTCGGCAAATCCACGAGTGGCGCGGAAAACGGCCCTGCCGACGCCGCCGGCTCGTCAGGAAAGACGTCCATTCCTACCCGAATGCCCCGCGCCTTCACACCTGCCGCCAGCGCCGCATGATCCACGAGCTCTCCCCGCGCAGTATTCACCAGGATTGAGCCCGGCTTCATGCGGTCCACGATGTCGGCGCCGACAAACCCGCGCGTATCGTTGGTCAGCGCCAGGTGCACGCTGAGGATGTCGCTGCGGCCGGCCAGATCCTGCGGTGAGTCGGCGATGGAGATCGTGAGATCTTCCGGGACGTCCTCCAGCGCGTTCGATCCCTTTCCAGTAAATCGCCGACTCCAGACGAGCACCGGCATGCCGAACCCGTTGGCGCGGCGCGCCATCTCCTGGGCGATCGGCCCGAATCCGAGCAGCCCGAGCGTGCGCCCGAACAGTCCTCGCGCCTTCGAATACTCCTTCTTGTTCCACCGCCCGGCGCGCAGCTCGACGACGTTGTCAGGAATGCGGCGGTCGAGAGCGAGGATCAACCCGAACGCCAGCTCCGCGACCGCAATCGCGTTCTTGCCCGGGCAATTCGAGACGTAGATGCCCCGGCGCGACGCCGCGCGCACGTCGATCGTGTTGACGCCTGCTCCCGCGCGCACGATGAGCGACAGCCTCCCCACGTCGAGCATGGGCTCGGTAACCTTCGTCGACCGAACGACCAGGACGTCAGCACCGGTGGATTCAATCGCCGCGGTCAGCGTGTCCGCGGCCAGATCTGGCTCGTACACGACCTCGCATCCCGCCGCCTTCAGGCTCTCCAGGCCCGATGTCTCGAACGTGTCAGCGACGAGAACTTTCACATTCAGAGGACGTGTGAGAGCAGGCCATCCCGCAGCTTTGGTTCGAACCAGGTGGACTTCGGCGGCATGATGCCGCCCGCGTCCGAAATCTGCATCAAGTCGTCGACGCTGACGGGATACATCGAGAACGCGACGGCCGCCTTCCCCGATGTGACCTGCTTCTCGAGCGCCGACGTTCCGCGAGCGCCTCCCACGAAGTCGATGCGCTTGTCGCTGCGCACGTCGCCAATGCCGAGCAGCGGCGTGAGGACCGTGTCCTGCAGGCGGCTGACATCGAGGCGGTCCGCAGCCGCGGTTCCGTCGGGGGCGGTTCCGAGCTGAATCGTGTACCAGCGTCCGCCCAGAAACATCGCGACCTCGCCCTTGCGCGCCGGCGCCGCCGGGCCTTCGTTGACCGTGAACGTCTGCCGCAGCGCAGCGAGCAGCGAGTCGGGGGTGTGTGTGCCGAGGTCTTTGATCACCCGGTTGTAGGGAAGCACCTGCATCTGGTCATCGGGGAAGGCGACGGCGAGAAACGTGTCCCACTCGCCCGCTGCGCTATTCGACCCGCGAAGTTGCTGCCGCACCCGCGCCGCACTCGCGGCCCGGTGGTGGCCGTCGGCGATATACATCGAGGGAATCGCCGCAAACGCCGCGGTCAGCGCCCGCTCCTCCCGCGAATCGACGCGCCAGACGGTGTGCTGTACCCCGTCGTCGGCGGCAAAGTCGAAGAGCGGGGGCCGCGCCACGGCGCGGTCGACCACCTTGTCGACGGCTGGCGAGGCCCGGTAGGTGAGAAACACGGGACCGGTCTGCGCGCGCAGCTCGACGATGTGACGCGTGCGATCGTCTTCCTTGTCGCGCCGCGTGCGTTCGTGCTTCTTGATGACGTCGGCGTCGTATTCGTCGAGCGAATAGGACGCCGCGATACCGGTCTGCACGTGTCCACCCATCTTCAGGCGGTACACATACAGGCTGGGGCGGTCTTCCACGACGAGGGGGGCGCGGGTCTTCAAGGCCTTCAGGTTCTCGACGGCCTTCGCGTACACCGCGTCGGCATACGGGTTGGTCTCAGCCGGAAGATCGATCTCCGCGCGCGACACGTGGAGAAAACTCAGGGGATTCGCGGCGGCAAGTGACTGCGCTTCCTCGGTGTTGACGACGTCGTAGGGAACCGCAGCGACCTGCGCCGCCGACTCAGGCATGGGCCTGAGCGCTTGGAACGGAGCAATGGCAGCCATAGAAACAGAAATTATATGTCGGCCGCCGCGGGCGCGTCGTTTGCAGAAACTGATCTGCTATGGACGTGCCGCTTCGGAAAATCGCGATTGTGCTGGTCGCCTTGCTGTTGAGCTTCGCCCCCGAGGCCCGTGCACAAGGCACGGATGGCGAAATACAGGGCGTCGCGGTCGATATATCCGGCGCAGCGCTTCCGGGTGTCACCGTCACAATCGTGAACATGGAGACGGGAGCCACCCGAACGGTCCGCACCGACGGGAGGGGCCGCTTCATGGCATCTGCGGTTCCGACCGGCCGCTACGAGGCCACAGCGGCATTTTCTGGATTCGCGCCCCGGCGCCAGGAGAACCTGCGCGTGACTCTGGGCGAGACCGTCAACCTGAACTTCGAGCTCCGGCCGGCGATCGATCCCGACACACTCACCCTTGGCGAGCTCGCGCCGGTGATTGACCCGGCACGCTCCCACCCGGCCGCCCACATCGAAGAGGCCGCCGTCACCCACCTGCCGGTCAGGAGCCGCAACTTCGTCGACCTCGCGCTGATCGCCGGCGGTGCCAGCCGCGATCTCTTCACGGGTGACCTCCTCATCGCCGGGCAAGCCGCAAGCGCCAATGCCCTCTCGGTGGACGGCGGAGAGTTGCTCGGCTTCGGGACGTATCAATTCAGCCAGGACGCCATCCAGGAATTTCGCGTCGAGGTGAACGGGTATCGCGCGGAGTACGGACGCGCGTCGGGCGGCGTGATTCACGCGATCACCAAGTCCGGCACCAACGCCTTCCACGGATCGGCGATCGCGCTGCTCGGCGGATCCGCGATGAGTTCGCCCGGCGTCGAGACCAGCCAACTGGGTGGGGTCCTCGGTGGGCCGATTGGGCGCAACCGGCATTTTTTCCTCGTGAACTACGACACGCGGCGACGCGACCAGCCAGAGCGCGACCAGCGGGTGTTTCTCATCAGGACAGACCACAAGCTCCCCGGCGACGGCCGCGTGACACTCCGCTACAACGACCAGGATTTCGGGGGCACGCAATCGACCAGGTCGTCGGTCGCAGGGGCCACCACGGTGTTTGGATCGCGGTTGGTCAACGATGGCCGCCTCCACTACCAGCAGGCGCGTGACATCAGGGCGGTCAACCGCCTCCAGGTGGCCGACACCGTCACGTTCGTCGGCGGAGCGCACCAGGTCAAGACCGGCTTCGATGCGGTGGGCGACGACCTGTCCGCCACCATGCCGTTCGGGACACTCACGTCGGCGACCTTCGAATCCGAGAACGTGTCGGCGTTCGTGCAGGACGAATGGCAGGCGGGGTCAGTGGTGACGCTGAACGTCGGTGCTCGCCACGACGTCGGTGCCTTCAGCGAGCTCAGTGACTGGGACCCTCGCGCAGGAGTGACGTGGCTATCCTCGCCCCGACTCGTCGTCCGCGGGAGTTACGGGCGCTTCTCGAGCCCGTTCAGCGACCTCCGCGTTCGGCAGGCGAGCGCTGGCGCCGAGTACCAGTGGATGCCGCAGGCGACCGTATCGGTCAATTACCTCCAGAGCCGCGCGCCCGGGTGGCCGTACCGGGCGATGACCTTCGAGGCCCAGCGGCGGTTCTGGCAGGGCACGCAGTACAGGGCCGCGTATACGGTGAGCAACGATCCCTCGCGCCATCGCGGCGTTTTGACCGTCGTGTACGGGACCGACATGTTCGCCGACCGCTTCAGCGGCCTGGTCACGACCCTGCTCAAGGACTGGACTGTGAGTGCCATCGCCACGCTGCAGAGCCGCGATCCCCGCATTCACACGACGAGGCTCGGGTACGTGTCGTTCGATCCGCGCGTCGCGCGCAACGTGTCGCTCGGCTCCGGCCGGACGCTCGCGTTGATCCTGGAAAGCTACAATTTGCGAAACCGCGCGAACGTGCTGGCGGTCAACGACCTGATGTTTCCGCTGCAGGTCGGTCAACCAGAAGGACGGCTGACTCACGCCGCCGTGCGGTTGATGTTCTGAGTTCCGCGGCGGCCTGGTCGCGCACCGCCGTGAACGCGGCCATCAACGCGACGGGAATCGGCTCTCCCGGCGGCATCCGCCGATGCTCGCGCAACGGGTCCACCCACGCGCCATTCTTCTTGAGCCCGTAATGCAGGTGCGCCCCGGTGGCGAGGCCAGTCGCACCGACGCGCCCGACGCCCTGACCCTGGTCGACGTGCGCGCCGCGGCGTATCCCCGCCGCGAACGCCGACAGGTGGAGATAGTAGGACTCGTAGCCGCTTGGGTGCCGAAGCCGGACCATCCGCCCATTCACCGCGTCGGAGGTGGCCGACACGACGGTGCCAGACGACACGGCAACCACCGGCGCGCCCTGCGGCGCGCCGTAGTCGACGCCGCGATGCGCGCGCGCGGTGTGCAGCACGGGATGCATGCGCTGCGTCGAGAATCGTGACGTCACACGGGGCTCGAACTTCAGCGGCGAGCGCAGGAAGAAACGCTTCAGGGAGCGTCCCTGCTCATCGTAGTACCCGGACCGGCCGTCGGCTGAGGTAAACCGAATCGCGGTGACCACCCGTCCCTCGTTCTGAAACTCCGCGGCGGTGATGGGCCCGTAGGTCGCGGGCCGGTCGGGCCTGGTGTAGCGATCGAACGCGACGGTGAAGCTGTCTCCGGGCTGGACCTCCGAGTTGAAGTCGATCTCGCCGGCGAAGATCCCGGCCAGCGCAATCGTCAGCTCGGCGCCTTCACCCGTCGCCTCCATCGCCTGAAACAACGAGGGCGTCGCCTCGTCAATCGTGCCGGCGGCGACGGCGCGCTCGAGCGTTTTCGGAATCGGCACGAGCTCGGCGTGGAGCACGCCTGACGTCCCATTCCCGGCCACCCGAAGAAAAGAATCGGCATCGATCTCGTACTCGAACAGGCGGAGCACGCCGTCGAGCGTCCGCTCGAGCGAGAAGGGCTGCGCGGCTCGCAGGCGCCGCGGATCGAACACGGTTCGCGCGGCGGTGATGACATCGCCCACTGCCGCCTGCGCGAGACCCTACGTTCGCAGCAGAACCTCCAGGGTGGTGTTGCGAGGCACCTCGCCGCGGACGACCATCGTGTCGGGTGTGAGGAAGATGTCTCGGAGGGACGAGCCGGACGATCGCGGCGGCGCCGAATCGCCGCAGCCGGCGGCACAGCCGGCAAGCAGCAGGGCCGTCAGCAGGTAGGGCGCATGCGTGGGCGCGGTCGCTCGCACGCGCGACATCCTATCAACTTGCGCGGCTATTCGAAAAGAGATTGCAGCGAGAGACCAGGGCCTGCACCGCCTGGCGCCCGGCGCGCTTCATCCCGGGTGCCGCGGTGATCTCATTGAACATCTTCTGGGCTTCGGCGGCGCCGCTGAACGTCGCGCGCGGGTGCAACTGCAGCGACTGCTGGATCCACATCCGAAGGGCCGAGGCATGCGGCGCGCTGTCGGGCGTCGCGGTGAATACGAGATCCATGATGCCCCGCGGATACTCGTCTGCGCCCAACGGACGCCGCAGCGCGATCGCCAGCACGCAGGCGCCAAGCTGCGTCACGTCGGTGCGCTGGTCAAACCGGGGAAGGTTGGCCGACGCGGGAAGCGCCAGGCCGAACTCTCGCCAGATCTGCTCCCGGTTGCGCTGCAGCGCCTCGACAGCCGCACCGACGACGCCGTCGGTCAGCACCGCCGTCCCCTCGGGGGACAGCACGACGTGCGCGGGCGTGATCGACCCGTGAGCGATGGCGCCAGGCAGTTGATGCACCGCTGCGACGGCTTTGATGAGGGCGGCGGCGAGCTCGAGCATACCGGCGGCGGGCAACGTCTCCTGGCCCGAGGCGAGATGCGAGAGAATGTCCGAGAGCCTGACGCCGTCAGGCGCATGCGCGAGCACGCGAAGCCCCGCCTTGTCGCGATCGACCCGGTATACCGGCGTGAGGGTGCCGGTGCCAATCGCTGCGTAGCGGGCGGCGCGGGCACGGATGACCTGCTCCACGGCAGGATGCTCGGCAAGCCTCGGCGAGACGTGCAGCGTCTCGATACGGCCCTGTCGCGGATCGGGATCAAGCGTCCTCACTCCAAGACCGTCGTTGAACTCGTAGTCGCTCGCCCCGGGGTACGCAATCATGCAGTGAGGCGCTGCAACGACCGCACCCCCAGTGCCAGGGCTCAGAAGTGCTGGAAAACAAGGCGTTTACGGACACGCAATACGGCTGTGGTCCGCCGGTGATTACAGTTTGGTCGCCCGATCGAAGGCTTCTGTAAGGCGAGGGCTGCTACACTTCCTTCTCCGCACCCCTTCATGAATTGGATCCTTGTTGCCGTCGCGGCCGTCCTCGTGGCCGTTGTTGCGGCGGCCATTGCCACGCTTGTCGCCCGCAACCAGTCGCTCGCAGATGAGCTCGCCCGCCAGAAGGAAGCGCTTGGCGCCACCAAGGATCAGCTCGACCAGACCGACAAGAAGCTACGCGAGACCTTTCAATCGCTCGCCAGGGACGCGCTCCAGGACAACCGCACGGCATTCTTCGACCTGGCCAAGCCGATTGCCGACACGCTGAAGAAAGTCGACCTCCGCCTCGAAGAGGTGGAGCGCGCGCGGGTCGAGGCCTACGCGAGGCTGACCGAGAAGGTCAGCACGCTCAACTCGACGACCGACACGTTGTCTCGCGCGCTGCGGACGCCGTCGGTGCGCGGCCGGTGGGGAGAGATGCAACTGCGCCGAGTGCTCGAAATCACCGGCATGCTGCAGCACTGCGACTTCGAGGAGCAACCCACCCTGTACGGCGACAACGGCCGCCTCCGCCCCGACGCGATCGTCCACCTGCCCGGCGGCAAGCGCATCGTCGTCGACGTGAAGACGCCGCTCGAGGCGTTTCTCGACGCACAGGAAGCGGCCGACGACAATGCCCGCACGGCGAAGCTGGAGCTGCACGCGCGGCACGTGCTCGACCACATGGACAAACTGGGGAGCAAGGCGTATTGGGAGACGCTCGGCGATTCTCCCGAGATGGTCGTGATGTTCCTGCCGGGGGAGATGCTGTTCAGCGCGGCGCTGCAACGCGACAACAAGCTGATCGAGCGCGGATTCGCGCACAAGGTGCTCCTCGCCAGCCCCATTACGCTGATCGCGCTGTTGACGACGGCGGCACAATCATGGCGGCAGGAGGCGCTGGCCGAGAACTACCGCGAGGTCGCGCAGCTGGGGAAAGACTTCTACGAGCGCCTCGCGAAGTTTGCCGACCACTTCAACGAGGTCGGAAAGAAGCTCAACGGCGCTGTTGGCGCCTACAACGACGCGGTCGGGTCGTTCGAATCGCGCCTCCTGGTCAGTGCGCGCCGCCTCAAGGACCTGGAGGTGACCGCGGCCCCCGAGCTGCTCACGCCAGAGCCGATCGACACGGTGCCGCGTGCGCTGAAGCGGGCCGGCCTGATGGGACTACCTGAAGGTCAGTCAGGCAGAGATCCTGAAAGTCAGTCAAGCAGAGATCCGGACGCTTCGACGAGCACCGAACGTGATGTCACGTAATAATTAGCGGATGGACTCAGAAGCCGGTGCCGCCGCGCCGGCGGCCCAGAGCGATTTTATCCGCGAGATCGTCGCGGAAGACCTGCGTGCCGGGAAGCACGGCGGGCGCGTGCACACGCGCTTCCCTCCCGAGCCGAATGGCTACCTCCATATCGGCCACGCCAAGTCGATCTGCCTGAACTTCGGCGTCGCCGCCGATTGTGGCGGGCTGTGCAACCTGCGGTTCGACGACACCAATCCCGCGAAGGAAGACGTCGAGTACGTCGACGCCATCCAGGAAGACGTCCGGTGGCTCGGCTTCGACTGGGACGGCCGGATGTTCTACGCGTCCGACAACTTCGAGCTGCTCTACCAGTACGCGGAGCAGTTGATCCGGGACGGCAAGGCCTACGTCGACAGCCTGACCGCCGACCAGATCCGCGAGTACCGCGGGACGCTGACCGAACCTGGCCGGAACAGCCCCTACCGCGACCGCTCCGTCGAGGAGAACCTCGATCTCCTGCGGCGCATGCGCAGCGGTGAGTTTCGCGACGGCGCGCACGTGCTGCGCGCGAAGATCGACATGGCGTCGCCGAACATGAACATGCGGGACCCGACGCTGTACCGCATCAGGCACGCGACGCATCACCGCACCGGCGACGCGTGGCGGATCTATCCCACCTACGACTACGCGCACCCGATCTCGGATGCGCTCGAGGGCATCACGCACTCGATCTGCACGCTCGAGTTCGAGGATCACCGGCCGCTGTACGACTGGTGCGTCGACAATCTCGGCGCCGCCGCGCCCGAGTTCAAGTCGCGGCCGCAGCAGATCGAGTTCGCCCGGCTCAACCTGAGCTTCACGATCATGAGCAAGCGGAAGCTGCTCGCGCTCGTGGAGCAGAAGCTGGTGAACGGGTGGGAAGATCCCCGGATGCCGACGATTGCGGGCCTCCGGCGCCGCGGCTACACCCCCGAGGCCATCCGCGACTTCTGCGCGCGCATCGGCGTGGCCAAGAAGGAGAACGTCATCGACATGGCGCTGCTCGAGCACACGGTGCGCGAGGATCTCAACAAGCGCGCGCCGCGCGCGATGGCGGTGGTGCGGCCGATCAGGGTGGTCGTCGAGAACTATCCGGAGGATCGCGTCGAGTACGTAGACGCCGTCAACAACCCCGAGGACGCGTCGGCCGGCACGCGCCGGCTTCCCTTCTCGCGCACCCTCTTCATCGAGAGCGAGGACTTCATGGAGGCGCCTCCGAAGAAGTTCTTCCGGCTCTCTCCCGGCAGCGAGGTGCGCCTGCGGTACGCCTACATCCTGAAATGCGAGGGGGTGAGCAAGGATGCGTCAGGCGCCATCACCGAGCTGCGCTGCACCTACGATGCCGATTCGCTGAATGGGCCGACGGCGACGCGGCGCGTGAAGGGGACGATTCACTGGGTGTCCGCGGCGCACGCCGTGGACGCCGAACTGCGTCTCTACGACCGGCTGTTCCAGTCAGCCGATCCCGGCGAGGGCGGACGCGACCCGCTGACCGATCTCAACCCACGCTCGCTCGAACGCGTCACCGGCGCCAAGGTCGAACCGGCGCTGGCGTCCGCATCCGCCGGCAGCCGATTCCAGTTCGAACGACAGGGCTACTTCTGCGTGGATCCCGATTCGCGTGACGGGACGCCGGTCTTCAACCGTACGGTGACGCTCAAAGACTCCTGGGCGAAGATCACCGCCCGTGGCGCGTAGACCATTCGCGGAGCTGCGCGGCGACCGCCATCGCCGCGGGCTGGGTACTCAGGCGATCGGTCGGCCACGGCAGCCGCCACGTCCAGTTGGCATCGCTGACCGTCGCGGGTTGATTGATGCGGTCCCGCCAGCCGAAGACGTCCTGGATCGGCAGGATCAGGATGTCTGATCCCGACGCATACAGCGCCTCGATCAGCGCCTCGTGAACCGCGTGGGGCAGGTCCGGCGCGCCGAGCGCGCGGGCCACGTCCTCGTCCATCAGGCGGCTGCGGACGGATGGAATGGCCAATGCCGCCGCTCTCTCCTCGCGCGGCGCGCCTTCCCACCACACACGCATCGGCTCGGTGTCGTGCGTGCCCGACGTGGCGACGGAGGTCGGGGGATACGCGGAGGGATCCTTGAACGGCTGTCCGTCGACGCGCCAGTCGCGCTCCCAACGAAACACCTTGTATCCGGGCACTGACAGCCGGGCGAGCGACTCGCGCACGAAATCGGGCACGACGCCGAGGTCTTCCGCGATGATCTCCGCGCCGGGCTCACGGAAGACGCCGAGCACGCGCTCTCCGAGCGCGACCTGCGCCGGCTCGTCGGGCGGCGTGAACTGCGGTTCTCCGCCCGCGTGCGGCCGGAAGTACGTGCGATAGAAGCCGACGAGATGATCGACGCGGTAGCCGTCGAAGAGATCGGCGTTGCGCCGGGCGCGGTTGCGCAGCCAGTCGAAGTCGCGCTCGGCGAGGACGTCCCATCGATAGACCGGTAGCCCCCAGTCCTGTCCCGTTTCGCTGAACGCGTCAGGTGGTACGCCCACCGACGCGTCCATGCGGAACTCGTCCTGCCGCGCCCACACGTCGGCGCTGTCGCCGCTGACCATGAACGGCAGGTCTCCCAACAGGGCGACGTCACCCGCCGCGTCGCGGGCACTGCCCCATTGGTCGCCGGCAATCCACTGCAGGTACTGCCGGTAGAGGATGTCGTCGGCAAGCTCTGCGCGCGCCTGTTCGAGCGAGTCGGGCGCCCGGCTTCGCACGGGCTCGGGCCAGTCGGTCCATGCTCGCTCCTCATGGCGCGCGTGCAGCGCCCGGAACAGGGCGTAGTCGTCCAGCCACCAGGCCTGCTCCGCGATGTAGGCCCGGCACGCGGCGGCCCGGCGCGTGCCGGATGCCCATTCGATATCGCGAAACCGCTCGAACGCGCGGCGCAGCGCGATCTGCTTCAGGTCACGCACGGCGTCGTAGTCGATCCGCGGCGCGAGGCGCGCGGCGGCGAGGCGCACGCGCAGGGCGGGCTCGAGCGCCTGTTCGCCGCCCAGTTCCACGAAATCCTCCACGTGATCGAGCGTGATGAATTGAGGGTCGATCGCCATCGCGCTGAGCGCGGAATACGGCGACGTCACGCCCGGAGGCATCTCGTTGATCGGCAGCAGTTGCAGCATCCGCTGCCCGGCGCCCTCCAGCCAGCGTGCCGTGTCCGCGACGTCTCCGATCTCGCCGATCCCCCAACTGCGGGTGGACGCAAGGGAGAAGAGCGGAACGAGCACTCCCGCGCGGCGCGATGTCGATCGTGGTCGCGTCATAGGGGATCCAGCCCCGAATCTCCCACGTTAGCAAGAGCAATGCCGCCGACGGCCGAATGTGGTGCGATCAGCACGCCGCAAACCGGAGGACGCGCGCGATCGCGTCGCGGAAAACGGCCGCATCCGTCAACAGGCTGACGACGATGAAAGCCTCGCTGCGGAAATCGAAAAAATACCCCGGATGCACGAGCACCCGTTCGTTCTCGAGCACATCGAGCACCAGCCGCTCTTCGCCTCGCGTGGCGGGCACCCGGATCACCGCCGACCAGCCCCCTTCGACGCGCAAGACCTCGCACGCCGGAAACTGGCGGGCGGTCTCGCGCAGCGCATCGAGGTTGCCGCGGGTTCGGCGCTGAATGGCCGCCCGGATCTCCGCGCCCCCGCGAAGTAGATCGGGCGCCGCGAGCTGCACGGGTGTGCTCACTGACAGGAAGCTGTCTGCAATCAATTCAAGCGCCGACAGCGCCGCGTCGCGCTCGGTCGGCGGGCCGCCCGCCACGATCCATCCGAGCTTCACCTGCGGAAGGCCGGCCGACTTCGACAAGCCTGCCAGGGTGAACGACAGCACGTCCGCTTTCGCCGCAAGGTCGGTCAGCGGCGACGAGGCGTCGAGCGGATAGTCGGCAAACACTTCATCAGCGACAAGGGCCCAACGTCGATCCCGGCATACCGCCGAGAGCCGTTCGCATTCGACGGACGAGATGTACGACCCGGTCGGATTGTTGGGAGACACGACGAGAATCGCCTTCACGTCATGCGGCGCCGTGCGCAACTGGTCGGCGTCGATTTCCCACCGGCCGTGATACTCGAGATCGTACGGCTCGGCGCGCACGCCTTCGAGGCGGGTCAGGTGCTCGAACAACGGATAGCTGGGTCGCGGTACCAGCACGCAGTCGCCCGGGTCACAGAGCAGCTTGAACAGCCAGGCGTACGCCTCGCTCGTGCTCGCCGTCAACACGATGTGCGCCGGGTCGACGACCACGCCACGACGGCGATGATCGGCGGCCACGGCTGCGCGAGCCGAGGGGAGCCCGAGGGGATGCGGCTCGTACTCGAGCGCGCGCGCCTGCGCGAGCGGGGCCAGGAGTCCGTCGGGATACGGGATGCCAGCCCGAGTCGGGTTCGATTCGGTCAGATCCGCGACCGCCGCTCCCCTCGCCCGCAGCGCCGCCAGGGCACGCGTCAGCTCGTTTGTCTCTGTCTGGGGCGGTAGGCGGCTGGAGAACATCTACCGCGAGGAGGCGGGCTGACGGTCGTGCCGAGCGAGCGAGCGGAAGCCGTCGGCGTGCACCTGCACAACCTCCGTGTCGTCGATCGCTTCGCTCCGGTCCCGCCGCATTAGATGTCGATCCGCTCCTTGTGCTGCGGAACGTTGGGGGTGGTCCACTGCAATCGCTCGACGATGAGCGCCTTGAGCGCCTCCAGTGACGCCGGCTCACCATGAACCAGGTACAGCTTGCCGGGAGGGGCCGGGAAGGTCCCCAGCCAGCGGAGAATCTCCCCGCGGTCCGCGTGCGCCGACATCGAGTCGATCCTGGCTATACGCGCGCCCACGCGCACCAACTGACCATGGATCTTGACCTCTGCCGCGCCGTCCACCAACGAACGGCCCCGCGTGCCGGCCGCCTGGTAGCCGACAAACAAGACCGTGTTCTTCGGGTCGGGCAACGCCGCCGCGAGGTGGTGGAGCACGCGGCCGCCGGTCGCCATCCCGCTCGCTGAGATGACCGTGGCCGGGCGGCGGCTGGCGGTGAGCTCCTTCGATTGCTGCACCGAGGCCACCGCCTGGAATCTCGCCGTGGCGAACACCGCGGCCGACTTCTCTGCCGGACGCATGTCGGCATCGAGCTCGGAGACGCGGTTCGAATAGAACCGCAGCGCCTCGGTCGCCATGGGGCTGTCGACGTACACCGGCTGCACGGGGATGCGACGCTCCTGCTCCAGACGCCGCACCCAGTACAAGAGCTCCTCGACTCGTCCGATCGCGAACGACGGGATGATCAGCTTTCCGCCGCGCCGCGCCGTGTCGCGAATGACCTCGGCGAGCTGCTCCCCCTGATCATCAGCCGCGTGATCGCGATCGCCGTATGTTGACTCGACCAGCACGACGTCGGCGCTCGTGGCGTCGGAGGGGTCCTGCAGCACCGGCCGGTTGTACCTTCCAAGGTCTCCGCCGAAGAGGATGGTGCGCCCCTCCGCGAGCCGAACAACCACGTAGGCCGCTCCGAGCAGGTGGCCGGCAAGAACGAATTCGATCGTGACTCCTGGCGCGACTTCAATCGCCCGCTGATATCCCATGGGCTGAAGCTGCGTGAGCGCGCGCTGTGCGTCCGACTCCGTGTAGAGAGGGAGCGCCGGGTGATGCTTCGAATACCCGTGCCTGTTTGCCTGGCGCGCGTCCTCTTCGTGGATGCGGCCTGAATCGGGCAGCACAAGTCGGCTGAGATCCGCGGTGCCGGCCGTGCAGAACGCGCGGCCCCGGAATCCCTGCGCCACAAGGCGGGGCAGATAGCCGACGTGGTCCAGGTGCGCATGGGTCAGGACCACGGCATGAATCGAACTGGGGGGCACCGGGAAATCCTCCCAGTTTCGCAGCCGCAACTCCTTGAGACCTTGAAAGAGCCCGCAATCGAACAGCACTCGCGTGCCTTCGTGTTCGAGCAGGTACTTGGAGCCGGTAACCGTCCGCGCTGCGCCGAGAAAGGTGAGTGTCGCCAACACCCAGAACATATCAGAGGCGCAGAGCCAATCTGCTAATCTGACCCCATGGCTTCACGATTTTCCGGGTTCCTGGCCATCGGTGTCGTCAGCCTTGCCGTCTCCGCCGGCGCGCAGGCGCCCCAGCGGGAGCTGACGGTAGACCTCATCTACGATCCGCAGGCCCGTATCAACTTCGGTGGTACTCCCACCCCCGATATCACCTGGCTCGATGCCGACCATTACCTGCTCGTGCAGCGCGCGGAGCGGGGCGTCGACTGGCTGAAAGTCGACGCTGCATCCGGCCGCACCACGCCTTTCTTCGATCAATCCCGGATGGAAGCCGCGATTGCGGCGGTTCCGGGCGTCTCGCGGGATGACGCGGGACGCATTTCCCGCTCCAGTGACTTCACGTTGAACGCGGCGCGCACCGCAGCGCTGTTCTCCATCGGCGATGACTTGTACTCGTATGACATCCCCTCCAGCCGGGCGGTGCGGCTCACGTCGGCCGCGGGAACCGAGGAGGAAGCCACGTTCAGTCCCGACGGCCGCCGGGTCGCCTTCGTCCGCGGCAACAACCTCTACCTCGTCGACGTCGCGTCGCAGCGCGAACAGGCGGTCACGACCGACGGCAGCAGCGAGATCCTGAACGGCAAGCTCGACTGGCTCTACCAGGAGGAGATCTACGGACGCGGCCGGTTCCGCGCCTACTGGTGGAGCCCCGATTCCACGCGTGTCGCGTTTCTGCAGCTCAACGAACGCCCGGTACCCGAGTACACGGTCGTCGATCACATTCCGTATCGTCCGGAACTCGAGGTCACCGACTATCCGAAGGCCGGCGATCCAAATCCGACGGCGAGACTAGGTCTCGGCGCGATCGCGGGCGGCGCGCCATCGTGGGTGGACCTGTCCGCTTACGCCGGTGGCGACTTCCTGATCGTCAACGTCGGCTGGGCGCCGGGCGGCGCGCAGGTCGTCTTCCAGGTGCAGGACCGCGAGCAGACGTGGCTCGACCTGAATCTCGCCGACCCGGCATCGGGACGGCCGCGCCGGGTGCTTCGCGAGACGACCAAGGCGTGGGTCAACGAGAACGGGAATCCGGTCTGGTTGAAGGACGGCTCGTTCCTCTGGTTCAGCGAGCGCAGCGGATTCAAGCACCTGTATCAGTACCGGCCAGACGGCACGCAGGTTCGACAGGTGACGACCGGCCGCTGGGACGTGCGCGCTCTGTACGGTGTGGACGAGGCCTCGCGGCGTCTGTATTTCAGCTCGGGCGCCAGGCGTCACGTCGACACCGACATCTACCGGATTGGCCTGGACGGCAGCGGGATGACGCGTGTGTCGCGGACCGACGGCACCCATTCGGCGAATTTCAATCCTGCGTTCACGCGCTACGTCGATCGCTGGAGCAACGTCACCACGCCGACCCAGGTGCGGCTCCACGATGCGACGGACGGCTCCGAGCTTCGGGTGATCAGCGCCAATCGCGTGCAGGCCCTCTCGGACTTCTCGCTGTCGGCGCCGGAGTTCGTCGAAGTCGAGGCGCGCGACGGGTTCGTGATGGACGGCCTGATCATCAGGCCGCCCGGTTTCGATGCGACACGCCGCTATCCGGTGTACCAGTTGACCTACGCCGGCCCGAACGCCGCCGTGGTGAGAAACGAGTGGGGCGGGTCGCAGTATCTCTTCCATCAGTTGCTCGCACAGCACGGCGTCGTCGTCTGGCTGCTCGATAACCGGAGCGCGAGCGGCAAGGGCGCCGAATCGCAGTGGCCCGTGTACGGCAACTTCGGCGAGCACGAGCTGCGCGATCTCGAGGACGGGATCGCATGGCTGAAGCGGCAGCCGTACATCGACCCGACACGCATCATCCTCAGCGGCTGGAGCTTTGGCGGGTTCATGACCGCCTACGCGCTCACGCACAGCACGAGCTGGACGGGAGGGATCGTCGGCGCGCCCGTGACCGACTGGCGCGACTACGACACGATCTACACCGAGCGCTACATGAAGACCCCGCAGCGCAACCCGGACGGGTACCGAAAGAGCGCCCCGCGATTCGCCGCCCGCGATCTCCACGGACGCATGCTCCTGCTTCACGGCACGATGGACGACAACGTGCACCTGCAGAATTCGATTCAATTCATCTACGAGCTGGAGCAGGCGGGAAAATCGTTCGAGATGATGCTGTATCCAAAATCCCGGCACGGCATCTCCGATCCTCGGCTGAACCTGCATCTTCGCCGGACGATGTTCGATTTTGTGATGCGTACGGCGGCCCTCGACGCGCGGCCAATCGGCGTCACGGCGCGGCAGGTGCCGTGACACTGCTCGATTCGCTTCGGTCAGGAACGACCGTGATCGCGGCGGAACTGCGTCCGCCACGGGCGGAGCTGAATTCGATGGAAGGCATGGACGCCTGGATCGACATGTACCACGCGATCCGGTCGTTGACGCGCCAGGACATCGCCGTCTTTCTCACCGACAGCGCGGTTGGCACCGAGGAGGAGCACAACCTCCGGCACCTCGTCACGAATCTGGGGCGCGACGTGCCGCGCGACCATGTCGTGCCGTTCCTGACAACCAAGCATTCGCTCGACTTCTGTCTCGGGTACGCGGAGCAGGCGTGGCAGCACGGATTTCCGTCGCTCGTCGTCCTGGGCGGCGATAAGAGCGTCGGCCGACCGCGGTGCGTGAACCATGCGTGGGAGCTGCGGCGCGAAATCCGGGCACGCGAGCCACGCTTGAACCTGGGGGGATGGGCCAATCCCTACGCCGACGCGTCTCGACAGGCCGACTACCTCACGGACGAGTCGTTTGCCGCTGAATTCTATCTCACCCAGATCGTCAGCCACCTGGACGTGGCGCCGGTCGAGCGGTTCGTCAACGAGGCGCGGCGCCGTGGGCTCGACCGACTGCCTGGGATGTTTGGGGTCTTCTACTACCGAAGCGCGAATCCGAAGACGCTTTCCGTGCTGAGGCAGTTCCTCCCGGTGCCCGTCGAACCGCTTGCCGCTGAGTTTGCCGCGGGCGCCACGGCGGTGGATGTCTGCGCGCGGACGCTGCGGGCGATGATGGATATCGGGGTCCGCCATTTCTACATCAGCAATCTCCCGCTGATGGGCGCAGCGTCAACGCTCAACGCCATCCTCGAACGCGTCGGCGCAATCGCGTAGGCTCGCCCCTGCGCGTCCCGGTACGCAGCTCGGTGGCTGGGGAGCCACCCAGCTACTGAAGGTGCCGCCCGCCGTCGACGCGGAGCGTCTCGCCGGTGATGAAGTCGCTTTCCACCAGCGCGACGATCGCCTTGGCTATCTCCAGTTCGCCACCCCACCGTCCCACCGGCGTCGCACGCTCCACCGTCGCAAACTCCTCGTCGCTGGTTCCCTCGGGCGCAACGATCGGTCCGGGGGCCACCGCGTTCACCAGGATCTGATCCGGGGCGAGCTCCAGGGCCAGCGCCTCGGTGAGCGCGATGACTCCTGCCTTGGCCACGTAGTACGGCAGGTAACCCACGTATCGCGGACGCCCGCTTCGCGCGATCCAGTCCGAAAAGTTGATGATGCGCCCCCCGCGCAGCCGCCGCATATGCGGTACTGCCGCCCGGGCGCAGAGCCAGGCCGCACGAAGATCCACGGCCATCTGGGCGTCCCAGTCGGCCACTTCCAGCGTGTCCAGCGGCTTCTTCCGGTAGATCGACGCCATGTTGACCAGGATGTCGAGTCGTCCAAGCGCGCCGACCGCATCCTCGACCACTCGGTCGCCGGCGTCCGGCTGCCGCAGATCCGCCTGCAGGACGACCGATCGGCGGCCGAATTCCCGCACGGCTTGCGCCGTTTCATCGGCCTCGGTGCGCGAGGTCCGGTAGACCAGCGCGACGTCGGCGCCGCGCCGTGCCAGCTCGGTGGCGACGACCGCCCCGATGCGCTTTCCCCCGGTTATCAGAGCGACCCGGTCAGTCAGTTCCATGTCACACCGCGAAAGAGCTTTCGTCGTCCGTAAGCCGATCCCTGCCGGATCCGCCGTATCCCGTTGATCCTACTCGCGGCTGGGCTGGTCTGCTTCCTGCTGCGGATTCCGCGCCCTTCACCCTCGACCAAGGAGATCACAACGATGAAAAAGCTTTTCGGGAGCTGTGCCGGCGTAGCCGCCTGCTTCCTGCTGCTGTCTGCACCCGCATCCGCCCAGGACACGGTCACCATCGCCGGCAGCGGTTCCGGTGCCTTCGAAACGCCGCCCATCGCCTCTGCCGGGGTCGCGACGGCCAGTTGCACGCTCAACCGTCTCAGCTCGGAGATCGCCTGCACGGCGCGCGTGCACAATATCGTCGACCTCACGGCGGGCCATATTCATGTGGGTGGGCCAGGCGCCTCAGGGCCGACAGTGATGAACATCCCGGGCCTGCCGCTTCGCACGTCGGATGATTTCACGCTGGCATGGACGTGGACGCAAAGCGACTTGACGCTGCGCCCGCAGCAGGGCGTGACGAAGCTGCTCGACGTCTTCGAAGCGTGCTCCAGCGGTAACTGCTACATCAACTTCCACACAACGGCAAATGCCGGGGGCGAAATCCGCATCAACATGTGCCCCCAGGGCAGCGCGGAAGGCCGGGCGGCGAATCCGTTCTTCGCGATCAACGTCTGCAAGCCCGATCGGTAGGTCGACGCCGCTGAGTCAGGCGCGGTGGGCGCGTCTCCTTCGACCCACCAGAGGCCCGTGTGCGCTACGATCCCTCCCGTGGCGCAGACGGGCCGTTTTTTTGTCGCCGCGGTGCTGACCGCCACCGCCGTCTCCGCCTACGAGACGTCGCTCGACCGGCGCTCGATCGAGGAGGCGATTGCGATCGGCCATGCGCGCGTCGAATCGGTGCGCGTGCGGTTCCACCAGCCGTACCGCATCCCGATCGGCCGGGCCCCTGTCGACTACATCGAGGTCGTCACACCGTTCCGTCGAGTCGAGGTGGAGGCGGAAACCCGGGCGCGCAACGGCAACCGCACGCTCAGTCAGCGTCAGGCACTCGACCTGCTCGCCGTGGCGCCGGATCAACTCGAGTTCTTCGTCGAGCTGACCTTTCACCCGCAGAACACCTACGTCGGCGTTCCTCAATACGACGTGCGCCTCGTGGCGACCGGGCGAGGGGCGCCGCCGCCAGTCGACCCGCGCAACATCGAACGATTCCCGCGCTACGGCGCGCGCGTCCAGGGCCTGCCGCTGCCCTATCCCGCCGCTCCGGCCGTGCCGGGCCAAACCGAGCCTGTCCTCGGCGGCACGCTCATCGCGCGATTCGACGGGCGGCTGCTCGATCGAAATGGGGTGTATGAAGTGATTGTGAGCGAAGCGGGAAAGGAACTCGCGAGGGCGCGGACCAATCTAGCGGTCTTGCGTTAGGTGCAACGTGCAGGTGCACGTGCAAAGGGCGGGTGCACTGTGCAGGTGCACGTGCACCGTGCACGGGCACCCGTGCACAGTGCACCTTGCACTTTGAACTACGAGAGCACCTTCACGACGACGCGACGATTCTGCGCGCGGCCCACGCGGGTATTGTTCGGCGCAACCGGCTTGTCCTCGCCGTAGCTGATCACGTTGATCTTGTGCAGCGGGACCTGGTGCTGTTCGTAGAGATAGCGCTTCACCGCTTCAGCGCGCTCCATCCCCAGCCTCTCGTTGAGCTCCTGCGAGCCCACGTTGTCGGTGTGGCCCTCGATCTCGATGTACACGAGCTTCGGGTCCGTCTTGAGTGACGTGACGACCTGGTCGAGACGCATCTTGGCTTCGTCCGGCAGCTCGGTCGCTCCGAACTTGAAGTTGCCCTGGTCCTCGCTGAGCGTCACTTCGTAGACCAGCTTGCGCGTCGCCGCGACGTCGGCGGCGACTGCCTCTACGCGCGTGCCGACGGCCCTGGCGTTTGCGGCCGCCGCATCAGCGGCGGTCTGCGCCTGGCCGGCTGCGCCGCGCGCATCCGCCGCGGCCTTGCCAGCCGCTTCGGCCTTCTGGTCGACAGACCCGATGCGCGCCTCATTCTGTCCGACTCGCTCCTGTGTCTTCTCGAGGGTGCCGCTGACGGTGTCGACCTTCGAGTTGACGTTGCCGACCTCGGTGCGCACGAACTTCTTCGTCGCGCATGCCGGGGCGACCGCGACCGCGAGCGTCAGGACTGAGGCTGTGAACAAACTCTTCCGCATGATGTGCTCCTCCAACGTTGACTCCGATTCAATTACTCGATCGCGCCGGACCCGAGATGTACCCGCTCCGCGCATGAACGATCAGGTTCTTCTTCCGCGTACGAATCTCGAGCGGGTGCCAGCCAGGGCGCGCCCCGGGCTCGAAGGTGATGAGGTACTGATGTCGCAGCTCCAGAAAGAGATCCTGCAGGGCCTCGATGGTCTGCTCGGGTTCGCTGGCTATACGCATGTCGCCGCCGGTCCACCGGGAGAGATCGGCGAGCGTGGCAGCCGACGCTGCCGCGCCGTCGGTCTGGATGACGGCAAACTCGCCGCCTGGATGATCCGCTGGGTTCACGACCGTGAGCAGATAGGCCGGGACGTCGATCGAACTGGCGATGCCCGAGACCTCCGGGGCGCTCATGCGGCTGCCGGTATCGACACCGTCGGTGATGACGAGAAGCGCACGATGATGATTGCCGCGTCCGGCGACCGACTTGGCCGCGGCACCGATGGCGTCATAGAGGGACGTCATGCCCCACGGATGCCCCTCGAGGCTCACACGGCGGACGCGATCGAGGTCGGTCGTGAACGACACGACTTCCTGGAGCTTTGAGTCGAACGTGAAGAGGGCCGCTTCGTCGCTGCCGTGCCTGAGGTTCGACATCGCGATATTGACGGCGTGACGGGCGCGGTCCATGTTGCCGCCCACCGCCATGCTGCCGCTGATGTCGAGCAGCACGGCAAGGCTGATCGGCGAGTCGCCGGCGTAAAAATCCCGGATTTCGATCGGGGATCCGCTGTCGATGACCTGAAAGTCGGATTTCTCGAGGTCG
This sequence comes from Acidobacteriota bacterium, assembly GCA_947465645.1. The sequence goes on along the minus strand of CANIBQ010000014.1, from coordinate 35,634 downwards.
CGGATCACGCGGCCGCGGCCGTCGCGCACGGCGGTGCCGACGGTAACCACCTCGACGCCCGCACGAAATGTGATCTGGGACTGCGCGTCCTGGGCGTTGACCACCGAGAACGCGTCTGCGAGGAACATCGCAGTCAGCACAAGGGGAGCTAACCTACGCCGCTTCACGCCAGCGATCGTTTCAATGCGCTTGCCAGACGTTCTCCCTAGGAAAATCATTGATTTACGGCTATCCGCAGCCAACGGCCGCACCAAGACGTCCCGAGCCATGTAAGTGTTACACGATTCGCGGCTGAGCTGTGTAACTCCAGCATCGCCCACGCCGACGTGTAAGATGGGGAAAATGTCGACGTCCAGGACCGCCCGTTCGATCCCGGTGGCTGCCCGGGTCAATCGATTCTCCTACGCGATCCGCAACATCGTGGCGGAGGCCAAGGCGGTCGAGGCCCGGGGCATGCGCGTCCGGTACCTGAATATCGGCGATCCCGTCGCCTTCGGTTTTCAGACTCCGCCTCACCTCGTCGAGGCGGCCACGCGCGCGATGCGCGACGGCCACAACGGTTACCTCCCATCAGCCGGGATTCCCGCCGCGCGCGAGGCCGTGGCGGCCGACTATCGCGCGCGCGGCGTGGCGATGACCCCCGAGCGCGTCCTCATCACAACCGGCACGTCCGAGGCGATCGACCTGGCGCTCAACGCGCTGGTTGACGAAGGTGACGAAGTGCTCGTGCCATCGCCGACCTACCCGCTGTACACGGCGGTGATGGCAAAGATCAACGCGCGGCCGAAGTACTACCGGACAGATCCCGATCGCGAGTGGCAGCCCGACATCGATCACCTTCGCGGCCTCGTGACCGACAGGGCGCGGGTGCTCGTCCTCATCGATCCCAACAACCCCACCGGGGCGGTCTATCCCCCGGCGATGCGTCGCGCGATCCTCGCGCTCGCCGACGAGCACAACCTCGCGATCGTCGCCGACGAGGTGTACGGGGAGATTGGCTTCGACGGCCCGGTACCGCTGCTCGGCACGCTCGACCCTGACGCGGCGATCATTTCGCTGTCGAGCCTGTCGAAGGCGTACCTCGCGCCCGGCTGGCGCACGGGATGGTTGACGGTCTCCGCCACCCCGCGCCTCGACGACGCGCTGGCGGCGATGAAGAAGCTGGCCGACGGCCGGCTCTGCAGCCCGGGACCGATGCAGTACGCCGTGGCGCCGGCGTTGACGGGCGACCGGTCGCACCAGGTCGCGTTCCGCCAGGCGCTCGCCGAGCGCGCCCGCATCACCACCGAGTCGCTCAACGCGATTCCCGGCATGCGGTGCGTCAGCCCGCGGGCCGCCTTCTATGCGATGCCCTCGGTCTCGCTGCCTCCGGGACGAACGGATGAAGACTACGTGCTGGCGCTGCTGCGAGAGACCGGCATCCTCTGCGTATACGGCTCGGGCTTCGGTATGGCCCCCGAGCGCGGACACTTCCGCATCGTCTTCCTCGCGAACCCGAAGGAGCTCGAGTCGATTTATGCGGACATCGGGGCATTCACCCGCGATTACCTGCAGCGGGACAGTCGATAGCAGTCGCGCGTGACAGCCAGACCAGACGCGCCGCGGGCGCTCATCCGCTACGCTCTCGTCGGCTTCGCGGTCACGATCGCCGTAGGTTGGGCGCTCTTTCTCACGCGCGACGCCATCCTCCTGGTGTACGTCAGCGCCCTCGTCGCAATCGGGCTCGCACCGCTGGTGGCGCGGCTCCAGCGCAGGAAGCTCCCGGGCACATCAAAGCCGATGCCTCGATGGGCCGCCATCCTCGTCATCTACGTATGCTTCATCGGCGTCATCGTCGGTGTCGGTCTGCTGGTGATCCCGCCGCTCATCGACCAGGCGCGCGCGCTCTGGGCGGCGTTTCCCGACATGCTCCACCGGGCGCAGGTGTGGTTGATCGATCGGGGGCTGCTCAGCCGTGAGCTGAGCGTTCGCGAGGCCGTGGCGCAGGCGCCGGGAAACGGCACCGACACCGTCGGCACCATCGTCGGCGCGGTGTGGGGCTTCGTCGGTGGCATCTTCGGCATCGTCACGATCCTGATCCTCGCGTTTTACCTGCTGCTGGAGTCGAACGCGATCGTCACGTCGTTCGTGCGGATATTCCCGCGACGCGAGCGGGCGCGCGTGGAAGACGCCTCGGCCCGGGTGTCACACAAGGTGAGCGCGTGGCTCGGCGGACAGCTTCTCCTCGGCGGAATCATCGGCGGCAGCGCGGCCATCGGACTGTTCCTCATCGGCGTGCCGTATTTCTACGTGCTGGCGCTGATCGCCGCTGTCGGTGAACTCATTCCGATCGTCGGGCCGATCCTCGCTGCGGTGCCGGCGATCGCGGTGGCGTTCTCGGTGTCGCCGACGATGGCGCTCGGCGTGGCGGTGTTCTTCTTCGCCCAGCAGCAGCTCGAGAACCATGTGCTCGTGCCGAAGGTGATGTCGCGGCAGCTCGGCATCAACGCGAGCTTCGTGATCATCGCGTTGCTGTTCGGCGGATCCCTGCTCGGTATCGTCGGCGCGATTCTCGCGATCCCGACGGCGGCCATCCTCCAGGTGCTGTTCGAGGAAGCCGTGCCCGACGCCTCCTCGGCCGACTGATGCAGCGCGCGTCTCACGCGCTGGCCGCGTATCTCGCGATCACGATCGCCGCGACCTGGCCCCTCGCCCTCGGACTCGGGCGGGATGTCGCCTGGGATCTCGGGGATTCCGTCCTCAACATGTGGATCCTGGCCTGGGATTGCGAGCAGATTCTCGCGATCCTCGGAGGGGACCTCTCGCGGCTGGCGACCTTCTTCGACGCCAACATCTTTCATCCCGCGCCGCTCACGCTCGCGTACTCGGAGCACCTGATCCCGCAGGCCCTCCAGATCCTGCCGGTGTACCTGATCAGCGACAACCCGATCCTCTGTTACAACCTGGTGTTTCTCTCGACGTTCGTCCTTTCCGGGCTCGGCATGTACTTGCTCGTGCGTGAGCTGACCGGAAATGCGCTGGCCGGCTTCGTCGCGGGCCTCCTGTTTGCGTTCGCGCCGTATCGCCTTCCGCAGTCATCCCACGTCCAGGTGTTGTCGTCGCAGTGGATGCCGTTCGTGTTCTACGGGCTCACGCGATATTTCGAAACACGGCGCGTGCGGGCCCTCGTCTGGGCATCGGTTGCGCTGGTCGCGCAGAACCTGTCCTGCGGCTATTACCTGCTCTACTTCTCGCCCTTCGCCGGCCTGTACGCGGTGTGGGAGGTCTGGCGCCGCGGTCTGCTCCGCGATCGGCAGACCTGGAGTCGATTGCTTGCCGCCGGTGTCCTGGTTGTGGCCGCAACGGCGCCGTTCCTCCTGCCGTATGCGCAACTGCGCAACGAAGTATGGGGCGCGCGCACGATTGCCGAGGTCTCGCGATTCTCAGCCGATGTCTACTCGTACGCGACCGCGTTCTCTGAGCAGCGTCTGTGGGGTGGCGTGGCGCAGGCGTACCCGAAAGCCGAAGGCGAGCTGTTTCCCGGGGCGATACCCCTCTTGCTGGCGATTGCCGGCGTCTTCCTGTGGGGCCTTCGGGCGGGGTCCCCGTCGCGCCTGCGCGATGGGGTGCCGTGGCCCGCCCCACACACGAGCGAGGCACACGCAAGCACGGAGCACGTTGCGAGTTGGGTCGTCGGGCTACTCATGGTCCTCGCGGTGCTCCATGGCGCCGGCGCCGTGATTGCGCTCACCATGCGGCGCGTCACCATCGACCTCTGGCTGTTTCCGGTCCGGCTCGGCAACATCAGTCAACTGCTGCTGCGTGCCGCGATCCTGCTGGCGCTGGTCGTGCTGTTGTCGCCGGCCGCCCGCGCTCGCGCGGCCACGTTCATGCGCTCTCGCGGATTCTTCGTGTGTGCGCTGCTGGCGGCGTTCTGGCTCTCACTTGGGCCGTCACCAGCCGCGCTCGGTCGTCCTCTGGATCTCGTGGCGCCGTACCGGCTGCTCTTTGAGTACGTGCCCGGGTTCAGCGGGCTCCGCGTGCCCGCTCGCTACGGCATGATCGTGGTGTTGATGCTGTCCGTGCTGGGCGGGTACGGAGCCGCCTGGCTCGCAGGACGCCGCCTGGGGCGCGTCATCCTTGCCGCATGCGTCGTCGCGTTTCTCGCGGAGGCGACCATCGCCCCGTTTACCGTGAACGGCATGTCGGCGACAACGAGGTTCAACCTGCCGGAGGCGCGTCTCTACAGGCCCGCCCGTGCGCCCGAGATCTACAGGCACGCCGCGGGGTTGCCGCCCGACAGCGTGCTCGTGGAGCTTCCGCTTGGATATCCAGACTTTGATCTGCGCGCGATGTACTACTCACTTGTGCACCAGCGACCGATCCTGAACGGCTACAGTGGTCTGTTTCCAGTCAGCTACGGTCGCCTGATGTTTGCGCTGAGCGAGCTGCCCCGCCATCCCGACTTGTCGCTCGACGTGTTGCGCCAGGGTGGCGCCACGCACGCGATCGTGCACGAGGGTGCGTTCCTCGGCCAGGAGGGCACCGACACGTCGGCGTCGCTGCGCCGGCTCGGCGCCACCGAGGTGTTCCGCAACGACAGCGACGTCCTGTTGCTGCTGCCCCGCTAAAGTTTGGTACGCCAGTTGCCGTTGTCTGACATAGGGACGCATGGCACACACGGCGTACTTCGATCCCGGCTCAGTTTTCGGCAATCCGCTGCCGAAAGTGTGGAAATCGCGGCTTCGCCGGTCGCTGTTTGGCGATGTGGCCATCGTCACGTTCCTGCTTGCCCAGTTATTTGACGGGATCTTCACGTACATCGGGGTCCGCACGCATGGCCTCGGCGTGGAGGCCAACCCGCTGATCGCGGCCCTGATGGCCTCGTACGGACACGGCACCGCGCTCGTCGGCGCCAAGAGCGTCGCCGGCGCACTCGGCGTCTGCCTGCATTTGGGTGAAATTCACGCGGCGGTTGCCCTGCTCGCGGGCTTTTACGTCGCGGTGGCCATCGTGCCGTGGGTGGCGATCCTGCTGATGTAGATATACTGGCGCCGTGCGCCAGGATCCGCTTGGATACCTCGCCGAGGAGCTGAATTCCCTCCGTGGACAGGGCCTCTTCCGGCGCCTCCGCGTCCTCGACGGGGAGCAATCGGCGCACACGTCCGTCGATCACCGCTCGGTCGTCAATCTTTCCTCAAACAACTATCTCGGCCTCACGACCCACCCCAGGCTGCGCCAGAAGGCGATCGAGGCGATCGAACGGTTCGGCGTCGGCTCGGGATCGGTGCGCACGATCGCCGGCACCATGGACATCCACGTGGCCCTCGAGCGCAAGCTGGCTGAATTCAAGCGCACCGAAGCAGCCGTTGTCTTCCAGAGCGGGTTCACGGCGAACGCGGGTACCGTCTCGTCAATCCTTGGACGAGACGACGTGATCGTCTCCGATGAGCTCAACCACGCAAGCATCATCGACGGGGCGCGGCTGAGCCGCGCGGCCATCAAGGTGTTCCCGCATCGCGATGCCCTCGCCGCCCGCGCGATCGTCGAGGGACTGCCCCGCGGCCAGCGCGCCCTGATCATCACCGACGGCGTCTTCAGCATGGACGGCGATCTCGGCGCTCTGCCAGCGCTCTGCGACCTGGCCGACGAGAAGGGCTGCATCATGATGGTCGACGATGCCCACGCGAGCGGCGTGTTCGGGAAGAATGGCCGCGGCACCGTCGATCACTTCGGGTTGCACGGCCGCGTCGACATCCAGGTCGGAACCTTGTCGAAGGCGATCGGGGCGCTTGGCGGGTACGTCGCCGGGTCGCGGGCCCTCATCGACTTTCTCTGCCACCGCGCCCGGCCGTTCCTGTTTTCCACCTCGCACCCCCCGTCGGTGGCGGCGACGTGCCTGGCGGCCATCGAGGTCCTGGAAAGCGAGCCGGAGCTCATCGATCGGCTGTGGGAGAACACGCGGTTCTTCAAGAGCGGTTTGAAGGAGCTCGGTTTCGACATCGGGCCGGGCGAAAGTCCTATCACGCCGGTGATCGTCGGCGATGCCGCCTTGGCGATGAAACTGTCCGACCGGCTGTTCGAGGAAGGCGTCTTCGCGCAGGGCATCGGCTTTCCAACCGTGGCGCGCGACCGGGCCCGGGTTCGCACCATCGTCACCGCCGCGCACACGCGCGACCAGCTCGTCTTCGCGCTCGACTGCTTCCGCAAGGTGGGTCACGAACTCGGCATACTGGTCAGGGCCTGAAGCCGCGTCGCTGCCGATAGTGGTGGTGGCGGAGGGCACGGTTGTTGGCGTCTAATGCCCTTGAGGGTCAATGACAGCGCGGCTCGTCCTGCTGCTCGCGTGTATCTCGGCGTGCGCAAGCAGCTCTTACGCCCAGGCACCGCCGGCTCCTGACGGAATCGCGCAGCTCCTGGCGCGCCTCCAGCAGGCGGTGGAGAGCCGCGATGAAGCCGCGCTGCGGCTGCTGATCGACGCCAGCCTCCCACCTGAGCAATCCGCCGATTTCATCAGCGATCTCATAAGCCCTGACGTTCGACGGGTCGTCATGCACGAGCGCGACCGCGTGCCGCTGGAGTCGGCACCGCGCGGCGACGGCTATCGCCTGATTATCGAGGGGTTCATCGAAACCGTCGGGAAGGCCCGCATCATCACGTCTCTCGTGGACGTGCGCCAGGTGAGAGACGGCGCGGAGGATTCATGGCGCATCACGGGCAGCCAGGGACTGACCCGGCTGGAGGGACTCTACCGGCTCGAGGTCAACCCCGCCAGGCAGATGGCTGCACGCAACCTGTCGATCACCGCCAACGACCTTCGCCTCACGTTGCATGAGGGCACGGTGTTTCTCGTGGAAACCGACAGCGGCGTGACCGGACTGGTGCTGCTCGGACGCGGCGACATGCAGTTCTCGCCGGGCCCCGCCACCGAGAAGGGACAGCTCCGGATCTTCTCGGGCGGCGAGGCGCTGACCGCCGCCTTCGACGCCGCCTTCGTCCGGCTGAATCCGTCCGAGTACGAGCGGCGCGTCACGGGCAGCCTCGCCCCGGTGGCGGTCAACGCACGTCAGCTCCGTCGCGCACAGGAGCTGTTCGCGCGCGAGGGGCCAAAGTCGTTCAACCTCGACCTCACCGAGCTCAGCCTGGATCAGTGGTACCTGCTGCCGACGCCCGGCGACTTCCTGGCGGAGGTTCGGACCCACCGCTACGGCACGCTCACCTATTCCCGATCCTCCAGCCAGGCGGAAGACGTCACCGTGTTCAACCGGGAGCGGCGCCGGACGATCGCCTCGTATCCCTCGACGGCGCGTGCGACCTCGAGCATCTCCTTCAACGAGGACGAGCAGAGGGAGTACGACGTGCTCGACTACAACGTCGTGGCGACGATCTCGCCGGAGCGGCAGTTCATCGACAGCCTTGTCCGCATGCGACTGCGGGTCCAGGCCAGCCAGCTCTCGTCGGTGACGCTGCGGCTTGCCGATTCCCTCGTCGTCACGGGGGTCGTGAGCGCCGACTACGGCCGGCTGCTGCCGTTGCGGCTTCGAAACCAGAACACCGTCATCGTGAGTCTGCCGCTCACGCTGACGCGCGATACAGAGTTCACATTGCTGGTGGCGTACTCGGGACGGCTGGAACCGCAGGAGGTGGACGTCGAAGCCCTGCAGGTGGCCGAGCCGGGGCAACCGGCGCCACTGTTCCAGGAAGATATGCCGTTCATGTCGCCAGAGCCCAATTTCCTGCTGAGCAATCGAACGTTCTGGTACCCGCAGAACACGGTGTCGGATTACGCGACGGCCACGATGCGCATCACGGTCCCGGTTGGCTATACGTGCGTCGCCAGCGGCGATCTGGGGCTCGACAACGACGTCACGCTGCGGGACCTGCTGACGTCGCCGGGCGAAGGCAAGGCATTCGTGTTCAGAGCCGCCGACCCCCTCCGCTACCTGGCGGTGGTCGTGAGCCGTTTCGAACGCGTCGGCGAGGTCACCGTTGCGTTGCCGGACACCAGCACGCCTTCACGCAGTCAGGTTCGCGTGGCCGTGGATGCGAACCCGCGGCAGCAGGGTCCCGGCCGAGCCGTGCTCGCCAACGCGCTGAACATCATCAGGTTCTATGCCGGGCTGATGGGCGACGCCCCGTACGGGGCGGCAACGGTGGCCCTGGTCGAAGATCACTTGCCGGGGGGCCATAGCCCGGGGTATTTCGCGGTGGTCAACCAGCCGCTCCCGTACTCGCCCATGGTCTGGCGAAACGACCCGGCGGCGTTTCCGAGCTTTCCGGAATTCTTCGTGGCCCACGAGCTCGCGCACCAGTGGTGGGGACAGGCGGTCGGCTGGCGCAACTACCACGAGCAGTGGTTGAGTGAGGGCTTCGCGCAGTACTTCGCCGCGTTATACGCCCGGCAGGCGCGCGGCGAAGCGGTGTTCGTCGACATGCTGCGGCAATTCAGGCGCTGGGCGCTGGCTGAGTCGGACGAAGGCCCCATCAGCCTCGGCTACCGGCTGGGCCACATCAAGGGCAATTCGCGCGTGTTCCGCGCGCTCATCTACAACAAGAGCGCCGCGGTCCTCCACATGCTGCGGCGCACCATCGGCGACGAGGCATTCTTCAGAGGGCTGCGGCGCTTCTACACCGAGCAGCGTTTCAAGAAGGCGAGCACCGAGAACCTGCGGCAGGTGCTCGAGGCCGAATCGGGCCGCTCGCTGGAGAAGTTCTTCGCGCGGTGGATCTACGAGGCCGAGATCCCGCGAATCCGGTATGCGGCGACGATCGGCGGCAGCGCCGTGACCATGCGCTTCGAACAGGTCGGCGGCACCGTGTTCGAGCTTCCGGTCACCGTGACCTTTACATTCGCCGACGGGCGGTCGCAGGACGTCATCGTCCAGTTGGACGATCGGGTCAACGAACGGCAGCTTCCGATTGAGGGCGTGGTCAAGCGGCTGCAGATCAACCGCGACTCCGCCGCCCTGGCGTACTTCGAGGAGCGCTAGAGGGCCCGGCCGCGGATTGTTGATATGATCGGCCGGTTATGGACACGGTTACGCTGACCATCGACGGCCGCCCCATCACCGTTCAGAAGGGGAAAACCGTCCTCCAGGCCGCGATCGAAGCGGGCATTTCGGTTCCGTACTACTGCTATCACCCCGGCATCAGCGTCGACGGCTCCTGCCGCGTCTGCATCGTCAAGATCGAGAAGATGCCGAAGCTGCAGACGTCGTGTTCGACGACCTGCACCGATGGCATGGTCGTCATGACCCGCGACGCCGAGGTGGTCGAGGCGCGCGCGGGCGTGTTCGAGTTTCTCCTCGTCAACCACCCGCTCGACTGCCCGGTGTGCGACAAGGGCGGCGAGTGCCCGCTCCAGGATTTTTCGTATACGTTCGGCCCGGCCGAGAGCCGCATGGATTTTCCGCGCCGCGTGTTCGACGGCGAGGGCGTGAAGGCCGACGTCGACTTCGGGCCGACCCTGATGCTCAACCGCAACCGCTGCATCCTGTGCACGCGGTGCGTCCGGTTCATGAAGGAGATCGACGCCGACGCGCAGATCAACATCGTCGATCGCGGCTACGGTAGCGAGATTGCCACGTTCCAGGAGCAGGGCGTGCATTCGCTCATCTCCGGCAACCTGATGGATGTCTGTCCGGTCGGCGCGATCACGACTCGCGACTACCGGTTCAAGAGCCGCCCGTGGGATAACCCCGGCGTCGTCGACACGATCTGCACGCTGTGCTCGAAGGGCTGCAACACGAGCTCGTGGCTGAAAGCCAAGCCCGAATGGGCCCGGGGCTCGCGCCTGATTCGCATGACCCCGCGATTCAACCCCGACGTCAACAACTACTGGATGTGCGACATCGGACGCTTCGACTACCACTGGGTCGAAGGCGAGACGCGGCTCCGCCGCCCGATGATGCGCCGCGGCGAGGCGCTCGAAGCCGCGTCATGGCATGACGTGGAGCCGCGCCTGCGCGACCGGATCCAGGAAGCGGGATCGGCGGATGCCGGGTCTGTCCGGTTCGTGGTGTCGGCCCATGCGTCCACCGAAGACTTGTTTGTCGTGAAGCAGTTGGTCGAGGGGCTGCTCGGTGCGGACGGGGCGAAGGCCGTGTCGATCACCTGGACGCGAAGCGAGAAACCCCAGCCGCCCGGTACGAAGTTCAAGGTGCCCGCGACCGACGCGCCGAACGTCAACGGCGCGCGCGATCTTGGCTTCGAGGTCGGGAAGGGCAACGAAGCGCTGCCGGACCTGAAGGCGCTTCGGACCGCCGTCGAGGGCGGTCAGGTCAAGGTGGTCTACGTCATCGATCCTGGTCCGGCAGGTTCGATTGGCGACGTCTCCTGGTTGATCGACGCGCGGCGAAGCGGGACGCTGGCGTTGCTGATCGTCCAGGGCGTGGTGGCCACGCCGCTGACCGACGCAGCCGACTTCGTGCTACCCGGCGCCGCCTACGTTGAGAAGAACGCGATCTACACCAACGACCAGGGCCGCGTGCAGGCCGCCTCGCGGGCAGTGGCGCCTCCGGGCGAGGCGCTCGAAGACTGGCAGATCCTCGTGAACCTGGCGCGTGTGCTGGGCTTGACGCTGCCCTACGAGAGCTCGGGAGACGTACGCCGCGCGCTCGCGGCCGCGATGCCCGGCGGGCCCTACGCCGAGGCCGATCGGATCGGCTTCGCCCAGCCTCTGCCCGCGAGCAGTTGGCTGCAGGCGTCGAACCCGTCCGAGCGGTGGAAGTGGGACTTCCTCTTTCAGGACGTGCCGCCGGTGAAGGGGCATTCGGTCCAGATGGAGAGCGGCGCGCAGGCCGCGTTTATCCCGCTCAGGCCGATAGGGTAGAGCGAGCCCCGTGGAAGAGAACGTCACGTTGCTCGCGGCGTTCGGGGCGGGAATCCTTTCCTTCATCTCGCCCTGCGTCCTGCCGCTCATTCCCGGCTACCTCTCCTACATCTCCGGACTGTCGCTGGAGGAAATGCGTGGGACGCCGGGCTCCGGCGTCGTCGCCGATGCCGCCCCGCCAGCAGCTCGCCGGCAGGTGGTGCTCGCTTCGCTCGCATTCATTCTCGGCTTCTCCCTCGTATTCATCGCGCTTGGCGCCTCGGCCAGCTTCCTCGGACAGTTCCTCATGTCGCGGCTCACGCTGCTCGGGCGGATCGCGGGCGCGATCATCATCATCTTTGGGCTGCACACGATGGGCGTGCTGCGGATCGAGTGGCTGTACCAGGAAAAGCGCGTGCAGACGACGAAGCGGCCCGTGGGGTTCGTCGGCGCCGTGCTGGTGGGCAGCGCCTTCGCATTCGGGTGGACGCCGTGCCTCGGCCCCATCCTCGCGGGCATCCTGGCCGTCGCGGCCACGCAGGACACGATTGGCCACGGCATCCGTCTGCTCGCGGCGTATTCAATTGGGCTTGGCGTCCCGTTCCTCGCGACCGCGCTGGCCATCAACCGCTTCTTCGCCGTCTTCGCGAAGATCCGCCGTCACTACCACGCGATCGAAATCGTGTCCGGCGGGCTGCTCGTCGCCATCGGCCTGCTCATCTTTACCAACAAGTTCACCGTCATCGCGCAGTGGCTCACGCCGTACCTGCCCGTGTACTGACGTTACATACACGTAACACTCGCGATACTTTTGGAAATCTCCGCGTCGTACAAGTAACAGCAGTATGACGATGCGACTCCTGACCCTTGTGATCTTGCTCGGTGCGGCCGCGTCCGCATCGGCGCAGACGACGCCGGCAGCGCCCGCGTCAACCCCCGCGCCAGCACCGAGCGGTGGCGAGAAAAAGCCCTCGACCTACGACAAGATCTGGCGATTCGCCGAATGGTACGAGAGCGACTCGAATCCCGTGGTGCAGCGCGTGCTCTTCTCCGGCCGATACCAGCAGGACTTCGCCGCGATTGATGCGAGCCAGGGCGACCTGGACGAATGGAATGTGCGTCGCCTGCGGCTCGGCCCCCGGCTGACCTTGTTCCGTACCCTCACATTGCACGCCGAGGTCGAGCTCAACCCCCAGGAACGTGACCCGTTGTACGTGCGGGCGACCGACGCCTACCTGATGTGGACGAAAAGCGGAAAGCTCGTGGTGACCGCCGGCAAGCAGGGCGTTCCGTTCACGATGGACGGGGCGACGTCCTCGAAGGAGCTGCTCGCAATCGACAGAAGCAACCTGGCCAACAACATCTGGTTTCCGCAGGAATACCTGCCTGGCGTCAGCGTCTCGGGCCGGGCCGCGCCGTGGATCTATCGTGGCGGCGTCTACACGGCCGGTGCGGCGAATCGAGAATTCGGCGAGCTCAACGGAGGCGCAGTCGGCCTCGCACTGCTCGGGTACGACTTCGGCAAATCGCTCGGGGTGAAGGAAGCCCTGCTGGCGGGCAACTACGTCTACCAGCATCCCGATATACACAACACGTTCACGCGACAACTCGAGCACGTCGGCTCTCTCAACTTCAAACTCGAGGCGGTCAAGTGGGGCCTGCGGACGGATGTCTCGGTCGCGTCGGGATACCTGGGTCAAAGCGACGTGTGGGGAACGATGGTCATGCCGTTCTACAACGCGACGAACAAGCTGCAGTTTGTCGGCCGCCACACCTTTCTCCACAGCGATCAGCCGAACGGCGTCCGGCTCGCGACGTACGAAAGCCGCATCGTGACGGGACGAGGCGACCGCTATCAGGAGTTATACGCGGGCGCGAATTACTACTTCTATGGCCAGAAGCTGAAGTTGCAGACGGGCCTCCATCATGCGGAGATGAGGGATCGCGCCAACGACGGCGGCGCCTATTCCGGTATCTCCTGGACGAGCGGCTTGCGCGTCGGCTGGTGAGCCCTAGACGATCGAATGGCATCGGGTGCTATCCTGTAGCCGATGCACAAGCCGGCGGTGCGACTGACAGTCCTGGTTGTTGTACTCGCTGGCGGAATCGCCGCCGCTTTCTTCCTCCGTCATCTCGAACGTCAAACCACCGACCTCACCGCCATCGCGCAGCAACTCGACGCGCGCGTCGACCGTCTCGTCGATGCGATCGCCGGCGTCGGCGCGGCGCAACACACCTACGTCGCCCCAGGAGCTCCGGATCCGCGGGCGTTCGAGCGCATGACGTCGCTCGTCCGCCAGATCTATGACGACGCGGCCGCACTCAAGCCACTTCTCCGGTCGGCCGATGGTGAGGGCGCCGTTCAGGCGCTCAACGCGGCGACCGGCGATCTGATCGCCGCCGACGCGCGCATCCGCGAGAACCTGCGGCTCGGCCAGAACGCGATGGCCGCGGACGTGATCTTCAGTGACGGCCGCAGCACGCTCGACGCCATGACCGCGCGCGTCCGGGGCATCCGGGCGGCGGAGCAGACGTTCTACCAGGCGGAGCGCGTACGGCTGGCGCGCCAGCGGTGGACTGTGCTCGCTGCGGCGGCGCTCACGTGGATGGCTGGGCTTCTCATACTGGTGCCAGCGCGGCGAGCGGCAGAAGTGGCGGTGGCACCAGCGCAGCCAGCCGAGTTCCCGCAGGAAACCCCCGTGGCAAACGTCCTCACCACGCCAGCGTCCGTCGATCTCGCCGCCGCGGCAGATCTCTGCGCCGCGCTGTCCCGGCTGACGACGACCGCTGCGCTGCCACCGCTTCTGGCGCGGGCGGCCGACCTGCTCGATGCGCCCGGGATCATTCTGTGGATGGGCGCAGGGGAGGAGCTTTTTGCGGTCGCGGCCCACGGTTACCGGCCGGAGATCGTCGCGCGCCTCGGCTCCATCGCCCGCGGCTCGGACAATGCCACCGCCGCCGCCTGGCGCACCGGGCAGGCCACCATCGTCGCCGGCGATGCAGCCGGCAACGGGGCCGTCGTGACACCGATGTTCGGTCCCGACGCCTGTATCGGAGCGCTTGCCGTCGAACTACGGAACGGCCGCGAGCAAGACCCCGCCACGCGCGCCGTCGCCGCCATGATCGCCGCCCAACTGGCCACCGTCGTCTCGGCCTGGCCGGCCGCCAGCACCCCCCGCGAGCTTCGCTCCGCGATCGGCTGATAGCCGGGTTTCTAACCCCTTCCCCCTCGCCCCCTTCCCCCTTCCCCCTACTCCTCGTTGTCTCCTGAGCCGACATAGGAAGAGGTCGCCCTCTCTCCTCACGACCGAGGTGTTGGAATGCTGCTTTCCTTGCTGCTCGTCACGCTGCTCGCGGAGGGCCCACAGGCGCCTCCGGCGTCGTCTGTACCGACACTCGCGGAGGCCTCCCAGTTGGCCGCCGAAGGACGGAACGCCGACGCCCTCGCCGCCTTCCAGCGGATCGCGTCCGACAACCCCGACGACCACGAGGCACGGATCTGGATCGCCCGCCTGCACGAGCGCATGGGCCGCCCCTCGGTCGCCGAGGCCGTTTACCGCAGCGTCCTGCTGGAAGATCCTCGCAACGTCGACGCGATGATCGGCGTCGGCGCGACGCTGCTTGCGCGGCACGCCGCTGACGAGGCCATTGACGTGCTTCAGCGGGCCGAGATGCTGGCGCCCGACAGCGAGGTTGTCCTCGCCTCTCTGGGCCGTGCGCACCGCGACGCCGGCAACTCGGTTCGTGCCATTGGCTACCTCGAGCGCGTCGTCGCGATGTCGCCGACCGAACAGCACCGCCTGTCGCTCGAGGACGTGCGGCTGTCGTATTTCCACCGCGTGGAGGCGCACGGCTTTTCAGAAAGCTTCAGCAGCGATGCTTCCAACACGAACAGCGGCGGCGTGCTGGTCAATTACCGGCTCAACGACACGTGGCGCGTCTTTGGGCGCGGAGACGCGCAGCGCAAGTTCGGAGTCAGCGATCAGCGCGGCGGCGGCGGGGCCGAATGGCGATGGAAGCCGATGACGACGCTCGTCGGCCACGCCCTGATCGGACCCAGTAATCTCGTCATGCCCGAGCGGGATTTTCTCGGCGAGATTGACCACACCTACGGCCGCGCCAACTGGACCGGCACGTATCGTTACCTGGATTTCAACGGCGCGCGGATGGCGGTGATCTCTCCCGCCGTGACGTGGTGGGCCGCCGATCGCCTGTCAATCGGCCTGCGCTATGCACATTCGATCAGCAGGAGCAACCTGCTCCTGACCAATGAGCACGGCGACACGCTGCATGCGCGGGGCGCCTTCCGTTATCGCCCGCGCATCTGGCTGACCGCCGGGTACACGGCAGGCGTCGAGGATTTCGAGACGATCTCCATCGACCAGATCGGCGACTACCGCGCGCAAAGCGTCTCAGGAGGCGTGCGGCTCGACCTTCGAAGCCTGACCTCGGTGGTGGGCGGCTACGACTACCAGTGGCAGCGGAACGACGTCAGGAGAAGCCGCTTCTCCATCGGCCTCGCGCAGCGGTTCTAGCGTCAATGGTGAAAGACGACCGTCGCGCCCGCATTCTCGAGCGGGTTGAGCGCGAGAAGGTCAAGTTCATGCGGCTGCAGTTCGTCGACATCCTCGGCGCGATCAAGAACGTGGAGGTGCCCGACCAACAGTTTGCCGAGGCGCTCGACGGCCGGATCATGTTCGACGGCTCGTCCATCGAGGGGTTCGTGCGGACCGAGGAATCCGACATGTACCTCAAGCCCGACCTGAACACTTTCCAGGTGTTCCCCTGGACCTACGCCGGCTCCGAGCGCGTGGCGCGCATCATCTGCGACATTGCCAACCCCGACGGCACTCCGTTCGCCGGTTGCCCGCGGTCCACGCTCAAGCGGGTTGTCGCGCTCGCTGGTGAGCGGGGCTTTGCGATGCGCGCCGGTCCTGAAGCCGAGTTCTTCCTCTTCCAGCGCCGCGAGAGCGGCGAGCCCACCACCGAGACGCACGACTCGGGCGGTTACTTCGACCTCACGCCCGTCGACCTGGGCGAGGACGTCCGTCGCGAGATCATCCTCGTGCTCGAGCAGATGGGATTCCACGTCGAGGCGGCGCATCACGAAGTCGCACCGGGCCAGCACGAAATTGATTTCCGCCATGACGATGTCCTGACGACGGCAGACAACGTGAGCACGTTCCGCTTCGTCGTCAAGAACGTCGCCAACCGCAACGGCCTCCACGCGACGTTCATGCCGAAACCGATTGTCGGGGTCAACGGCAGCGGCATGCACACGCACCAGGCGTTGTTCACCGGCACCAAGAACGTGTTCTACGACGAGAAGTCGGACGGGCACTTGAGCCGCACGTGCCTGCAGTACATCGGCGGTCTCCTCCGCCATGCCAAGGCGTTCTGCGCGATCACCAACCCGCTCGTGAACTCCTATAAGCGGCTCGTGCCCGGCTACGAGGCGCCGACGGCGATTGCCTGGTCCGAGCGCAACCGCAGTCCGCTGGTGCGCGTGCCCGCGGCGCGCGGCCCCAACACACGCATCGAGCTGCGCATGCCCGACCCCTCCTGCAACCCGTACCTCGCCCTGGCGGTGATGCTCCGGGCGGGTCTCGACGGCATCGATAAGCAGACCGATCCCGGGCCGCCGGTCAACAAGAACATCTACACGATGAGTCACCGGGAGCGCCGTCACCTGCGGATTGACGAACTTCCTGGCACCCTGAGTGAGGCGCTCGACGAGCTCGAGAAGAGCGACCTCATGCGCGAAACGCTCGGCGATCACATCGTCGACCACTTCCTCGCCGCCAAGCGCACCGAGTGGGACGGCTACATCCGGCACGTCTCGCGCTGGGAAATCGACCGCTACCTCAACACCTACTGACCCCGATCGAGGACGCCCGGCCCGCCAGGGCGGGGAATTACTGTAAGAATCATTCGGTTGCCCGGGCATGCGTCTTGAACACCAAGGCGCCGGAGCAACGTATGAAAACAGCATCACGCCTGTCGGTCGCTATCGTCTGCATGGTTTTGATCGCCGGATGCGCGGCCCGGGGTGTGCGCATCGCCGAGCTGAAGGATCAGCCGACCAAGTACAACGACCGCTCCGTGAGCGTGACGGGCGTCGTCACCAACAGTTGGGGAATTCCGCTGGTGCCGTTCCAGCTCTACAGCGTGGACGACGGCAGCGGCGAGATCACCGTGCTCTCGCAGTCGGGCCGGACGCCGGCGAAGGGCACGCGTGTCGAGGTCAAGGGCAAGGTCAACGAGGTGGCTGTGTTCGGCGGCCGTTCAGTGGGTCTTCACATTCGCGAAGAGAGCCGGAAGATAAAGAGCTAAGCCGTAATCTTCACCGCCACAGCGGTCATGTCGTCGTTCTGCGGCACATGACCGCGGAAGGCGATCGCCATCTCGAAGATGGCGTCGACGATGGCCCGTGCGCTGTCGTTGCGGCGCTCCCTGACGATTTCGCACACCGGCCTCGCCCCGAGCTCAGCCCCCTCGTCATTCACCGCCTCGAAGATCCCGTCCGTGCAAAAGACGAATACGTCGCCGACCTGCAGAGGAATCGTGACTTCGTCGTAGGTGACGTTGGGAAACGACCCAAGCGGCACGCCCGGCAGCACGATCTGTCCGCAGTCGTCGCCAGAGCACCGGACCGGGTAAGGCAGCCCGGAATTCGCCATGGTCAGCGCGCGGCGCTTGAAATCGAAGAAGGCGTAGCAGAGCGTGCAGTAGTACTCCTCGAGCTGGCGCTCGTGAAGAATGGTGTTCATCGACTCGAGCACGCCGCCCACGCTGAACCGATCGGGCGCATACCGTCGGCGCAAGGTGCGGGATCGCACGAGCTCCGCCGCAAACGCGCCGTACAGGGCCGCAGGAGCGCCCTTGCCAGACACGTCGCCGACGGCCACGACGAGGCTGTTGGGCTCGGGCGCCAGAAAGTCATGGAGATCGCCTCCGAGCTCGAGGGCGGAGGCGAAGCGCCCTGCGACGTCGGCCTGTCGCAACCGCACCGGGAGCTCTGTCGGCAGGAGCGCCTCCTGCACGCGTCGCGCGAACCGCAGCTCCTTCTCGATCCGCTCCTCGTTGCGGCGGACCTCCTCGTACAGTCGGGCATTCTCGATCGCGACCGCCGCTTGCGCGGCGAGCAGCGTCAATAGCTCTTTGTGCTCCTTGGTGAACGCGCTCAGCTCCGGGCTTTCCAGGTCGAAGACGCCGATGCAGCGGTCCTTGATGAGCATCGGAATCACGAGTTCCGATTTCGCGTCAGGCACGAGGTTCAGATAGCGCGGATCTTTCGAGACGTCGGGGATGAGCAACGGCTCCTTGTGGAGCGCCGACCAGCCGACCAACCCCTCGCCGAGCTTTACGTGCTTCGAGGTCGCTTCCTCGCCATAGCTGACCGCGAGCCTGATGTCGAGTTCCTGTGTGGCTTCGTTGACCAGCAGGATGCCGAAGGTCCGGTAGTCGATCAACCGCTTGGTCAGACTCGCGATGCGGGTCAGCAGGACGTCGAGGTCGAGGATCGACGCCATCTCGCGCCCGATCTCGGCCAGGGTTTCGAGCGTGTCGACGTACTGGCGCTCCGACTTGAACAGGCGCGCGTTCTCGATGGCGACCGCAACGTGCGCGGCGAACTGGCGAAGCAGCGCCTCGTCCTGGCTCGTAAACGCGCCCGTGGTCTCGCTGAGCAGGTTCAGGGCGCCGATGACCTTGCCCTTGCGCCGCATCGGCACTGCGAGCTGCGACAGCATGTTGCGCAGCGGTCCCATGTAGCGAGGCTCGAGGCGAATGTCGTTGACCAGGATCGGACGGCCCTCCAGAACGGCCGCCCCGACGACACCCTGGCCGACCTCCAGCCGCAGCGTCGGCGTGATCTCTTCCGGGTACCCGATCGCGTAGGCGATGCGCAGTTTCTGCTCGCCTTCGTCCAGCAGATAGACGGAAAAGGCACTAAAGCGTGTCAGCCGCGCGATGAGCTGTGGGATGCGCACGAGCAGCTCGTCGAGATCGAGCACGGACATGACGTCCCGACCGAGGTCGAAGAGCGTCGAAAGCAGCTCGGTGTCGGTTGGCGGACGAACAGGGCGCGGCGCAGCATCACTCATGTGGGGGATCGTTCGGGACCGAACGAATTATACTGACTGTCTGCATGAGTGACCTGACGCTTCCGCTCGACTACAGCGCCATCGAGAGGATTCTTCCGCATCGCTACCCGATTCTGCTCGTGGATCGCATCACCGAGCTCGAGCCGGACAAGCGCATCGTCGGCATCAAGAATGTCTCGCTGAACGAGCGGTATCTGTCCCACCAGCCGGGCGAATCCCCGGCGTTGCCGCCGACGATCCTGACCGAGGCGGTCGCGCAGGTTGGCGCCATCCTGATTCTCTCGAAGCCTGAGAATCGGGAGAAGCTGCCGTTTTTCATGGGCATCGAACGCGTGCGGTATCGGCAACCGGTGTATCCGGGAGACGTCGTGGAGATCGAGGCGCGCGTAAAGCGGCTTCGCAGCCGCGTCGGTCAACTGGAGGGATTCGCCCGCGTCAACGGTCGCGTCGTGCTGAGCGGACTGATGACATTCGCCCTCGGCCCGGCGGCGCGCTAATCGGCCGCACGCAGCACCAGCAACGCGCCCGCGACCTTCGACGCACGACTCGCCCACCGCAGCCATCGCACCTCCGGCTTGTAGTACCGCGCCGCGTCGAGCATCGCCGGCGCCAGGACGACGCTTCCAATCCACGGTTCGCGAAGCCGCGCGGCGACGGCCATTCCGCGCGTGTCGCGTTCGTCCGGCCCGGCGCGCGTGAACGCGGCCCCGGCGTATGCCGCGGACGTCAACGCGTTGAAGAGGAGCAGCCCCTTGGCGAAGGGCGCGCGGGTGGCGCGAAGGTTCGGCGCGCGCGTGAGCAGGATCTCGCTCGACGTGTGCTGGGCCCAGAAACCTGCTGACGAGATCGCGAATTCACGGGCAGGCGACACCGTGCGGTGCGTGATCGCAAAGAACGGTATTCCGCCGAACGATACCTGTTTCACGCCTGGCGCCGCCCCGAAGCTCACGCCGGCAGCGACATGTCCCGCCTCGTGCATCGCCAGCCCGGCCGCGGCACCCGCAAGAAATGTCGCGACCGGCTGAGCCCGAACGGTCGAGCCGAGTCCCATCAGACAACACGCAAGGACGACCGATCGCATACCGATGAGGTCGCGAGCGGCATTCATGTTGCACTTCTGCTCTGCAATGAGAAGGAGGATGACGTGCTCGAAACCATTGCGATTATTCTGATTATCCTGTGGCTGTTGGGGATGGTCAGTGGGTACACGCTCGGGAACTTTATCTGGGTCCTGTTGGTCGTTGCCGTGGTGCTGTTCCTGGTGCGGCTGGTCAGCGGGCGACGAGTCGTCTGACGCGGAATTCGGGGCGCCATAAGTCCTGAACGCGTAACTCTGATTGGGAACTCGGAACGCTGTCAGGTGTTCTGAGTTCCAATTTTTTGGCCTCGCGTCGCCGACCACCGTACCACCGCACTTCCCAAAAACACCAGCGCACCGGCCAGAATGACCCGCGCCCCGAACGGCTCGTCCAACAGGATGGTGCCCAGCAGGACCGCAATCACCGGGTTCATATACGCGTACAGCGACACGGTCGAGACCGGCAGGTGCTTGAGCGCGTACACGTAGGCCGGATAGGCCAGCAGCGAGCCGACCAGCAACAGATACAGCTCAGCCGCAAACGTGCGCGGCGTGAACGTGAGGTTGCGCCACTCGCCGAGCATCGTCGCCGCAATCAGCATGATCACGCCGCCAAAGATCATCTGTAGCGCCGCCGCGCCCAGTGCGTTCTCCTCGCGTCCATGCCGCCGTGAGTACGACGAGCCGAGCGACCATCCCAGGCAGGCGATCTGAAGCGCGATGACACCCATGGCGAACTGCCTGCCCTGCGATCCACCGACCGTGAGATCCGGCCAGACCAGGATGACGATGCCGGAGAAGCCGACCAGCAGGCCGCCGATCATACGCACGGTCAGACGCTCGCCGGCTGGCAGCAGCGCTTCGATGCCCGCCATCCAGAATGGGGATGCCGCCACCAGCAGTGCCGCAAACCCGCTGGGAACCCACTGCTCCGCCCAGATCACGCCACCGTTGCCGATGGCCACCATCAGCCCCCCGACGAGCGCGAGGCCGCCCCAGTACGACGTCGGTGGCAACCGCTCACCGCGCAGGGAGAGAACCGCGGCGAGTATCGCCCCGGCGATCGTGTAGCGAAGGCCGCCGACGAGCGCCGGAGGAATGGTTTCGAGCGCGATGCGAATGGCGAGGTAGGTGGTACCCCAGATGAGACAGACGGTCAGCCAGGCGAGGTACGCGGTGCGCACCTCCGTATCTTAGGGGCGCGGGAGCCGCATTTGTGGGTCAGACAATCGCGCCGGCCTCGTGTTCGTCGGCGGTGCAGACGCGGTTACGTCCGCTCTCCTTCGCCTTGTAGAGCGCACGGTCCGCTCGTCCGATGATGGCATTGGCGTCCACCTCGCCAGGTGTGATGGCCGTGAGGCCGAAGCTGGCGGTGACGGTGATCTCCTCTTCGTTCCAGCGAACGGCACGGTCGCCGAGCTCGCGCCGCAGGGTCTCCGCGACGCGGCGTGCGCCCACGAGCGGCGTGTCCGGAAGCAGGATGAGAAACTCCTCGCCGCCGTACCGGCACTTCAGATCGCTGCCGCGGAGCACCGCGTTCATGCGCTGGCCCACGGCGGCAAGCACGGCGTCGCCGCACAGATGGCCGTACGTGTCATTGATCTCCTTGAAGTGGTCGAGGTCGAACATCACGAGCGATACCGGCATCTGCGACCGGCGCGACCGCCGCAGCTCGCTGTCCATGACTTCGAGGGCGTGCTTGCGATTGAAACAGCCCGTCAGAGAGTCGCGAACGCTGTTCTCGTGGACTTCGTGAAAGAGCTCGGCGTTCTTGAGCGAGACGGCCAGCAGCGCGGCCGCGGCCGTGAGGACGCTTCGCTGGTGCTCGGTCAGCGGCGGGTCCGGCGACACGCCGAGCACGCCCACGGGCGTGCCGGCGACGATCAGTGGAAAGCAGACGTCCCCGGATGCGCCACTCACGAGCGGGCCGGCCTCTCCAAGGGCGCGCCGCGCCGCACGTTCGCGTTCGATCGTGGCCGAGTCGCCGAGGGGCGTGAGCGGCTGCCAGTACGCGGCGAGGCGAATCATCGTCCAGGCGCCGCGGTTCCCGGCGAGACCGGGAAGATGATCGCTGGCCGCCGCGCGAATCGATTCGCGGTCGAGGGATCGCGCCAGCGCCTGCCCGAACGCCACCAGGCGCTCCATCTCGGCGGCTCGGTCGGTGGCGAGGCGCGCCTCCGCAGCCGCAGCCGACGCTTGCGCGTGCATCTCGTGACGCTTGCGGAACTGGTGGAAGACGAAGGCGCCCGTCAGGATGACCAGCCCCGGCAACAGTTGGAGGCCGCGCCCCTGGTCGAGGTCGTGCGCGTAGGCGAGGGCCACGCCGAGCGGCCGCGAAAACATCGCAAAGACCGCGACCGTGATCACGACGAGCCAGTAGAGATCGTGACGCCCGACCAGTCTCATCGGTCGGAGCCTACCGGCCGTCCCCAATGGTGTCAAGGCGGTCAATCAGCTAACATTGGCCGAAATGGCGCGCAGTTTCGCGTGAGCGCCGACTCGAGTCCGCCTCCGGCGCGCGGGCAGCGTGCGAACGCGTTCGCACGGCTGTTCGAAGCGGTCCATGAGGGCGTCTTCATCGGTTCGCTCGCGGCCGACGCTGACGCGACCGGTGGATCGACCGTCGCCGCCAATCCGCATCTCAAGCTCATTTTCGGCTACGCCGCCGACACCCCGGAAGCGGAGGTCACGCCCTTCGCGTCCGACCGGTTCGCCGAGCCGGCGGCGCGCGCCTCGTTCATCGCCCGGCTGAAGACCGAGGGCGCGGTCACCGACTATCTCCTCCGCATGCGGCGCATGGACGGCACCGCCGTTTGGGTCGAGGTCACCGCGCGCGCCGAACCGGCCACGCGCGACGACGCCATCCGGGTCGAAGCCCTCATGCGCAACGTGAGCGAGCGCAAGAAGCTCGACGACCAGTCACGCGACCTCTATCAGCAGCTCCTCCAGGCGGAAAAGATGGCCGCGCTCGGCCAGACCATCTCCGGCGTCGCCCACGAACTGAACAATCCGCTCGCGACGATCCTGAGCTGGGCTGAGCGACTGTCAACCAGGAAGCTGGACGACGCCTCGAGGCGCGGCGTGGACGTCATCCTGGCCGAGGCGGAGCGCGCCGCGCGCATCGTCCGCAACCTGCTGACGTTTGCCAGAAAGCGCCAGTCGACGCGGTCGATGATCGATTTCAACGAAGTCGTGGGCGAAACGCTCTCGCTTCGCGCGTACGAGCAGAAGGTCTCCAATATCTCGGTCGTCACGGCGCTCGCCGCGGGCCTGCCGCCGGTGTTCGCCGACGCCCACCAGGTGCAGCAGGTGCTCCTGAACCTGGTCATCAACGCCGAGCAAGCCATGCTCGCGGCCAACGGCCGCGGATCGCTCGTTGTACGCACGTGGCACGATGCGGATCACGAGTCGGTCGTGCTCGAAGTGAGCGACGACGGTCCCGGCGTTCCGGTCGACGTCAAGACGAAGATCTTCGACCCGTTCTTCACGACGAAGGAGGTCGGCAAAGGGACGGGGCTGGGCTTGACCGTCGCCTACGCCATCGTGCAGGAACACGGCGGACGGATACGGGTGGAAGGATCGGGCCGCGGCGCGTCGTTCGTCGTCGAACTACCGGTGAGCGGCACCGGATTCACGGTCAAGGCGCCGAGGTCCGCAGGACCTTCGATGGAAGCCGTGCGCGGCGCGTCGGTACTGGTCGTCGAGGACGAGCGCGCCCTGGCGGCGGCCGTGGTTGAAGCGCTGAGCGATGCGGGATTGAAGGTCGATCACGCGGGTGACGGCGAGGAAGCCCTCGCCCGCGTGCGGAAAAAGGTATATGACGTGGTGATCTGCGACCTGAAGATGCCGCGCGTCGATGGAATGACGCTTTATCGAGCCATTTCCGCCGCAACACCCGCGCTGGCGCGACGCGTCATCTTCGTCACCGGCGACGTTGCTGGCACCGATGCCGAGCGCTTTCTCGAAGACAGCGGCT
Source organism: Acidobacteriota bacterium (assembly GCA_947465645.1). The sequence continues at coordinate 11,686 of CANIBQ010000014.1, read as the reverse complement.
GCCGCTGGCTCGCGAAGCCGTTCAGGCTTGCCGACTTGCTGCGCGCCGTGCGCGAAACGCTCGCGTAATTCACCACCACCCCGGGCTTCGTCACGCCGTTGCTCGCATCACCGCCGCTCGCGGTCCAGCCGCGGCTCTCGAGGGTGGCCTTCGCCATCTTCGGCTTCTGCTGAAACGAAAGAATCGCGCTGCGCATCACCACGGCGGCTTCCCCCGCGGGCACCATCATCTCGAGCGCCTCACGAAGGCGGCGAATCGCCCGCGCATGCAACTGCGAGACACGCGACTCGTTGACGCCGATCTCCGCGCCGATCTGCTTCATCGTCGCTTCGCCGTAATAGTAGAGGCCGATGACCTTCTGCTCGCGGGGCGGGAGCGACGCAATCGCGGCGCGCACGCGGTCCTTCGTCTCGGCCTTCTCGTATTCCATGTCCGGCTGCTCGGGCTGCGAAGGCATCAACGCTTGCGGCAGCGTCGATTCGTCGAGGTTGTCGTTGGAAGCGAGCGGCGAGGTCGACTCGATCGTGTGGATCCGGACGATGGTGCGGCCGAGCCGCTTCTCGTCGGAGCCGATCTTGGCGGCGAGCTCCGCGAGCGACGGCTCGCAGCCGTGTTCCCGGCGCAGCGCCTCACGAGCGGCCTCTATCTCGCGACGCTGGCGGCGAACGCCGCGCGGCCACGCGTCTTTGCGGAGCGCATCGATCATGGCGCCACGCACACGCCGCTCGGCAAATGTCTCGAACTTGATGCCGCGACCTTCGTCGAAACGCTGCGCCGCGTCGATGAGACCGATGACCCCGTCCTGGACAAGGTCGCCGATGTCGATCGAGTGGGGCATGGTCGCGGCAACCCGGCGGGCCAGTTGCTCGACAAACGGGATACCTGCAACGACTCGCGGATTTTCTGTGGCGCTATGGGGGCGCATGATCGTCACCTCGGAACCCGTATAGGGCAACTCGGGTACCACACGACAGAGCCCGTTTTGTCATCGTCTCGCGCGGACGATGAATATCGGTTCTAAGCGCCTGATGCGCCTATGGTTTATGGAAGATCGGAATTGACAGGATTGAAGAACGGGTCGGTTGCGACGGTGCCCAAAACGCCAATAATATGGCGATATTGATGACCTGAGTCGCCAACAAATTGACGGGATAGATTACAAAATTCGACCGTGTCTTACGGATGGAACAGAGTCGTGCTGAGGTGAGGTTGCTGTGCTGATTTCGGACGTCAGACGCCTGCGGGCTCGGAGCGACGGCGGATTTCCCGTGCGGTGCCCATGGCGTCGAGGACGCTCGAGACCACCTGCGCAGCACGGGCGCGGCTGATGTCGTCAAGCGCCTTGGCTTCGAGCAATTCGGCGTGCGCGAGCACGATTCCCAGTTGATTGTTCAACTGGTGGAACAGCAGGCGTAGGTCCGGGTTCATCTGCAGGGCATCGGCCCCAAGTTCATGCATCTGGTGCGACGAAAGGTTCACGCGTGTGGTCCTGCTGTTTCGGTTGTTGCGGCGGCGTGATAGCCGGTTTCCTTCGCGCCGTCACGCCAGAGCGTGTCGGCAAATATCCTGATCGAGCCGCCCGCGGTGCGGACGTATTCGACCTTGCCGGCGGAAATCCAGTTGTAGATCGTGCGCCGGCTTACGCCAACCGCTTCGCACGCTTTCATGATCGACAGAGTCTGTCGGTCCATATGTCTCAGGCCTCGGGCCTTTAAAGGAACCAGGAATCAAGAACCAGGAACCCGGCTCGGTCTCCCGAGCCGCTTACAAAGTGGGTATCGGCTCGTGCCCGCCAAGCGTTAGGACTTGGGGTGTGTCAACATATTGGCACCTTGGCTGAAGGCAACCCCCACCTCCTGTTCGTCGACGACGAGCCGGCACTCCGCGGCTTGATGGCGGAGCGGCTCGGCGAGCGCGGCTTCGAGGTCGTGGAGGCTGACAGCGGCGAAAAGGCGCTCGAACTGCTCGACCAGTTCGCATTCGACATCATCATCACCGACCTGCGGATGCCGGGGATAGATGGCGGGCGCGTTATCCAGTCGGCGCTGGCGCGCTATCCGGGAATCGTGGCCATCGTGATCACCGGCTACGGCACCCTCAAGGACGCCGTGGAAGCCATGAAGCGCGGCGCGTCCGACTTCATTGCCAAGCCATTTCAGTTCGACGAGCTGATGCACGTGCTTCAGAAGGCGATGGAGCAGCGGCGCCTGACGTCGGAGAACGCCTACCTCAGGTCGCAGCTCGAAGAGCGGTATCAGTTCGGCGGCATCCTGGGGCGCAGCCGTCCGATGCAGGCGCTCTTCCAGATGCTCGAAACGGTCGCCCGCTCGAGCAGCACCATCCTGGTGACGGGGGAGACGGGGACGGGCAAAGAGGTCGTCGCCAGAGCCATCCACCACAACAGCCCCCGGCGCGCGCACCGCTTCGTCGCACTCAACTGCAGCGCGATTCCCGAGACGCTGCTCGAGGCCGAGCTCTTCGGGCACGTGCGCGGCGCATTCACTGGCGCAGTCGGAACGCGTCAGGGTCGGTTCGAGCAGGCGCACAAGGGAACGCTCTTCCTCGACGAAGTCGGGACGATGAGCGTCGGCCTGCAGATGAAGTTGCTGCGCGCGCTGCAGGAGCGGGAGTTCGAGCGCGTCGGCGACAACCAGACGATCAAGGTCGACGTGCGGGTCATCGCCGCCACCAATTCGGAGCTCGCGCGGATGGTGGCCGAGGGCACCTTCCGGGAGGACCTCTACTACCGCCTGAACGTCATCCCGATCGAGTTGCCGCCGCTTCGCGACCGCCGCGACGACATCCCCCTGCTCTCCAAGCACTTTTTCGAGAAGTTCGCGCCGGATACCCCCATGCACCTGTCGCAGGGCGCGATGCGGGCGATGATGGCCTACGCGTGGCCGGGCAACGTGCGGCAGCTCGAGAACGCGATCGAGCGCGCGGTCGCGCTGTCGGGCGGGCGTCCCGAAATTACAACCGCGGATCTGCCTCCCGAAGTGCAGGCGACGCCGCAGACCACGTCCACGCCGTTTGTGGAGTTTCCGGAAGAGGGTCTCGACATGCCCACGTATCTCGCGGCCATTGAGCGCGACCTCATCTACCGCGCCCTCGATCGCACCCAGGGCAACCGCAACAAGGCGGCCGATTTGCTCCGCATCAAGCGGACCACGCTCGTTGAAAAATTGAAACGCATCGGAGCCGACATTTAATGGTGTGTCTCTTCGAATTCCTGTCGGCCGCGCCGTTGTCGCGGCCGGAAAACCGCGCTCGGAGGCTTGTTGTGAGTAGTACTCAATCAGTCCGGACGGTCCACTAGTGCCCCCTCGCTATTCCTACTGGACGATCATCGCAGGCGGCCTGCCGACGGCGTTTCGCGCGGCAGAGCGCGACGATCTGATGCCGACCTTCAAGCGCCTGCAGGAGAAGCATCCCGACGCAGAGATGAAGTGGTTTGCGCGGGGCAAGCTGTGGGAGTCGCCCGAGGCTGCACGCGAGGAGACCGAAGCGCGCCGCCGGCCCCCCGAAGGTCATCGCCCACCCCTCGCCAACCGGCCACCAGCGCCGCCTGGTGAACGTCGCGGTCGCGACTGGCGTCCCGGCGGCGAGCATAAAGATCCGCGGCAGAAGTTCAAGGACGCCAAGAAGAAAGGCAATCAGGACCGGCGGCAGGAGCGCTTCGATCGCAAGCAGCGTTCATTCAACGCCGAGACGCCTGGAGACAAGCCACCGGCGCGTCCACCGGTGAGTCGTCCTCCGGCAGGACGACCCTTTCAAGCTCGCCCGCCCTACAAGCCAGACACGCCAGAAAAACGTGACTGGAAAGATCGGCCGCGCGAGAGTCGTCCTCCTGTGCCCGACCGTCCACCGCGCGAAAAGCCGCACGGCGATCCGCTGAGACGAGATGTGCCTCCGGCAGGTCGCGCGCCGTTCAAGGCACGTCCGCCGTTCGAGGCACGTCCGCCGTTCAAGGCGCGTCCGCCGTTCGAGGCACGTCCGCCGTTCAAGGCGCGACCGCCCTTCAAGGCACGTCCGCCCTTCAACCGAGACGCACCGCCACGAGGCCGCGACAACGGTCCGGACGATCCAACGCCGTGGCGTGCAGGGGGCGGGCCTGGCGCGCCGAAGCCGCGGAGCGGCGGAGGCGGGAAGCCGCGCAGCAGCAGCGGCGGTCCGCCGAGGCCGTCGGGGCGACGCGATGACCGGCCCCGCGGACCGAAGCCACCGCGCAGCGGCGGCGGAGGCGGGGGGCGGCGCTGATCGCCCACGTCGTGCTGTTTCGTCCGCGGGCCGGGCTCTCCGCGGAGGACGCCACCGCGCTCGGTGACGCCTTCGCGCGCGCGCTCAACGACATCCCCTCTGTTCGCCGCGCGCGCGTCGGCAAACGGATCGCGATCGGCCGGGACTACGAACAGTTGATGGCCGTCGACTACCAGTACGCGGCGGTAATCGAGTTCGATGACGTTGCGGGACTCAAGAGTTACCTCGAGCACCGAGCCCACGACGAGCTGGGCAGGCGCTTCTTCGAATCGATCGAGGAGGGGCTGGTCTATGACTTCGAAATGATGACCGGCGCGGACGGACTCGCCGACTTGCTCGAGCGCCGCGGCGGCGTCTGATCGGGCGCTGCCAGCGGAAACCACACCCGAAACCTCGAGCCCGACCCGCGCTGGGTTTCCACGCGCAACGCGCCGCGGTGTCCATGCACGATGCCCTGCACGGCCGCGAGTCCGAGCCCGTGACCGGTCGGCTTGGTCGTATAGAACGGCTCGAAGATTCTCGCCAGTGTCACCGGATCCATTCCAGCCCCGTTATCCCGCACGTCGAGGTAGGCGTACTCGGCTGGCACCGCGTCCGGCGCGGCATTGATGTCATCCAGCTGATCCGCCGTCAGCGACTCCGTGCCAGTGACGACCTCGATCACGCCGTTGGACTCCTCGACAGCGTCGGCCGCATTGATGATCAGGTTCATGACGACCTGACGGATCTGCGTCGGATCCGCCTCGATCATGGTCGGCAACCCCTCGTACCGCAAGGTGCAGTGACGCGCGGCAGACGCCCGTAGCAGATCCACCATGTCGCATATCAGCTCGTCGAGATCGACGCGGTCGGTCGACCCGTGGCGCTCACCCGCGTACGCCAGCATCTTGTCGACAAGATCGGCCGCGCGCTGGGCGCCCAGGAGAATCGCGCCGACGTTGTTGCCGAGCTCGCTTGACGGCGGAATCTGCAGCGACAGGAGATCGGCGTTGCCGACAATGCCCGTCAACAGGTTGTTGAAGTCGTGAGCCAGCCCGCCGGCCAGCACGCTGAGGCTCTCGCGCCTTTGCTGGTCCTGGACGCGCGCCTCGAGCGTCGCGCGCTCGGCTTCGGCGCGTAGTTGCTCGGACACGTTTCTCAACACCACGACCCACGCGGCGGCGCTCTCGTGTCTTCCCGGGACCCGGATGACGCGGACGTCGTAGTGCGCCGTCTCCCGCCCATCAACCGCCTCGACCGTCAGCGTCGTCGACGAATCGGTCACCGCATCGAGCGGCAGCTGCCGCAGCGGCGTCACCAGCGTCTTCACCGGCTGCCCGACCCACGCGGGTGGATTGCCGGCCATCGTGCGCGCCGCGGCATTCATGTCGAGAATCCGCCGCGACGAATCGAGGACGATCACCGCGTCGCTGAGGGTCTCGACCACAACTTCGCGGGCCACGGGGACCAAATCGAGGAGATGGTTCCGGTAGAAGGCGGAGGTGAACAGCAGTGCCGACACCGTAAAGGCGAGAGGCGTCGCGTCGAGACCCGCCGGCGTCAGGCCGGCCACGTACAGAAAATTGCCTCCCCACGGAACGAGCCCGGCGACGATCATCGCGAGCGACTGTCCCCGGAGCGGGGCCGGCGAGCGCCGGAGCGCGCCGACGAGCAGCAGCGTGCCCGAGAACACCAGCGCGTGGCTATAGGCGTTGAAGGCCCAGAACAGCACCCCGTGCTCGTACACGGCCGCGCCGTTCGGCATCAGCTCGACGGAGGTCCAGAACGCGCGGTGCCATTCGTTGGTCGCGCTAGCGGCGACCGCGAGCGCCGCCGCGAGCCAGAGCGCCACACGAACCCGACGTGTCGTGGCCCAGCCCGCATCGGCGTACTCGGCGGTGAAGAGGAACCACAGCGGGGGCACGCCTGCGATCCCGAGATATTGCAGCTTGGCCCAGACGATCTTCGCCGACAAGGGCCCCAGCAGCACCTGAGAGGCCTCGGTGAGGCACCACCAGGCCACCGCGAGCACCAGCCAGAACAGGGCGGTCGCGCCCGGTGCCGATCGCCGACGGTAGGCCAGGGCGGCGGACCAGGTCGCCAGCGCGCAACCGGTCAACAGCAGCAGTGGCAGAACCGTCGTCACACGGCGTCCGTTCGATCGGGGCGCGCTCCTGCTGCCGTTCGGGCGGGGGCGGGGCTACGCACGGAATAGCCGGCGCTCCAGGGCGGCACAGATGCCGTGGTACGTGACGAGGTGCACTTCCTGGATGCGCGCCGTTGAATCGAGCGGCACCGCCAGCAGCACGTCGCACACGCTCGCCAGTTCCCCACCCGACTCGCCAGTCATTCCAATCGTGCGCAACCCGCTTTCGCGTGCACGGCGAAGGCCCTTGACGACGTTTGGCGACGTCCCGCTCGTCGAGATTCCCCACGCGACGTCGCCTGGCGCCCCCAGGGCCTCGATCTGCCGCGCAAATACGTCCGCGAACGACTGATCGTTGCTCCACGCAGTCAGAATCGCCTGGTTCGTGGTGAGCGCGATCGCGGGCAGCGGCTTGCGGTCGAACGCGAAGCGTCCGACCAGCTCTGCCGTCAGGTGCTGCGCGTCGGCCGACGAACCGCCGTTGCCAAACACCAGCAGCTTGCGACCGGCCGTGAAACTCTCGTACAGCAGATCCCCGGCGCGGCCGACGGCATCGACGTACGCGCTGTCGGCGACGCGCGTCATATTGCTCGCAACCTGCCGGAACAGATCGGCAACTCCGTCACTCATGAGATCGCTGCCAGAGAGGAGGTGGTGAGGAATGACTCGTGGACGATGTCGCGAAGCTCGGTGATGCTGGACGCCGAGTTGACGCGAACCCGCAAGTGCGAGCCGTTGTCCAGCCCCTTCGAATACCACGAGCACAGGGCACGCAGCTTGTTGATCACCCAGCGCTCCCGGCCCCGCGCCGGCGCCGGCGACCCGGTTGCGACGTGCCTGAACCCTTCCGCTTCCGCCACCCGCTCGTCGATCAACATGTCGATGTACTCGAGAAGAAAGCGGCCGCGATCGGCCAACGTCACCGCGCGCGGCGCCCGGCCGGCGACGATGTCCGCGGCCTGCGCCAGGATCCAGGGGTTGCGCAGGACACCGCGTCCAACCAGGACGCCGCTGACTCCGGAGCGCATGCGATCGATCACCTGCTCAGGCTCGAGGCAGTCGCCACTGCCCAGCACAGGGATGCTGAGATCGTCCGCCACCCGCGCGACGAGATCCCAATCGGCGAAGCCGCTATAGGACTGTTCCGCCGTGCGGCCGTGAATCGTGACGGCGGCGGCTCCGGCGTCCTGCACCATCCGCGCAAGCTCAGGCGCGTTGCGGGAGCCGTCATTCCAGCCGGCTCGCATCTTCACCGTGACAGGAATCTTGACTGCCCTGGTCATGGCGCTGATCACCTCCGCCGCGTGGGCGGGCTGGCGCATCAGGCTGCAGCCGGCGTCGTGCTTGGCGATCTTCGCCACCGGGCATCCCATGTTGACGTCGACGATGTCGGCGCCCATCGCTTCGACGACCTGCGCCGCGGCGGCCATCTTCTGGGGATCGCCGCCGAAGATCTGGATCGAGACGGGGCGCTCCTCCTCGGTGTACTCGGCGTACTCGAGCGTTCGGTCGATGCCGCGCACCAGACCCTCCGAAGACACCATCTCCGTGACGACGAGCCCGCAGCCACCCTGGCGCTTCACCAGGCGGCGGAACGCCGTGTCGGTCATTCCCGCCATCGGCGCGACCACGAACGGCGACGAGAGAGAGATGTTGCCGATTTTCATTTAGTAGGGACGCACGTCGCCGGCGTCGACCTCGACGCTGACCGCCTGGCCGATGAGATCGACCGACAACACCAGGCGCGCTTTTTCGTTGTCTTTTCGCACGAGACGGCCCATCACGCCGCGAAGCGGCCCGTGCATCACTTCGACCATCGCCCCCTCTTTGATGAGCGGACACGGATCGTAGGCCAGATCGCTGTCGACGAGCTGGCGGATGCTGTCGATTTCATGCTCGGGAATCGGCGCGGGCTCGCCCTCGAACGAGATGATGTTCACCACGCCGGTGCACTTGAGAATGGGCAGGCGCTCTTTCGCGTCGAACCGGGCGAAGCAGTACCCGGGAAACAGGGGCCAGTCGATCTTCTTCTTGCGATCCTTCCATCGGCTCCATTTGGTGATCGTCGGAAGAAACGCCTCTATCTGCTTCTGCGCGAGCTGTTCGCGGACCACCTGCTCGTGACGCGAACGTGTCCAGAGTGCGTACCAGTGAGCGTCACTCATCCAACCTGGGCCTTCTGCCTGTCTGCCAGCGCTTGCTCGTACGCTTTCTTCAACTCGTCGTTGCGAAAGGTAATCGTGGCCTGCGTGCGCAGCCGATCCAGGTACTTCAGGCGTTCGCCGGCGATCTTCTGGTCGCCCACCCTGTTGCCGATGTCGTCGCGCGCCTGTTCGAACGTCCGGATCTGTGTGTCGGTGCGCGCCTCGAGCTTGAGAATCTGATAGCCCCGGGGTGTGCGGATGACCTCGGCGAGCTCACCGACCTTCATCCTGTCGACGAGCTCCTGGAGCGCGGCGGCGAGCTCGTCGTGGCTCACGGGGCCGATCAATCCGCCGTTGGCCTTGGACGGCGCGTCGGAGACTTCGCCCGCGAGCCGCGCGAACGGTTCGCCCGCCAGCAGTCGCGCGCGAATCGCCTCGGCCTCGGCCCTCGCGTCGTCGTCCTGGCCGACATTGATGCCCGCGCCTGCCACAGGCACTTCGACGAGGATTTCGCGGAGCGTGACCTGGGACGGCGTCGTGAACTCGTTCCTGTGCGCCTCGTAATACGCCTTCGACTCGTCTTCCGTCACGCTGATCTTGTCGGCGATGTCGCGCTGCTGCACCTGCGACACGAACATCTGCCGCTCGAGATTTCGCCGCAGGTCGGCCAGCGTCATGCCTTCCTGCTTCAGCGCCGCCCCGAAGCGCTCTTCGTCCTCGAGGTTGTTCTGCTTCTTGATGTTCTCGACGATGGTCTTGAACTGCTCGTCGCCGAGCGCCATGCCGAGCTCGCGGCCTCGCTGAACCAGCAGCAGCTCATCAACCGCCTCGAGAATCAGTTGCGGGGTCACCTCCGCGACGGCCCGCTGCAGCGCGTCGCTTTCAGGCGAGACGTTGGCCAGCTCGGGCCGCGATCTGAGGATTGCGACCTGCCGCTGCTCGAATTCGGTCTTGGTGAGGATGTCGCCGTTCACTTTCACCAGCACCTGCTCGATGATTTCCGCTCGCACGGGAACCACGAGCAGGACGGCCAGCAGGACACAGGCAACGGTCGAAAAGCGCTTCAACATGGCAATTCCTTGGAATCCAGTAGTTTAACTGATGGCTCGCAGCAACGCCTCGAGGCGGGAGAACATGCCTCCCTCGGCTCGCGGGTTCAGGTCGGGGCGGCGCGTGATCTCCTCTTTCGTGAAGCCCGAGGTGACCTGACCGGCGGTAGCCCGGGCCGTCCACCAGCTCGTTTCCTGGCGTCCCGTCGGCGATTTCAGCCCCGCCGGCGTTTTGCCGGTTCCGCGGACTCGCTCCGGCGGACCTGCCCCAGGGCGCCCAACGGGCGCCTGGGTGACCGGCTTGGCGCCTGCCTCCAGGTCCAGCTTGAGCGAAACGGGCGGTACCAGCATGGCACCAGGCCATTCATGGACCACCTTGAGCAGCCGAACCGGGTCGATCTTGGCCTGGGGCCTGAACTTAATGACGACCAGGCGCCCTTCCCGGTCGATGGAGTCGACGCCGAGCCGGTCGGCCATGATGCGGATGCGTCCGAATTCGGCAAGGTTGAGCACGGAGTCCTGAGGCGGCCCGTACCGGTCGTGGATCTCCTCGATCGTCGAGACGAGCTCGGCCTCGGTTCGAGCGCCGGCCACCTTTCGGTACACCATCAGCCGCTGATTCATGTCGGGGATGTAGCTCTCGTCCACCTTCATATCGACGCGGAGGTTGACCGTCGCGCGCAGGTCGTCCTCGATCTCCTCGCCCTTGAGCTCGCGGACGGTCTCCTCGAGCAGCTTCATGTACATCTCGAAGCCGACGGCATCGATGTGGCCGCTCTGCTCGCCGCCCAGGAGGTTTCCCGCGCCGCGAATCTCGAGGTCGAGCGCCGCCACGCGGAAGCCGCTTCCGAGGTCGCTGAACTCCTTGATCGCCGCCAGGCGCTTGCGGGCGACCGGCGACAGCGACTCCTGCGGCGGGATCAGCAGGTACGCGTACGCCGGCCGGTCCGATCGGCCGACGCGCCCGCGAAGCTGGTATAGCTGTGCCAGCCCATAGCGGTCGGCGCGGTTGATGATGATCGTGTTGGCGTTCGGGATGTCGAGACCGTTCTCGACGATCGTCGTCGACAGCAGGACGTCGGCGCGCCGTTCGACAAAGTCGAGCATCGCCTTTTCGAGCTCGTGCTCCCCCATCTGTCCGTGGCCGATCGCGATCCTGGCTTCGGGCACGAGACGCTGAAGCAGCGCCCCGATCGAGAAGATCGATTCGACGCGGTTGTGCACGACATACACCTGCCCGCCGCGCGCGAGCTCGTTCCGCACCGCCCGCTCGATGACCGGAGCGTCGAACTTCACCACGTTGGTCTGGATCGACAACCGATCCTTCGGCGGTGTCTCGATGATCGACATGTCGCGGATGCCGACGAGCGACATGTTCAACGTCCTCGGGATCGGCGTGGCGGTCATCGTCAGCACGTCGACCTTCTTGCGCATCTGCTTGATGCGCTCCTTGTGGCCGACGCCAAACCGCTGCTCCTCGTCGACGACCAGCAGGCCGAGATCCTTGAACGCCACGTCCTTCGAGAGCAGGCGATGGGTGCCGACGAGGATGTCCACTTTGCCGGCGGCGGCACCAGCCAGGGCCTCCGCCGTCTCCTGCTTCGATCGAAAGCGGTTGACGACCTCGATGGACACGGGAAACCCGGCAAACCGATCGCGCAGCGTCTTCGCGTGCTGAAACGCGAGGACGGTCGTGGGCGCCAGCACCGCGACCTGCTTGCCGTCCATCACCGCCTTGAACGCCGCGCGCACCGCGACTTCTGTCTTGCCGTAACCGACGTCGCCGCACAGCAGCCGATCCATCGGCGTCGTCGATTCCATGTCCTTCTTGATCTCGGCGACCGCGGTGGCCTGGTCCGACGTCAGGTCGTAGGGGAATGCGCCCTCGAATTCCTCCTGCCAGTGTGTGTCGGGCGCGAACGCATGCCCCGCCACGGCCTTGCGCTGGGCATAGAGCTTCAACAGCTCCTCCGCCATGTCGCGCATCGCCTTCTTGACGCGCGTCTTCGCCTTCTCCCACGTCGTCCCGCCGAGTCGATCGAGTGCCGGACGCGTGCCCCCGCTGAACTTCTGAACCAGGTCGAGCCGCTCGACCGGAACGAACAGCTTGT